>MEQV01000266.1:0-89 GCA_001770355.1 Betaproteobacteria bacterium RIFCSPLOWO2_02_FULL_62_17
CGGGATTCCTGCCGCCCTGGTAGGCCGACAGCCGCGTGTGATTCTGCGAGTAGCGGCGCAGCGACGGCGCGGCACAGCACAGCGGCCCG
>MEQV01000266.1:266-6199 GCA_001770355.1 Betaproteobacteria bacterium RIFCSPLOWO2_02_FULL_62_17
GCGGCATATTCAGCGGTGCCGACCAGGGCTTTCATGGCCTGGGTGTCGTCGAACGACGATTCCGCCACCGCATCGAACGCCGGTTCGCCCTTGCGATAGGCATCGGCCAGCATGTGGTTTTGTACGTAGCGGCGCAAGCCGGGCAGTTTTTCGACGAGGCGCGCATGGCTGCCACCCCAGTGCCGCTGAAAGGCCTCAACCGTCATACCCGGTTTGCGCTTGAAGAAAATGACGATCTTCACCATGCAGGCACGCTCAAGCGGTGCCGCGAGACTGCCCGGCGCCCGCTGCCGCGAGCTCCAAGACCAGCCGGCGGGCCAGCGCGGTGGCGACCTGGCGGCGGTAATTGGAGGTGGTCACGGTGGTACGCTGCGGACTCGCCTGCCGCTGCACCAGTTTTCCCACCCGCTCGGCAAGCGCTGCATCGGCGGCGGCACCGCGCAACTCCGCGGTACCGGTGAGCAGCACCGGCTGCGAATTGGTGCCGGTAAGGGCCAGGTGCAATTCAGCCACGCGCCCCGCGTCCATGCGCAGCCCCATCGCCACCCCGGCGAGGGGGAAATCGATGGCATCGCGCACGCGCGCCTTGCGATAGGCGAGCTGCATGCCCGGCGCCGGCAAAGGCACGCTGACTTCAGTGACTAGTTCACCGCGCGCGAGCGTGAGATGTTGCGCGCCGTCGTCATGGTATAGCTGGCCGAGCGGCATGCGACGCACTCCGCCAGTACCCGTCACCGTGATTTCGGCCTGCAGCACCAGCAGCAGCGGCGCAAGATCGCCGCTGTAGGCCGCGTGGCAACGCTTGCCCTGAGGCGCCACGTGACAGACCTCGCCGCCGTGCTTCAAGCAATAGCCATTGGAACGCCGCCAGACTTCGTTCTGGTTGTAATAAACACAGCGCGTATCCAGGCACAGGTTGCCCCCCAGCGTGGCGGCGCTTCGGTGCGAGGGTCCCGCCACGGTGAGCGCTGCTTGCGCAAGCGCCGGCAGGCTTGCGCGCACCGCGGGAACCGTCGCCAGTCGCGCCAGTGTGACGCCGGCGCCAAAGCGAACCTCCTGCGCCGACACCTCGATCTTGTCCAGGCCGGGAATATGTTCCAGCGACACCAACGACGCAGGCTTGCCCAGCCCCAGACGCAGATTGGTCAGCAGCGCGGTACCGCCGGCGATGACGCGTACTTCCGGCTCGGCAGCGAGCAGGCGTGCGGCTTCCTCGATGGTCTCGGGATGGCGCAGCGAAAATTCGCAAAGGCGTGTCATCAGCGTGCCCCCGCGAGAGCCGACTTGAGTCGCTCCTCGCGACGCCGGGCATGAAGGGCGGCGAGCACGCGGTCGGGCGACAGCGGCAGCCCGGGCAGGCGCACGCCAATCGCCTCGGCGACCGCGGCAGCGAGCGCGGGCGGGATGCTGCCCAGCGAGCTTTCGCTCGCCTCCTTGGCGCCCAACGGGCCGTTGGGCTCGTATGAAGCGACGATTTTCACTTCGATGGGCGGCGATTCGACGATGGTCGGCACGCGATAATCGAGCAGATTGCCGCGCAGCGGCCGGCCGTTGACGAATTCGGTTTCCTCGCACAGCGCCTGTCCCATGCCCATCCACACCGAACCCTGCACCTGGCCTTCGACCGCCAGCGGGTTGATGGCAACGCCGCAGTCCTGTGCCACCCATAATTTTTCGACCTTGATCTGGCCGGTGTCCTCGTCGACCGACACCTCTACCACCGATGCGGCATACGAATACGCCGGGCTGGGTCCCACGCCGGCGCCACGATACTTGCCGCCCTGCATATCAAGCGGGACGGTGTACGTGCCGCGCGTGGTAAGCGGCCCGGTGACTTCCAGCGCGCTTTTCACGACGTCGCGGTAAGACACCATACGATCGGTGCCGATGACGCGGTAGGCTTCTCCGAGGCACTCGATGTCTTCGACTCCCACCTCCAGCCGTTTCGCCGCCGCGGCCACAAGTTGCCGCTTCAAGTCCTCTGCCGCCGCGAGCGCGGCATTGCCGACCATAAGCGACACACGCGAGGAATAAGAGCCGTTGTCCTTGGGCGTGAGCGCGCTGTCGCCGGCGATGACGCGAAAGCGCGCGAGTTCCAGGCCCAACACCTCGGCGGCAATCTGCGCGAGCAGCGTGGAAGAGCCCTGCCCGATGTCGGCCGCGCCGGTCAGCAGCGTGATCGAGCCATCGAAGTCCAGCCGCAGATTCACGGTGGCATGCGGCTCGCCGGTCCAATGCACCGGTTTCGCCGCCCCCGAAATAAAATGCGAACAGGCCACGCCCAGACCACGGCCGCGCGGCAGCTTGCCCTTGCGGCTGCGCCAGCCGGAGGCCTGCTCGACCCAGTCCAGGCAGGCGGCAAGTTCGCAGGTGCTCACCTTCAGCTCATTCACGCTCTGGTAGGGCGCAACGAAAAGATTGGCGCGACGCACCGCGAACGCATCCAGGCCGAAGGTCTCGGCCATCATGTCCATCAGCGACTCGAAAGCATGCCGCATGTCCACGCCGCCGTGGCCGCGCATCGGCCCACAGGGCGGGGTGTTGGTATAAACGCGAAAACCGCGGTAGCGGACCGCCGGCATGCGATACAGCGTATGCAACAGCGCGCCCGCGTACAGGATGGTGATGATGCCGTAGCCGGCGCTCGCCCCGCCGCGCTGCACCACCTCCGCGTCGACCGCGGTGATCTCGCCGCTCTTCTTCATGCCGATCTTCAAGCGAATGTCGGTCTCGGGGCGCGCCCGGTGGATGGTGAAAGTCTCGGCGCGCGAGAGCTGCAACTTCACCGTCCCGCGCGCGGCGCGCGCCAGCAGCGCCGCTGTGATCTCGAAGGGCAGCGTCTCGGTGCGATGGCCGAAGCCGCCGCCAATGAAGGGCTTGATCACCCGCACGTCGGCCGGATCCATCTTGAGGCACTCGGAGATCGTCAAGTGCACGTAATAGGGCACTTGCGACACCGACTGCACCGTGAGCCGGCCGCTTTCGGGATCGAATTCAGCCAAGGTGCAATCCGGCTCGATCTGCGCATGCGCCACTTCAGCGTAGTGGAAACTTTCTTCGCGTACCAGGTCCGCGGCGGCAATTCCCGCGTCCACGTCGCCGAAGGTATTGTTCACCTCGCGCTCCACGTTGCCGGGCTTGTTCGCATGCAGCAGCACCGCGCCCGGGGCGCGCGCCTCGGCCGCGCTGATGTACACCGGCAGTGTCCGGTACTCGACTTCGATCAGGTCGAGCGCCGCGCGCGCGGTTTGTTCGTCCTCGGCGGCGACCGCCGCGACGGCCTCGCCCCAGTAGAGCACTTTGCCGCGCGCCAGCGGATATTCATTGCGGGCGATCGGCAGGATGCCGAAGGGAACATCGCAATCCTCGCCGGTGATGACGGCGCGCACGCCGGGCAGCGCCCGGGCGCGCGATACGTCAATGCTTACGATCTCGGCATGCGCATGCGGGCTGGACAGAATCGCGCCAGTGAGCGCCTGAGTCGCCGGCAGGTCGGTGGTGTAGCGGGCGCGCCCGGTGACTTTCTCGATGCCGTCGATCAGCGGCTGGCGCCTGCCTGCGGCGTGCGTGGGCGCGGGAATCCCCTCGCCGTGGGATGCGCAAGAAGCGATCTCGTTCATGACTCGCACGCGGCCTTCACCGACTCGATGATTTTCACATAGCCGGTGCAGCGGCAGAGGTTTCCAGAAAGCGCCTCGCGGATGTCCGCTTCGCTGGGACGGGGGTTGCGGCGCAGCAGCGCTTCGGAGGCCATGATCATCCCCGGCGTGCAGTAACCGCACTGAGTGCCGAGGTTCTCGTGGAATGACTGCTGCAGCGGGGAGAGCTTGCCGCCGGCCGCCTGCCCTTCGATGGTTTCGACGCGCTTGCCTTCGCAGGCCGCCGCCAGCGTCAGACAGGCCAGCCGCGGTTCGCCGTCGATGAGCACGGTGCACGCGCCGCATTCGCCGCCGTCGCAACCGCACTTGGTTCCGGTGAGGCCGGCTGTCTCACGCACGTAATCGAGCAACAGCAGGTTGTCGGAGACGGCATCCTCCCGGTGCCGCCCATTGAGCCAAAGCGAAACAAGCCGTTTCATCGGGATGTTCCCGCCAATGAGGGATCCAGCGGCTGCTTGCGCGGCTGCGGCGCGCCCGCCTCGATAGCTGCCACGCCCGCCTGCGGCTGGCGCAGCTTGAAACGCTGCAGCTTGCCGGTCTCGGTGCGCGGCAAGGAATGGACGAATTCGATGGCGCGCGGATACTTGTAAGGCGCGATGAGGCGCTTGACGTGCTCCTGCAACTCCGCCACAAGGCCGTCATCCGCGCCGTAGCCGAGTTTGAGCACCACGAATGCCTTGACGATATGACCACGCTGCTCGTCGGGCCAGGCCACCACACCGCATTCGGCCACAGCCGGATGTGACAGCAGCGCGTTCTCCACTTCCGGACCTGCGATGTTGTACCCGGCCGAGATGATCATGTCATCGACACGCGCCTGGTAGAAGAAGTAGCCGTCAGTATCCATCAGATAAGCATCCCCCGTTATATTCCAGCCGTTCCTCACGTAAGCTTGTTGCCGCTCGTCGGCGAGGTAACGGCAGCCGGTCGGACCCTTCACCGCGAGCAGGCCGATAGTGCCCGGCGGCACCGGCCGGCCCTCTGCATCCAGCACCGCGGCGCGATAACCGGGGACTGCCTTGCCGGTCGCACCCGGACGAATGGCATCGCCCGCGGCGGAAATGAAGATGAACGACATTTCAGAGGAGCCTATGCCGTCGATGATTCGCAGGCCGGTGGCGCGCTCCCATGCGTCGCGCGTGGATACCGGCAGCGCTTCGCCGGCGGACACGCACGCTCGCAGGCTGGAAAGCTTGTAGTCCGCCGCGACGCTGCTCATGGCGCGGTACATGGTGGGCGCCGTATACAGCACCGTGACCCCGAAGCGCTGCACCGTCTCGAGCAGCGAATCCGGCGTGTATTGCTCTATCATCACCGTGGCCGCGCCCTGACGCGCAGGAAACAGGAACAAGCCGCTGAAGCCGTAGGTAAACGCCAGCGGCGGCGTTCCGGCGACGATATCGTCGGCACGCTGATGCACCACATGCTTGGGAAAGCATTCGCATACCGCCAGCAGGTCGCGGTGAAAATGCATCGTTCCCTTGGGAATGCCGCTGGTTCCCGAAGTAAACGCTATCAGCGCCACGTCATCGCCGGCGGTGACGGCATTATTGAAATCAGGCGGCTTGCTACTTGCACGCTGCTCGAGCGAGTCGGGGTCGTCATCCCCGAAATACGCCACCTGAGCGAGCACGGCGCAGCCTCCGCGTGCCCCTTCGAGTTCCATGGTGAGGCGCCGGTCGCACAGCGCATGAGTAACTTGCGCCTTGCGGATCACCTGAGCCAGCTCGCGCGCGCGCAGCAGCGGCATGGTGGGCACGGCGATGCCGCCAGCCTTGAGCACGGCAAACAGACACGCCATGAGCATCGGGCCGTTGGGTGCAGGCAGCAGCACTCTGTTTCCTGCCACCAGCCCCATGTCCTCGACCAGCACGCGCGCGATGCGGTTCGCCCGCTCGAACAATCGCTGGTAGGTCCATGTGCCGTCGCGCGTGATGATGGCCACGCGCTGGCCGCGTCCTTCTGCGATGTGCCGGTCGAGCAGGACTGCGGCGCAATTCACCAGCGGCGGCGAGATCAGCTCGGGCGCCTCAAAAATCAGCTGCGGCCATTGCTCCGGCGGCGGCAGGTGGTCGCGGGCAAATGTGTCGATGTGGCCCGTATAGCTCATTGCCCGGCTTCTTTTTCAGCGGCGGCAAGCAGTTGCCGCGCGATGATCAGCTTTTGCACTTCGGTGGCGCCCTCATAGATCCGCAGCGCGCGGATTTCACGATACAGGCGCTCGACAGGATGGCCGCTCACGACTCCGAGCCCGCCGAACATCTGCACCGCAGC
>MEQV01000266.1:6268-6673 GCA_001770355.1 Betaproteobacteria bacterium RIFCSPLOWO2_02_FULL_62_17
GCCTGTGGTGTCCCGCGTCCAGGCCGCGCGGTACACCAGCAGCGCCGCCGCATCCACCGAGGTGGCCATGTCGGCAAGCTTTGCCTGCGTCATCTGAAAGTCCGCCAGCACGCCTCCGAACATGTGCCGCGAGCGCGCGTGGCCGAGCGCTTCATGCAAGGCGCGCCGCGCGAAGCCGAGCGCCGCCGCGCCGACGCTGGTGCGGAAAACGTCAAGCGTGCGCATGGCGATCTTGAATCCCTCACCGGGCGAACCGAGCATCCGGTCCGCCGCTACGCGGCACCCCGAGAGGCGCAGCGTCGCCATGGGATGCGGTGCGATGATATCGATGCGCTCATCGGCATTCAGGCCGGGCGTTGCGGCGTCCACTACGAAAGCGGACAGTCCGCGCGTGCCCGCGCCCTC
>MEQV01000267.1 GCA_001770355.1 Betaproteobacteria bacterium RIFCSPLOWO2_02_FULL_62_17
GGTTTGATTTCTACGCCTTCTACTACCGCGACACCATCCACACGAACAGCTACACCATGGAAAACGCATGGCTGGATGAAGCGGCGCGTCTGGATCCTTATTCCTACACCATCGTCATCAATCGCGAGGCCGGCAAGCGCAAGGGCCTGATCCACGGCGAGGTGATCCGGGTGGAGGGCGAGCAAGGTCGTTTTGTCGAAGGCAGGGTGTGCCTGAGCGAGGCGATCCATGCCGAGGGATTGGGCATCGCCGCCTGCGCCGGGCACTGGGGCGAGGGCATGCCGATCGCCAAGGGCAAGGGCGTGTTCTTCAACGACTTCATCGAGCTCGACTGGGACCACGTGAGCCCGCTCAACTTCAGTCTCGATCTATGCGCCAGGGTCAAAGTCACCAGGCTGGGAGCTGCCCCATGACAATTTTGTCGCGGGAGGAGTAATAGGAGTCGAAGGAACATTGGCAGTGCGACAGTAAACTCAGCCTCGATATAGAGGGACGTCACGGAATCCGCCGTATTCTACTTGGGAGGTCGCCATGAGTTACCTACCTGCAGTACGTTTAGCGAGCCTGGTCATCGTGTTCTTATTGACAACATCGGCACAGGCGCAAATTGAGTCAGCGAAAAGCTATCCCAGCCAGCCGATCCGCCTGATTGTCGGCTTTGTACCCGGTGGAGGCACCGACATTATTGCCCGCCTGCTCGGCCAGAAGATGGCCGAAGAGTTTGCTCAGCCCGTGGTGGTCGAGAACAAGCTCGGGGCGGGGGGGATCATATCCATGGAGTTCGTGGCAAAGTCGAAGCCCGACGGATACACCTTGCTTATGGCTCCAAGTTCCGTGATAACCGTCAATCCGGTCATGTACCGGAAGCTTCCCTATTCCACCGCGGACTTCGTGCCGATATCGACGGTGGTCACCTTTCCTCTTTTCATGGTGATCAACGCAGCAGAGCCGATCCACTCCGTGAAGGACCTGGTTGCTTATATCAAAGCCAATCCCAAAAAGGCCAACTATGGCGGCTCCTCGGGTCTATTCCAGTTAGTTCTTGAAGTGTTCAAGCTCACCACCGGTACCCAAGTCGAATTCATCGCCTACAAGGGGGGGAATAGTGAGGCCATGAGGAATGTGATTGCCGGGACTATCCTGATGAGTGTTTCCGATTCAACCCCAGTCATCCCCGCGCTTAAGACCGGCAAAGTGCGGGCTCTTGCCACGACTGCTCCGGCGCGGATAGCGTTTCTCCCAGATATTCCGACCATGCGGGAAGAGGGATTTCCGGATCTCGAATTCCAAGGTTGGTTCGGGCTTTTTGCGCCGGCCGGAACGCCGCCACCCGTTGTCAGGAGGCTGGAGCAAGAGATGAAACGGGCGGTCAAGTTGCCTGATGTTCGCGAGCGCATGGGCGCGCTGAACTTACAGCCAGAGGGTAATACCTCCGAAGAGTTCGCGGCAAGAATCGCTACCGAGTTCGCCCGGTGGGCCGCTATCGCCAAAGCGGCCAAGATTGAGCCTGCCAATTAGTGAACCAGGCAGGCGAGCGGGGCAGCGAAGCCGCCCTTCGTCCCATTGAACAAAATGAGGTGAAACAATGTCGCGTAATCTGACCGCAGTGGCAGGTGTTTTCGCTCTGATGGGTGCGCTGGGCAGCGCACACGCGCAGGACAAGGTGCCTGGCTCGGATGACGCCTATCTCACCAAACCGGTGAGGGTGGTGGTGCCCTTCGAGGCGGGCGGCAGCACCGACATACTGGGCCGGCTCGCCGCGCAGATACTGACCGAGCAGCTCGGGCAGCGCTTCATCGTGGAAAACGTCGGCGGCGCCGGCGGCGCCATTGGCGCCGCCCAGGTCGCCAAGGCCGCACCCAACGGTTACACGCTTCTGGTCGGTTCGCCCGGCTCGATCACGGTCAATCCCCACATCAAGGCCAACTTGTCTTACGACCCGCTCAGGGATTTTGAGCCGGTCGCATTGATCGGCGACACGCCCGCGGCGGTGTTCGTCGCCAACGGCTCCCCTATTACCAGCCTGCAACAACTGATTTCCCAGGCGAAGGCAAAGCCCGACACCCTGACGTTCGGCTCCGCGGGAGTAGGCTCGTTCTTTCATCTGGCTGGCGAGCTCTTCAAAGAGTCCGCCGGGGTCGATATCCGGCACGTGCCTTATCGCGGCATGGCCCCGGCCCTGGTCGACCTCCTGGCCGGGCGGACCGACGTGATGTTCGGCTCCGTCCAGGGTTACCTCGCCAACCGCGGCAAGGTGAAGGCGCTCGCCGTCGGCTCGCCGCGGCGATCAAGCCTCGCTCCGGAGGTGCCGACAGCCGACGAGCTTGGCCTGCGTGGCTTCTACACCGGGTCGTGGACCGGCCTGCTGGCCCCGGCACGCACGCCTGCCGCCATCATCGACAAGCTAAATGCCGCCATGAACAAGGGCATCCAGGAGCCGGCCATGGTGAAGCGCTTCGCGGATCTGGGCATGGAATCGCAGGCGCTCACCGCGCAAGCCTTCGGCAAGTTCATTGCCACGGAATTCGCCGAGACCGGCAAGCTGGTCCGGAAGGCGCAGATCAAATCGGAGTAATCACTTAGAACTGGTCAGATTTCCGGAAAGAGATTCGCCGATGACCGAATCGAAATGGGCCGCTGCTGTCATGGCGATGCTCGTGTGCACCCTGCCTGCAATCACGGCGCAATGCTTGGCGCAGGGCTTTCCGTCGCGGGCGATCCGCGTGGTGGTGCCGATCGGCACGGGGGGCACCATGGACCTCGCGTCGCGAGTGATCGGGAAGATGCTAGGCGAGAACGTCGGCCAGCCTGTCGTGATAGATAACCGCGCCGGGGCCGGCGGAATAATAGGGACTGAACTCGTCGCAAGGGCGCCGGCCGACGGCTATACCTTGCTCCTCGCAGGTACTCCACAGCTCGCCATCAATCCAGCCTTGTACGCGAAACTTCCCTACGACCCGATCAAGGATTTTGCATACATTACGCTGGCGGTAACGGGGCCGCTGTTCCTCACGGTAAACGCGGCGCTGCCGGTGCATTCGGTAAAGGATCTTATCGCCTACGCACGCTCCAACCCGGGCTTGCCTTACGGTTCCGCGGGCAATGGCAACGTACACCATCTGGGAATGGAGTTGTTCAAGATGCTGGCAGGCGTGCAGATGACGCACATTCCCTACAAAGGCGCCAGCCCGATGGTGCCCGCGATCATCTCCGGAGATATCAAAGCGATGTTTATCGCGTTGCCCGCGGTATCGCCTTTCGTCAAGACAGGCAAATTACGGATGTTGGCCGTCAGCGAGGCGAAACGCTCGCCCCGGATGCCCGATGTGCCGACTGTGGCCGAGGCCGGGGTACCCGGATATGAAATCACCACCGAGATGGGATTTGTCGCCCCGGCAGGCACGCCGAGGGATGTCGTCGAGAAGCTGAACCGTGAAATTATCAAGGTGCTGAGGACCCCGGAAATCGCCCAACAACTGGTTCCGCTCGCCATCGACCCTGTCGGCAGCACTCCTGAACAGTACGCTGAAACGATAGGTCCGAATATAGAGAAATACCGCAAGCTGGTGATGATCAGCGGCGCGCGCGTCGATTAGGGGACAGCCGTGGAAATGACGCAATCCAATTTGCAGTCAAGAGTGGTCAAAACGGTATGTGGCATGTGCTACATCGGCTGCGGCGTGAACGTTCAGGTGGAAAACGGCGTGGTCATGAGCCTCAATGCCGCTGGCGGAATGGAGCCTTATGCCACCCGGCTTGAGGACTTTTCTGCCCTGATCCGCCGCGACTTCGAGCGCTTTGGCAAGGTGATCAAGGACGTCAAGGTGTCGCTCGATTAGAGTTTAAAAGACCTGCCACGCAATCATCGAATGGAGGACGAGATGAAAATAGCCAACGGATTTGCAACACCGCGTATCGCAGCCCTAGCACTGGCGGCCTGCTGCCTTGCCGGGGCGCCGCTCGCGTCGGCACAGACCGGCGCCTACCCCAGCCGCCCGATCAAGTTCATCGTTCCCCTGATACCCGGCGGGGGCAACGACCTGCTCGCGCGCGTCATCGCCGAGCGCATGGGTCCGGCTGTCAATCAGCCGGTGGTCGTCGAAAACAAGCCCGGGGCAGGCGGCAATGTCGGCACCGAGTACGTGGCGCGCCAGCCCGCGGACGGCTATACCATTCTGATCACATCGCCCACGCACGTCATCAATCCGGCCTTCTATTTGAAGCTGCCCTACGATCCGATCCGCGACTTCATGCCGATTTCGCTGATTGCCACGATTCCGTTTGTGCTCACGGTCAATGCGTCGGTGCCCGCGCGCAATGTGAAAGAGCTGATAGCGCTCGCGCGCTCGCAGCCGGGCAAATTCACCTACGGCACGGCTGGCGTAGGCACGCCGCACCATCTGTCCATTGAAATGCTGCGTTCGGCGACCGGGATAGACGTGGTGCATGTTCCTTACAAAGGGGCCGGCGCGCTGGTGCCGGCGCTGGTGGCCGGTGAGATCACCATGACGATCGGGGCCCTCAGTTCGCTGCTTCCGCATATCCAATCCGGGCGGCTGCGCGCACTCGGAACGGCGGCTATCGCTCGAACTCCGGCTCTCCCCGATGTGCCTTCCATCGCCGATGCGGCGGGACTGCCTGGTTTCGACATGGTGTCCTGGTTCGGCGTGCTCGCGCCGGCCGGCACGCCGCCTGCCATCGTTGGCCGCCTGACCATGGAGATCAACCGCATCATCCAGAACCCGCAGGTGGCAAAGGAGCGGCTGGCGCCCGTGGGACTGGAGCCAGTAGGCACGAGTGCCGAGGCGTTTGCCGATGTCCTCAAGACCGAGCTCGTGAAGTATGCGAAGGTCGCCAAGGAGGCGGGCATCAAACCCGAGTAAGCGAGGGTGAGCAAATCCCTGGACAGGACCAAGCCGCAAGGCGCGCTCGACCCGGGCGGCCCGGGGGATTCCGAGTACATGAGCGGCGCCGAGGCGGCCGCGCTTCTCGGGGTAAAGCCGCAAACCCTGTATACCTACGTAAGCCGGGGCGCCGTTCAGAGTCTGCCGACCCCGCAGGGCCACCGCCACCTTTATCTTCGGGCGGATCTGGAAAAGCTGCGTTCACGTCCGCGGGCTCGTTTCCCTCTTGGGGCGCTTGCCGCGTCCGCGATGTACGCGGGGGACCCGATCATTTCCACGTCGATAACGGAGATTACGCCTGCGGGACCCTGCTACCGCGGGCGGCCCGCGGCTGAATTGGCCAGCGCCGGCCTGCCGTACGAGAACGTCGCGGAGTTCCTTTGGACCGGCGAGCTGCTCGACGATGAGCCGGTGGTATGGAACCGGGAGGCGCTCCCTGCGCAAGTACGGCGGCTTGCCGTGGCGCTCGGACGCTCGCGGGCAAACGCGCCCATCGCGCATATCTTTTCCCTGTTTGCCCTTTCGATCGGCATGGCGCGCGGCAGTTCGTCGCAGCGATTGCGCTCGAGCAGCACCGTCCTGGCGGCGCGGCAGTTGATTCAGGCATTTGCGGGCTGCTTTGGCTACTTGTCAGCGCGGCATGCGTACGTAGCGTGCGCAAACGCCGAACCCATCGCGGCAGCCGTGTTGCGCGCCTCGGGGCTAGCGTGCTCGGAGGAGAAGCTGCGACTGGTCAATGGCTTGTTGGTGCTGCTTGCGGATCACGAGCTTTCGCCGGCCACGTTCGTCGCCCGGGTCGCAGCCTCGAGCGGTGCCGACCTGCAGGCTTGCATGGTGTCGGCCATCCAGACGAGTTCCGGCCGAAAAATTGCGGAAATCTACGACCGCACTGAGGATTTCCTCAGGGGCGCCCAATCCAAAGCCGATCTGATCCGGCGCATGCGCGAATTGCAGGCATCGGGGCGCGTGCCGCCCGGGTTCACCCAGCCGATCTATCCGCGCGGCGATCCGCGCGCGCTTTACATATTCGACCTGATGCGGCGCGCGAACCGGCCTTCGCGGCAGTTGCACATGGTGTTGTCGTTCGTCGAGGAGGCACAGAACAAGTTCGATCTCAAGCCGCGCGCGGAATTCGCGGTCGTGGCGCTCGCTCACGCTCTCGGTTTTCCACGGCGCGCCGCCGCCGGCTTGTATATCCTCTCCCGCGTGTCCGGCTGGGTAGCCCATGTGATCGAGCAGCGGCTTTCCAGCGCCTTGTTGAGACCGAGAGCGAAGTTCGTGGATTGAACGGGCGCCGGGTATCAATGTTGCACCGGATCGACCGCCGTCGATCCGCAGCTTGATCCCGCTCTGCCTGGATATCCGGCCAGCGCCCCGCCACGATCCATCGGATTTCCGCTTACGTTCCGGGGCCGGTTGCCGCCACATTCTGATTTTCCGCGCCACTTGCTATAGCCGAGGTGCGCCGCGGTCGTTGCAGCCTCAAGCGGTTGTTCTTGGATTCGATTCCTTGCCGCGGAAATTCAGATTCGACCAGCGTCGATTACCCGAAATCACACCCCATCGGCATTGCCGGCGCGCTTCGCGAGGATGATCCGCGCGTCCACCGCCATGCCGCCCTCATCGTCCGGAAGGAAGGGATTCAGGTCCACCTGTTCCACCAGCGGGTGTTCGTCGAAAAGCCGGCCCATTGAAACCAGCGCGGCCGCGATCGCCTCGACGTTCATTTTCTTTCTGCCTCGCGCGCCTTCCAGCAGTGCGGCGGGCAGGGTCTCGCGAATCAGTTCCACGGCATCCTCGATCGCCAGCGGCGCGAGGCGGAAATCCACGCGCTTGAGCACTTCGATGTAAATACCGCCGAGCCCGAACATGACGGTCGGCCCGAACAGCTTGTCACGCAGGCCGCCAAGCACCAGTTCCGTCGTGGGCGGCATCATCTTCTGCACCAGCACCTTCGGCCTGGCGATCTGCGGCGCGGCCTTGCGGACGTTGTCGATGAGCTCGCCGTACGATTGCTTGAGAACGCTGTTGGAGCCGACCCCGAGCATCACGCCGCCGATATCCGACTTGTGCAGGAATTCGGCCGATACGACTTTGAGCACCACCGGATAGCCGATCTCGTTGGCGGCGCGCTTTGCCGCGGCGAGCGAACCCACCATCTTGAAGGGCGGCACGCGTATGCCGTATTGCCCGCAGACTTCATAAGCCTCGGGCTCGAGCAGGCTGATGCGGCGCTGGCGCGCAGCGGTGGCGATGAGCTTCGCCGCTGGGCCCGGGGCGGCCGCGCTCTTCGCAGCCTTTGCATCCCGCGCTGCCGCCGGTTTTCTGGCGGCACCGTAGGCCGCGAGGTTTGCCGCAACCTTTGCCACCATGTCCGGAAAATCGAAGGTCGGCAGGCTGGCCTCCTCGAGCCGGTCCCGCAAAGTATCGGCGAAGTCGCCGAAGGTCACCACGTTGAGGAGCGGCTTTTTGGCATCGCCCTGGGATTCATAGGCGCTTACGACCTCCTGCGCAAGCAGCTTCTGGTCGAGGAACGCGCTCGGTGCCAGTATCTGGATGACCGTGTCGATATTCTTGTCCTGGAACAGCAGGCGCAGCACCTGGTTGTGCAGGGTTTCCCAATGAGCGGCTGTCAGAT
The DNA here is from genome assembly GCA_001770355.1 of Betaproteobacteria bacterium RIFCSPLOWO2_02_FULL_62_17. GTDB lineage: Bacteria > Pseudomonadota > Gammaproteobacteria > Burkholderiales > SG8-39 > 2-02-FULL-62-17. The sequence continues at coordinate 7,543 of MEQV01000267.1, forward strand.
CGATGTAGCCCGGAGGGTGGCCGATGTTTGCGGCCGGGGAAAGGATCTTCTTCAGCTCGTCATGGGTTTCCGGGGCAAGCTCGGCCATCTTCAGCCCCGGAAGGGTGGAGATCTCGTCGATGCACATGGTGCCCGGCCCGCCCATGTGGGTCAGCACGCTGACGCGGTTTCCCGCGGGGATCGGTTGCTTAGCGAATGCGCGCAGCGTTTCGTAGAAATCCGCGACGGACTTGGCGCGAAACAGCCCGGCCTGCCGGCAGGCGCCGTCGTAAATGGCATCAGCCCCGGCCACCGATCCGGTGTGCGACAGCGCCGCAGTCGACCCCATCTCGCTTCTGCCGCTCTTAAGGATCACGATGGGTTTGGCCGCCGCCACGTCGCGCGCCACCTCGAAAAACTCCCTCGGATCGGAAAGGCCTTCCAGGTAGATGCCGATCACACGTGTCGAGTCATCCGACTTGAGGAAAGTGAGCAGTTCTGACATCTGCACGTCGGCCATGTTGCCGATGGAGAGGTATTTGTTGAGCCCCAGCCTGCCTTTGGTGCCCGAGCCGAGCAGCAGCGAGTTCCCGAACGCGCCGCTTTGCGTGAGCACGCTGATGCCGCCTTGCGGGTAAGTGGGAATATCGAAATTGGTATTGAACCCGCTCACCGTGTCCATGACCCCGAGGCAGTTGGGCCCGACCAGCCGGATCGACGCGGAGCGCAGCGTCTGCACCAGGTCGTGCTCGCGCTGTTTCGCCTCGCTGGTATTGAGTTCTCCGAACCCGGCGGACATGCACACCACCGCCGAGACGTCGTTCAAGCGGCGCTTTCTTTCGGCGAGTTCCCTGGCGACCGCCAGCGTGTAATCCGCGGCCACCAGCAGCACGCACAGATCCACCGGTTCGGCGATGTCGAGCACGCTCTTGTAGCAGGGCAGTCCGAGAATCGAATCCTCGCGCGGGTTGATCGGGTGGATCTTTCCCTTGTAGCCAAAAGAACCCATGTTTCGAAGCGCGATGTTGCCGGGCTTCCTGGCGTCCGAGGATGCGCCGACCACCGCGACGCTTCGCGGGCTGAAAAAGATACTGAGTGCCGAGATGTTCTGCATGCTTTCCTCTGGGAAACGGGTTTCCGCGCCTTCCGAAGCGGGGAGCGGCGAGTCAGTATAGGGATCCCGGCGCGTCGAAATTTGGGCTAGATCAAGGAAATTCCAAATCGCTGCTCTACCTGCCGGCCAGTGCGGAGTATGAAAAGGCTGCCGAATTCCCGGAGGCGGCGAAGCGCGTGGCCGTGGCGGTCGCGGGGCGCGATGGACGGATCGATCCGGCGGGCAGCAAACTGGTCTGGCCGGTGAGTTGCGCGGAAACGGGACGCTGAAAATTCTTGTTTAACCCCTTGATTGATCCGTTGCTCCCGCTATGGGAGCATGCTAAAGTGAAGCGATGCGGATTATCGCGTTGGGCACGTTACGGATTTTTTGGCAGAAGCATGCCGATGCTGAAATCCCCCTTCGATCCTGGTATGCGGCGGCGAGCCGTGCCGATTGGCACGCCCCGGCGGATATCAAAGCCGACTACCGAAGCGCCAGCTTCATCGCGAACAACCGCGTTGTTTTCAACATCAAGGGAAATGAGTATCGGCTTGTCGTGGCAGTGCACTATAACCGGGGCATGATGTTCATCCGCTTCATCGGCACCCATCGCGAGTACGACAAGATTGACGCGACCACTATATGAGGTAACTTAAATGAAATTACGTCCGATTCGAACCCGCCGAGAACACCAGGCGGCTCTCAAGGAAGCGGAAGCGCTATGGAGCGCTCCCGATGGCTCGCCCGCAGCCGACCGCCTGGAAGTGCTGGTGCTGCTGATCGAAGCCTACGAGCGCGAGCACACCCCGATCGCGGATCCAGATCCAATCGACTTCCTGCGGCACTTGATGGAAGCACGCGAACTTTCACGCAATGATCTGGAGCCATTCATCGGCTCGCGCGCTCGGGTGGCGGAAGTGCTGAATCGTGTGCGTCCTTTGACCCTTGACATGATCCGCAGGCTTTCGGCGGGACTGAAAATACCGGCTGATGTCCTCATTCGCGATTACAAGCTTAAGCGCGCGGCTTGAGCATCCAGGGATTTGGCCCTCGAAAATCGCCGCGCTCCACCGGGCGACCGAAAGGACGGGATTATTCAATCGGTGGAAATCGCCGGCTACCCCATGAGCCCCTTTGCCGCAGCGACGATCTTGTCAACGCGCGGGATGAGATGCATCTCAAGCGGAGGGCTGAGCGGGACCGGGACGGCCGCGAAATTCAGGCGCTGCACCGGTTTCTTCAGCAGGCCGAAGCCCTTGCCGGTGAAAATGCTGGCCACTTCCGATGCAACGCTCGCGGCGGGATAGCATTCGTCCGCCACCACCAGCCGGCCGGTCTTGCCGACGGATTCGCAGATCGTGTCGGCGTCGAGGGGAGACAGGGTCCGCAGGTCGATAACTTCCGCGTCGATGCCCTGTTGCGCGAGTTCAACGGCTGCTTTCACGCAGCGAATGAGATCGATCGAATAGCCGACGATCGTCACATCCTTGCCGGGGCGCACGATGGCGGCCTTGCCCAAAGGGGGCGGCTTGACGGGAGTGCCCGTCTCCTGTTCCTCGAATAGAAGCGCATGATCGATCCAGAATGTCGGCCGTTCGCTTTCGCGTGCCGCTTTCAACAAGGGTCCGACATCGCTGGCGCGGCTTGGGGCGATGATCTGCAAACCGGCAGCCTGCATCAGCATGGCCTGCGGGCGCGCCGAATGCTGCGCAGCGCCGGAAATACGAATTCCGCCCAGCGCCTGAAACATAACGGGCACTTTAACTTTCCCGTCGCTCATGTAAAAGATGTTCGGCGCCTCATTGACGATTTGCGGCCATGCCTCGAAAGCAAAACTGCCGGTGCCGATGGTGACGATCGGGTAGAGGCCTGCGATCGCCGCGCCGACGGCCATGCCGCAGAATCCCAGTTCCGCGATGGGCGTGCGCAAAATGCGGGAATCGAATTCGTCGAACAGCGGTTTCACATATTTCGAGTGAAGCAGTCCGCCGAATCCCGCGCCACCGATAATCACCACGTTTTCGTCCGCGCGCATGAGATCGCCAACCGCTTTGACCTTGGCTTTGCCGAACATTGTTTCGGTCATGATGAATTGCTCCGGAAAGATTGAGTAAAGTCAGTGCGGCCAGACGTGCGTCAGGGCTTCCTCCACTGGCGGGAAGGGGCTCTCATTGGCGAATTTCACGGCTTCATTGATCGCGCGCGTGACCTCGGCATCCAGCTTCTCGATTTCGGCTTGTTTCGCCATTCCCAGTGTCAGAAGCTCCCGCGCGATGCTCAGAACGGGATCGTTGCGGCGGAACCATTTTTCATGTTTTGAGAATTCCGCGGGAACTTCGCCATTCCATGTGTGGCGAATGTCTGTCCTGCCGGTGACGAGCGTTGGATATTGGCCGCCGGGCCAGGTATGCGTGCGCACCTCCAGAAAGGTGGCGCCTTCGCCGCGTATGGCGCGTTCGCGCGCATCCCGGGCCGCGGTCCAGACAGCGCCCATGTCGAGACCGTCCACGATGCCGGTATTCATGCCCATGATGCGGGCAATATCGGTCAATTCGACGATCGACATGTTGGGCGCATGATATTGCGCGCCTCCGGGCTTGCGCTCGACTTCCGCGGTGTTGTTCTCACAGACGAAAATGACGGGCAGCTTCCACAAGGCCGCGAGATTGAGCGCCTCATAGGCGGCGCCTTCCTCCATGGCGCCATCGCCGAAAAAAACCACGCTGACATTGGGGAGCTTGCGATATTTCAATGCATAGGCCGTACCCGTGGAGATCGGCAGAATGCCGGCGACGATGCCCGAACTCAGTGGAAAGTTCAAGTCCGGCGCGCAGCCGTGCAAGGTGCCGGCCTTGCCGCCCGAATAGCCCGTCGCCCTGCCGAAGATTTCCGCCAGCGCCCTGTCCGGGTCCGCGCCGCGCGCGAGCAAGTGGCCGTGATTGCGATGGGTGCTATGCACGAAATCGCCCTTGTCCAGCACCGACATGACACCGACGCCGGTGGCTTCCTGCCCGATGTAGACATGATAATGTCCGTGCACCTGCTGTTTCGCGGCGGCATCGATACAGGCTTCCTCGAAGCGGCGGATCAGCAGCATCTTGCGGAAAGCTTCCAGGCATTGGTCGCGGCTCATGACGGGTAGCATCGCTTGTTCTCCAAGGGATAGGATGATTGCGGTTAATAGAGGTGGCAGGCTGTCCAGTGTTTGGGGCCAACGGGTTTCCATTCGGGTTCGACCTGCGAGCATACCGGTTTTGCGAACGGGCAGCGGGTGTGAAGCCGGCAACCGCCGGGAATATCCGTTGGCGCGGCGACATCATCTTGCAGAAGAACTTCCTTGCGCTCGATGTCGGGATGATCGGGAAGCGCGGCTGAAAACAGCGCCTGCGTATAGGGATGCAGGGGATGGTTGAACAAATCCTCGGATTCCGAGAGTTCCATCATCCGCCCCAGATACATCACGCCGACGATCCGGCTCATGTAGCGGACGGTACCGAGATGGTGCGCGATGAAGAGATAACTGAAGCCCTGAGTATCCTGCAGCGCCTTCAGAAGATTCATGATCTGGGCGCGGATCGACACGTCGAGCGAGGAAACGGGTTCGTCCAGCACGATCATTTGCGGCGAAGAAGCGATCGCGCGCGCAATGGCTATGCGCTGACGCTGGCCGCCGCTGAATTCGTGGGGAAAATTATCGATATCTTCCGAACGCAGTCCGACCTGCACCAGCACATCGCGGGCGCGCTCGCGCCGCTCAGCGCGGTTCATGGCGAGATTGAGAAGCAGCGGCTCGGTAATGAAGTCGCCGACGCGCATGCGAGGATTCATGGAACTGTAGGGATCCTGAAACACCGCCTGTACGGAGGTGCGATAGGCTTTGGTCTCCAGTTCGTCGAGGTTCTGCAGATCGTTCCCCCGCCAGAATATTCCACCCCTGGTCGGGGTCTCGACCTTCAATATGCTGCGCGCGGTGGTGGTTTTCCCGCAGCCTGATTCACCGACGATACTGAATGTTTCACCGGATTTCACTTCGAACGAGATGCCATCAACCGCTTTGAGGACCAGCATCCTGGGATTAAGCAAGGACCCGCGCCGGATGTTGAAATAGACATGCAGATCGTCCACGCGCAGCAACGACGGGTCGGCGCCGGCCGCGATCTTCGGCGCATCCGCCATTTGAACATCGCTCATGCCGAAATTCCCGGCGTCGCGGCTGCACTGCCGGCCAGCGTGATGCGGGAATCGTAGACTTCCTGCGCGCGCCAGCATTCCGAGGTGTGCCCGGGTTTGAGGGTAATCAATGGAGGTTTTTCCGCGTGGCATCGCGGTTGCGCCAACGCGCAGCGGCTTGCGAAGGAACAACCGTCCTGCCCTATGAAGCCGCCCGCAGCGGTGCCTGGAATCGCATAAAGCCTTTCGACTCGGGCGTCGACTCTGGGCACCGCTTCAAGCAAGGCAAGCGTATAGGGATGGGCGGGGCGATTGAATATTTCCCGTACATCGGAATATTCGACGACGCGCCCTGCATACATGACGACAACGTCGTCGCACATCTTGGCGACGATCCCGAAATCATGCGTTATAAACAACAGCGAAAGATTGAGATCACGCTGCAAACCGCGCAGCAGATCGAGATATTGCGCCTGAATGGTCGAATCAAGCGCGGTGGTTGCTTCATCGGCGATCAGCAGTTTCGGCTCGCAGGCAATGGCGATGGCGCCGACGACGCGCTGGCGCATGCCGCCGCTGTATTGATGGGGATAATCCCTGAGGCGCGATTCCGGCGAGGGCACGCGCACGCGGCGCAGGCTCTCGATGACGCGATCGAGTTCCGCTTTTCCAGACAGGCCTTGATGAAGCCGCACGGCTTCGGCAATCTGGTATCCGATCGAGAAAACCGGATTGAGGCTGGTCATGGGATCCTGCAAAATGATCGCGATATCCTTGCCGCGAATGTCGCGCATCTGCCGCTCGCTCTTGTCGAGCAGCTTTTCGCCATTGAAGCGGATTGAGCCGCCCACGATTTTTCCATAGGGATGCGGCAGCAGGCGCAGGATGGACAGCGCGGTCATGGATTTG
>MEQV01000268.1 GCA_001770355.1 Betaproteobacteria bacterium RIFCSPLOWO2_02_FULL_62_17
AGGAAGTGGCGCAGACCTTGTCCGGCCTGGGCTTTTTTGTCGAAGCGCTCACGCAAGGCCCCGCCGATTTCGAGGCGATCATGCGCCCGATGGGCGCGGTGGTCGCGCCCGCGGAGGACGCGCCACCGCCGACCATCGAGGCGCAGCTGGCGCGCGAATTTAAATCGGTGCAAAAGCGTGCCGAGGAGTGGCGCAAGAATCGCGCAGACAGCGTGCTCGCGCTCGAATTGCGGCAGCAACTGGCCGCGATCCAGAAAGATGCCGTGCTCGTGTCCGATGGCGCGACCGAAGCCGCTGCCGCGGCGGTGCTTCGCGAAATCGAAGCGGCGCAGCCCAAAGCCGTGGCCGCGCCTGCTGCGGTGGCGACCAGCGCCGCATTGCCGACCAAGCCGGGCGAGGAGCCCACTGTCGATGCCGAATTGCTGGAGGTCTACCTCGAGGAAGCCGGCGAGGTGCTTGCCAGCATCGCCGCGAAGCAGGAATTGCTGCGCGCTGGCGCGACCGGCAATGCTGGTTCCGGCAACGACGCGCTGGTCACCGTGCGGCGGGGGTTTCATACCCTTAAAGGCAGCGGCCGCATGGTGGGCCTCGCGCGGCTGGGAGAAGCCGCCTGGGCAATAGAGCAGACCCTCAATCTGTGGCTGCAGGAGCAGCGCGAAGTCAGCGCCGGCTTGCTCGATCTGGTCGCCCAGGCACACGACTATTTCACCGCCAGCGTCGCGCGCCTGGGGGCAGGCCAAGCGGCATTACCCGAACAGGAACTGGTATCGCGGGCCGAGGCGGTGCGCCGCGGTGGCGAGGCGCCTGTTTCAATCACCCAGGCGCTGCAGGTCCAGGCGCCCGCAGTCCCCGTCATCACGCTGGTGCCGGACTTTGCCGACGGGCAGACGCCCCCGCCAGCCGCGGTCGCGCCGATGAGTGAAGAGCGAGCCAGCGGGGAGCAGGTGGGCGAGCAGCAGTTGGGCGAGGTCGACATCGGCGGTCAGCTGGTCTCGCGCAGCCTGTTCGAACTTTTCAGCGGCGAAGCCCGCACCCACATGGCCGCGCTGAAGACGGAGTATGAAGTGCTCAAGGGGCACGGCGTGATCACCGATGCCATGCTGCTTGCCGTGCACACGCTGGCAGGCATCGCCGGCACGGTGCATTTCGACAATCTGCGCGTGCTGGCATCGGCATTCGACCGGGCGCTTTCGAGCCTGTCGCTCGCGGAATTATCGAGCGATGAGGAAGATCTGGTCGGACAGGCCATCGCCGCGATCGAGCGGATGGTGGTGGAGGCGCTCGGCCTGGCCGAACCGACGCCGGCACCGGAGTTGCTGGAGCGGCTGGAGAGTATTGCCGCGGCCGTCGTCGCGGATGCTGCACCGATGGTCCGGGAAGCAGATGAAATGACGCTTCCCGAGGAAGAGGGGGCCATCGAAAGAGAGGCAAGCGCCGAGGTGGCCGCCGTGCCGAGCATCGCACCGGCCAAACCGCGGCCGAGTCCGCTTGCCAGCGCCGTGGAACTGGAAGACCCGGCCGCGGCGCGGCGAGCGCAGCGCATGAGCGATGAATTCGATGCGCAACTTCTGCCGATATTCCTGGAGGAGGCCAACGAACTGGTCCCGGCGCTGGCCGAAGCGCTGCGCGCCTGGCGCGCGGCCCCTGCGGACAAGACCCTGGCCCAGGCGGCCAAGCGTCTGCTGCACACACTCAAGGGCAGCGCGCGCATGGCCGGGGCCATGTCGGTGGGCGAACTCAGCCACCACATGGAGTCACGCATCGAAAGCTCCCTGGAGCAGGCGAGCCCGCCGGCGGCGCTCTTCGAGGAGCTGGATACCTCGATGGATCGCATGGGCATTCTGTTCGACAAGCTGCAGCCGCAAGGCGGTCCCGCGGTCGCCGCGGCGCGGCGCATCGCGCCTGCGAGCGCACCCCAGGACGCCGCCGCGCCCGCCGCGCCGCCGCGTGTGCCGCCCGCCGCGCCGCGCCTGTCGATGCTGCGGGTACGCGCCGATCTGATCGATCGCCTGGTCAACGAGGCGGGCGAAGTGGCGATCGCCCGCGGCCGCATCGAAGGTGAAACGCGCACCCTGCGCGCCGCGATGATGGAGCTCACCGACAACGTGGCGCGCCTGCGCTCGCAGTTGCGCGAAATTGCCATTCAGGCCGAATCGCAGATGCAATCGCGCCTAGGCGAAACGCAATCGGCGCGCGAGGATTTCGATCCCCTGCAGTTCGACCGCTTCACGCGCTTTCAGGAACTCACGCGCCTGATGGCCGAGTCGGTCAATGATGTGCAGACGGTGCAGCAGAATCTGCTCGCGGCCATGGAGAACACCGATACCGCGCTTGCCGCGCAGGCGCGTCTGAATCGCGACCTGCAGCAGGACTTGATGCGGGTTCGCATGCTGCCGCTGGCGAGCGTGGCCGAGCGCTTGCATCGGGTGGTGCGTCAGACCGCCAAGGAGCTGGGCAAGCGCGCCAACCTCGATATCAAGGGCGGGCAGGTGGAACTGGACCGCTCGGTGCTCGAGCGTGTTACCGCGCCGCTGGAGCACATGCTGCGCAACGCCGTGGCGCATGGCATCGAACACCCGGAGGCGCGCGCCGCCGCCGGAAAGTCCCCGATCGGCGGCATCCGCATCGAGGTGTCGCAGGAGGGCAACGAAGTGCTGCTGGTGCTCGCCGATAACGGCGCGGGCCTGGACCTGGCGCGCATCCGCGAGCGCGCGCAGGCGCTGGGCCTGATGGCCGGCCAATCGGCGTTCACCGATGCGGAGATCACCGATTTCATTTTCCTGTCCGGCTTCTCGACCGCCGGGAACGTCAGCGAGCTCTCCGGGCGCGGCGTGGGCATGGACGTGGTGCGCAGCGAAGTGGCCTCGCTGGGGGGCAGGATCGAGTTGTCCACCGAGCGCGGCCAGGGCACGAATTTCCGCATTTTCCTGCCCTTGACCCTGGCGGTGTCGCAGGCGGTGTTGTTGAAATGCGGCGGCCAGAGCTTCGCCGTGCCCGCGGTGATGGTGGAGCAGGTCGAGCAACTGAACGAAGAACGGCTCGCGGCGGCGCGCGAAGCGCGCCAGATCGAATGGCAGGGCAGGCGCTATCCGTTTCGTGAGCTCGCCGCCATGCTCGGCATGGCGGATAAGCATGCTGCGTCCCGCCGCGCTTATCCGGTTCTGTATTTGCGCAGCGGCGTGAGCGCGGTGGCGCTGCAGATCGATGAAATGACCTCCGCGAGCCAGGAGATCGTGGTGAAAACCATCGGGCCGCAACTCGCCCGCGTGCCCGGCGTTGCCGGCGCCACGGTGCTAGGCTCCGGGGACGTGGCGCTGATCATCAATCCGGTGCAGCTGGCGCAGCGCGCCGAGGAAACGCCGTCGCAGCGGGAAATTCAGCCTGGCGCCGCTCCCGCGCCCCTGGTGATGGTGGTGGACGATTCGCTCACCGTGCGCAAGATCACCGGGCGCCTGCTCGAGCGCCAGGGGTACCGGGTGGTGACCGCGCGCGACGGCGTGGAGGCGCTTGCCAGTCTCGCGCTGGAGATCCCCGAGGTCATGCTGGTCGATGTCGAGATGCCACGCATGGACGGGTTCGACCTCACCCGCAACGTGCGCGCCGACGCGCGCCTTGCAGCGGTGCCGATCATCATGATTTCATCGCGCACCGCGGACAAGCACCGGCAATACGCGCGCGACATTGGCGTCGATCACTATCTGGGCAAGCCCTACCAGGAGGAGGAGTTGCTGCACCACGTGGGCGGTTTCATCGCCGCCGTGCGTTCCGCGAATTAGCCGCGAATGAGATACAGGGAATGAGCCGTTCGGTGTTTTCCTATGCGGGCTATCGCTGGCTGTGGATAGGCGGCATTTTCACTTTCGCCGGCCAATGGATACAGATGGCGAGCATGGGCTGGGTGGTGTATGAACTCACCGGCTCGGGGGCGCTGGTGGGCGCGGTGTCCGGCATGCGCGCGCTGCCGATGCTTCTGCTCGCGCCCCTGTCCGGCGTCGCCGCGGACCGCTTCGACCGCGCCAAGCTGCTGCAATGGAGCCAGTGGTTCTCGGCGGCCACCTCGGTTCTTTTCGGGGCGGCCCTGGCCCTGGAACTGGTCAGCATCTGGATGATGTTTCTGTTTGCCATCGTCATGGGCGCCTGCGGGGTGCTCGATCGGCCGGCGCGGCATACCACCGCCTTCGAGCTGGTGCCGCGCGACATGGCCATGAAAGCGGTGGCGCTCAACACCATCGGCGGCAATCTCGCGCGCGTGGTCGCGCCGGCCCTGGCGGGCTATCTCATCGTCTGGATCGGCATCGCCGGCAACTTTTTCTTTCAGGGCGCGCTCTACGCCGTTTCGGGGCTGCTGGTGCTCAAGGTTGCCATGCCGAAAAGGGAAAGGAAGCCTGGCGGGGGGTCGGCGGGCAGCCAGCTCGTCGAAGGCCTGCGTCATGTGGCGCGCGATCGCACCACGCGGCTGCTCATCGTTCTGGGCGGGCTGCCGTTTTTCCTGGTGGTGCCGACCATGGGCACGCTTTTTCCGATTTATGCGAAGGATATTTTTGCAACGGGACCAAGCGGTCTGGGGCTGATGTTTTCCGCCGTGGGCGTTGGCGGCGTGACGGGCGGTTATCTTGCCGGCTGGCTGTCGCGCTTCGACCGCACCGGCTGGATACAGGTGGGAGCGGTAATCGCGTTCTGTATGTCGATCGCCGGATTGGGCCTTTCCCCCAGTTTTGCCTGGGCGCTTCTTGCCTGCTTCATGTCGGGCATGACCGAAATGATTTATGCCGTTACCAACATGACCATGGTGCAGCTTGCAGCCCCTGAGGAAATGCGCGGCCGCATCACCAGCATCCTGCAGCTGTATCCCGCGCTCATTTCGCTGGGCGCCTTCCAGGCCGGCGCGTTCGCCGACCTGATTGGCGCACGCGCCACATCGATATCCTCGGCGAGCTTTTGCGGCGTCATTTTCGTTGTCATCATGCTGGTCTCGCCGCGCATGCGCGGCATGCGCATGAGCCGGTATACGGGTAGCCCGGTCGCCGCGCGCCATTGAATGTCCGCGTTCCCTTTTTCAATACCCTGTTTCCCGTCTACGCCAAGGACATCTACCAGGTCGGACCCGAGGGACTGGGCTTGATGTTCACCATGGTGGGCGCGTGCATGGCGGTTTCCGCGGCGAGCGCGGCGCTTATCCTCATATTGCTGATCGCCTCGCCGCACTCGCGATCGCTGCGGCTGAGCCGCTATCGCTGAGCTTTGAGCGCTGCCGTGGCGAGCCTATTTTCCTTGACTTTCTAGGTACTTGCGTGCAAACTGCCGACGCAATCTACGTTATGGCCTGCCTTCAGTTACCCGCCCGGTCCCGGGCGATCGAGACCAAGTCACCCACCACGCTAAGGTTGTTCGCTACCGCGCCCGAGTTGTGCGCGGATCGGGCATCGTCGGTCAATGACGCGGACGCGCCTATCTACAGGAGTTATCTATGACAATCGGTACAGTGAAGTGGTTCAACCCCACCAAGGGTTTTGGTTTTATTCAGCCTGAAGGCAGTTCCAAGGACGTTTTCGTCCACATCAGCGCCGTGGAGAAGTCGGGCATGGGCTCGTTGGCCGAAGGCCAGCGCGTCAGCTTCGATGTGGTCACCGAGCGCGGCAAGCAGGCGGCGGCAAATCTCAAGTCTGCCTGAGCCTGGGTTATCAGTTGCAGAAAAAACGGCCCGCGAGGGCCGTTTTCATTGGAGCGACCGTTCAGATCTTCACCCGCGGCATCCGGCTGGCGACAATGGCCGCAAGCGCGGTGAGTCCGGCGGCGAACAGAAACGCGACGTGGAACGCGCTGATGATGGCTTGAGTCTGCGCCGCATTGGCCGTATGTACCAGCGCGCGCAAGTCCATGCCCGGCAGCAGGGCATAGACGAGCGCACCGGTCATGGCGGTGCCCGCCGCGCCGCCGACAAAACGGAAAATCGTCACCAGCGCCCCGGCGGCACCCAGGCGCGCGCGTCCGGCCACCGCCTGGCTCACCACCTGACTCACCGGCATCACCGTGCCGAAACAGCCGCCGGCGATCAGACCCAACACTGCGACCGTGGTGGTGTCGGCGGGCAGTAGGGCCAAAAGCAGCAAGGCCACGGTACCTGAACACAATCCCGCCACCAGCGTGATCTTGGTTTCGCCGGTGCGCGCGGCGAATTTTCCGGCGAATATGGAGCCGATGACGGTGCCGGCGGTAAGCGGCAGCAGCAGCAGGCCCGAGGCCGAGGCGGACAGGCGGTGTCCGAGCTGGAGATAGATGGGCAGGAAAAATACAATCGCGAACATTGCCGCGGAGAAAAGCGCCGTGGCAATCATGAGGCGCGAAACTGCCTTGTTGCGAAGCAGGTCGACCGCAAGAAACGGCGCCGCATGGGTGCGCTGCTGATGCACCAGCCACGCAGTGAACAGCGCGGAAGCAGCAAGCAGCATGGCGCTGGTGCCTGAAGCCCACGCAAAGTGGTGTCCCGCCGAAGTGAGCCAGTAAAGCGACGACGACGCCGCCAGGGTGAATAACGCAATTCCCGCGAGGTCGAGAGTGCCGGCTTGTTCGGGATGACGCGCACCCAGCGGGAGTTTTGACAGGCGCCAGAAGGCGAACACGGACATGGGCAGGTAAATCAGGAACAGCCAGCGCCAATGAAACTGATCGACGATCAGGCCGCCAATCACCGGTCCGCAAAAGCTCGCGCTGGTAAAGGTGGCGGTGATGTAGACCTGAAAGCGAAAGCGTTGCCGCGGCGGCGCCA
>MEQV01000269.1:0-3151 GCA_001770355.1 Betaproteobacteria bacterium RIFCSPLOWO2_02_FULL_62_17
ACAGGATGACGCCCAATATCGGTTCGGGAAATATCCTGAACAGAATCTCAACAGAACTGCTGAAGAACAGGGCGATGAAAAGCACGATGGCGCCCAGGATGATGAGCGCACCGCCGGTGCGCGCGCCGAAGCGCACATGGCCCGCCATGCCGCCCGCGCCGTGGCACATCGGCACGCCGCCGATAAGCGGTGCGAGCAGATTCATGATGCCGGTCGAGATCGCGACCTTTTTCTCGCTCACCGGGTGCTTGGGGAACAGCCGGTTGTTCTCTTCAGTGATGGCGATGACCGCGTTCCCCAGTGTGAGCGGCAACTGCGGCAGCGCTAAAAATATCGCACCGATCACCAGTTCGTTCCAGGTCATCGTACCCAGGGCGAAGGCGGGCAGGCGAAAGTCGACGCTGACCTTTCCCAGTTCGTCCAGCAGCGCCGTGTCCTGAGCCACCGCGGCGAAAGCGCCGGCCAGAAGCAGCAGGAACATCACCGGCAAGGTCCGGCTCTCCAGCAGCAGCATGGTTCCCAGCAGCGCGGCACCGCCCAACCACCAGCCCTGCGACATCATCTTGATGCCTTCGAGCATGAACGCAAAACCCAGGCCCATCACGATGCCGACCGCGACCGGACGGCTGACGAGTTCGGCGAGCTTCTTCGCCGTGCCGGTTGCGCCCAGAATGAGCCACACCAGCCCGGTGACGATACCGGCGCCATAGACGGCGTTCGGCGTGATCGTCAGGGTCTGGGCAGCCTGCGCGGTGGACACCGCGCCGATGGCTTTCATCGGCTGAACCGGAAACGGCGTCCGGTAGTGGAGGCCCGACACGATCTTCGCGATGCCGAAGGCGAGCAGCACGCCGTAAGGGTCCATCTTCAGCAGACTGATGTAGGCCACCACGAACGGAATGAGCGTGCCCAAGTCGCCGAACGCGCCGGCCCACTCCATGCGGTCGAAGCGGTTTCCGGCGTGTGGCGCCGGCAATTCCAAAGTCTGGTCGCTGTTGGACATCGGCATTCCGATTCTCGGTCCCAGGTCGAACTTTACGGCAGTCTACGGACTCATAGGATACAACGGCGCCCGGGGCACTTTCTTGTCCAACTGCAACAACGAAGAGCATTCCTGCTTGAATTTCTGGGTGTCTGCGCCGCCAAGAGCGCGGATAGCCGCTGCGATCTTGCCCGCAAGGGCATTCAAAAATCCGCTTGCTGCGGCTGAAAATTACACCGATGCGACACGCATTGCGATGGCTGAGTCCACCGGCGCGGCCGTGCTTAGACGTCGGGATGACCGGCGCCAACCGAAACAGGCTCAGGCGTCGGTCAGATCGAGGCGCTTTTCGATACGATCGAGGCGTTTTTTAATGCTTTCAAGTTGGGCGTTAACGGTTGCGCTGTCCGCGTGAACCCCGACCAACTGATGTTCGATAGAGCCCAGGCGCGCCTTGACAAAGCTGAATTCCTCGGTGTGTTGGGCAAGAGTGCCCCGGATTGCGCGCAACTGCTCAAATACAAGGTTCGTCGCTTCGTCGGTCATGGTCACACTCCCGTTGGCGCGGATAATAACGCAGCCCTATTCCTTGTAGCATTGCCTCCGCTGAGGGCGTCCACGCGATAAAAGGAAAAGGCCTGGGAGATCATGGCAATGGAACTCGTCAAAACTTCACTGCTGTTTGCGCTCACGGCGGTCGCGGAGATAGTCGGCTGCTATCTGCCCTGGCTGGTCCTGAAGCAGGGCAAGCCCGCATGGCTGCTGTTGCCAGCGGCTGCGGCACTTGCGCTGTTCGTATGGCTGTTAACGCTGCATCCCAGCGCTGCCGGGCGAACCTACGCGGCGTATGGCGGCATGTACATTACTGTTGCGCTCCTTTGGCTATGGGGGGTGGATGGAATCGTCCCGAGCCGATGGGATTTGGCTGGGGCGGCAGTGGCTCTTGCAGGAATGGCCATCATCGCCTTGCAACCCCAGGTTTCATCCTGAGCGGTGCCTGAGATGCCAATGAGCACGGGAAAGCCCGCGAAAATTCCTCCCGCAATCTGGGCGCTCGGTCTCGTCAGCCTGCTCATGGATGTGTCGTCCGAATTGATCCACAGCCTGCTGCCGGTTTTCATGATGAGTGTGATCGGCGCAAGCGCGCTGACGATCGGCCTGATCGAAGGGGCTGCCGAGGCGAGCGCGCTGATCGTCAAGGTGTTCTCGGGAGTCATCAGCGACTACTGGGGCGAACGGAAATAAGTCCAATCGCAAATCACGTACAGGTAGCCGGCCTGCTCAGCGTATAGTTCAGCCAGTTCATCCAGAATATCGGAGCGCGACATGGCAATCGTTTGGCCCCTGCAGGAAGCAAAAAACAAGCTGAGCGAGGTGATCGAAAAAGCGGCCAAAGGCGGGCCGCAGGTCGTCACTCGCCACGGCAAGCGCGTCGCAGTCATCGTATCGGCGCGCGAGTTCGACCGGCTGAGCGGCGCTGGCGCGTCGCTGTGGCAATACTTGCGCGCGGCGCCGACGAAGGGCGTGCGGCTGCGAATCGAGCGCGACCGCTCCCCCGGCCGCTTCGTCAAGCTGTGAACATCCTGCTCGATACCTGCGTCATCTCCGAACTGATTAAACCTGCTCCCGACCCGATTGTTCTCGCGTGGACCGGAGACACGCCAGAGGATGTCTGTTTCCTCACCACAATTACGCTCGTCCGTTATATACAAGGCCCTTGCAGCGTGGACCATTCGGGCCAATTCCAGATGTTCGCCGGCGAACAGCGGCAGCGACTGTTTATAAGGAGATAAAATGAATCGCCCGATATCCTCCGCCCGCCCAGCGTGATGGTTGTGGATCTCAGGCGGCCAAAACCGGAATCCAGAAGAAATAGGCATTGAGCATATAAAGACCGGAAGCGACAAGCACCAGTCCTCCCGCAACTTCGAAGGCGTGCCGGTGCGCTGCGAGAGCGCGCAGATTTTCAAGCCATCCCAGCGCGAAGGCGCCGATGGCGATGGGAATGGCGCGGCCGATGGCGAAGGCGAGCAGCAACACGATGCCCACCCACGCCGAGGCGAGCCCGGCCGCAACGCCGAGCAGTACGATCAACGTCGGCGTGCACACCGGACACAAGGCGACCGCGAATGGAACGCCAAGAAAAAACGCGCCCCATATTCCGGAAGG
>MEQV01000269.1:3233-3444 GCA_001770355.1 Betaproteobacteria bacterium RIFCSPLOWO2_02_FULL_62_17
CCCAGCAAAAGCCCCCAGCCCCTGCCCAGCAAGGATTCAACCCAGCGACCGCCAAGTCCGGCAATGAAACCCAACAGTCCGTGAGTCAGGATCATGCCGAGGATGAACATTGCCGCAAAGCGGGTCGCCTGGCGTGTTTCGCGGGCTTTGGTCACATAGGCGAGCGATACAGGAATGGCGGCCATGGCGACTGGATTGAAGCTGAAGACAA
>MEQV01000269.1:3450-5642 GCA_001770355.1 Betaproteobacteria bacterium RIFCSPLOWO2_02_FULL_62_17
CAATAAACCCTATTCCCGCGGCCGCGAGGAGGGAACTTTCCACAGCCTGGCGAAGCGTATCCGGCTCCATATCATCCCTGTTTGGCCATTTGGCGGATCAAGCGATCGCGAAACTGCCGGACGCTTGGCAACGACGCGAACACCAGTTCTCCATCCAGCGCTATTGCCGGCAAGGTGAGTACACCCAGTTCGACGGCGTAGTCGATCTCTTCCAGCACGTTGATTTCACGCCATTCCAGGTTGTCGACCGCTTGCCGCGCCGCGGTCTTCAGATTTTCCAGCCCACCCGCGCACTGGGTGCAACCCGCCGAGTAGAAGATTTCGACTTTCATGGGATGTCAGTGGACGGGCTCTGGCAACGAGGCTTGTTCCAGGGCGGAGAGGATGGGACATTGATCCACCGGATTAGACTCGTTTGCGCAACTCTCGATCAGCGCATCCAGCGCCTTCGACATGGTCTTCATCGAACGAATTTTGGATTCCAGTTGCAGTTTCTTCTCCAACGCAAGCGAGCGCACGTCACCGCAACAGGCGGCATCGCGGCGACGCACCACCAGCAACTCGACGATCTCGGTGAGCGTAAAGCCGCAATGCTGCGCTTGCTTGATGAACCGGATGCGTCGTATTGAGCCCTCGTCGTAGAGACGATAGCCGCTGCCGGTTTTCCCGCTGGGAACTATCAGCCCTTCGCGCTCGTAGTAGCGCAGGGCATCGGTGCTGATACCCGCTTGCGCAGCCAGTTTACCGATGGTGAACATGGGCAGTCTCCAATTAAGCATAAACCCTGAAGCTAAGACCAAGGTCAAGCGCTGGCGTTCCAGGCTATTTTCGTGGCTGATGGCAAGGCCTCAGGCCGGGCTGCCCAACCCGGCCGCCCTGAGAACCGCTTCGTCGATTCCGCGGCCGGCGCAACAATTCGCCAGTTGATCGTCGATCGCCACGGCGGGAACCGAGCGAACGCCGAGCGCTTTGGCGCGCTTTGCCACCTGAATATCCTTCATATCCTGCACGATGACCTCGCAGGCGGGGCTAGCCACGCGTTTGATCATTTCGATCGCCTCCTCGCACGCCGCGCAGCCGGCGCTGAACACTTCAACTTTGCGTTTCGCAGGCATTTTGTTACTCCTCTGAATTTCGCGTACTCAAGCGGTCCCGAGCCGGATTTGCGGCCCGGCGCGTATTGCAGCGATTGAAGGATAAACCTTGGAGCCAGGACCAGAGTCAAGTGTTTCCAAAATCCTGAAGACTGGGCGTGCCGGGCTAGTCGCGCTCATGCCGTGGCGCCTAAGAACAGCAGGATCCCTGCGCTTGAATTGGCGGACATTTTACCGAGCCAAAGGAACAAAAAACGCAGCAGTCGCCCGCGTTGGGGCGCAGTACCTCGCGGCAGTTGCTGCACTCGTAGAAAAACTGACAGGCGCCGGTCGGCATGGTTTCAGATTTTGCAAACCCGCATTGCGGGCAGGTCAGCACAGATTCGAGAATTGGCTTGTTCATGTTAATAATAGACGTGGCAAGTGGCAGGCTCAGCGTATCGAGTGTCGGGAAAAAATGCTGGTAAAAATATCATATCGGACTTTCGAGGTCCGTCGGACGGGCATCCCGCCTGGTGGTGCCACACTTTGTAGTGCCGCTCCGGCACCACCGCTTTGTTCTTAATTGGGGCCACAATGAATATAAAGGATGCGATAAATCGATGCCTGCAGCGTCCTCGATCGGGTGTCTGGAGACGCCGCGCTCACCACCAGAGAGCAGTTCCTAAGTCATGGGCGTTCGCCATAGCTTCGAAGCACCTATTCGGCTCGCTGGTCCCGACTCTCGCGGCATCGCGGAAGTGTCGCTGATTCGCCGCGCCTGAGATGCCAATGAGCACGGGAAAGCCCGCGAAAATTCCTCCCGCAATCTGGGCGCTCGGTCTCGTCAGCCTGCTCATGGATGTGTCATCCGAGTTGATCCACAGCCTGCTGCCGGTGTTCATGATGAGCGTGATCGGCGCAAGCGCGCTCACCATCGGCCTGATCGAAGGGGCCGCCGAGGCGACCGCGCTGATCGTCAAGGTGTTCTCGGGAGTCATCAGCGACTACTGGGGCAAACGCAAACCCCTGGCTGTTCTTGGCTATGGACTGGGCGCGCTGTCCAAACCCTTGTTCGCGCTTGCCGAGGGCGTGGGCCTGGTGGTGAGCGCGCGGCTG
>MEQV01000269.1:5722-15826 GCA_001770355.1 Betaproteobacteria bacterium RIFCSPLOWO2_02_FULL_62_17
CGCCGCGTTTGGATTGCGCCAAGCGCTCGATACCGTCGGCGCGTTCCTCGGGCCCTTGCTCGCTATAGGGCTGATGATCGTATGGGCGAACGATTTTCGCGCGGTGTTCTGGGTCGCCGTGATACCGGCGTTTCTCGCGGTCGCGCTGCTCATCGTCGGCGTTCAGGAACCCGAACGCAAACAAAACGGTCCCCGCACCAATCCCATCCGGCGTGAGAATCTGCAGCGCCTGAGTCCGGCGTATTGGTGGGTGGTCGGCATCGGCGCGATTTTCACCCTGGCGAGATTCAGCGAAGCTTTCCTGGTGCTGCGCGCGGCCGAGGGCGGACTGGCCATTGCGCTCACGCCGCTGGTCCTCATCGGCATGAACGTCATTTACGCGGTCTCCGCCTATCCGTTTGGCAAACTCTCGGACCGCGTAAGCCATGCAAAGCTGCTGACCTTGGGCCTGCTCCTACTGATTGGAGCCGATGCTGCGTTGGCCTACAGCAATCACTGGACCTGGGTCTGGGCAGGCATCTCCCTATGGGGCTTGCACCTGGGCGTGACGCAGGGCTTGCTCGCCACCATGGTTGCGGATGCCGCCCCGGCCGATCTGCGCGGCACCGCCTATGGATTCTTCAATCTGGTGAGCGGCGTCGCGCTGCTTGTGGCGAGCGGCCTGGCGGGTCTGCTTTGGGATCAGCTTGGCGCGTCATTTACCTTTCTGGCCGGAGGTATCTTCAGTGCGTTGGCGTTGCTGGCGCTCGCGGCAGCCGGGCGCAATGGCGCGCAACAGCAGACCGGCGAACGGAAATAAGTCCGGTCTCATAGCTGGCAATAAAGTCAGTATCATTGCCGCTCCGGGACATACGCAGACTCCCGGCCAAGGCGGTGTCCAATCGCCCAAGTCCTGCGGGTTTTTTATATGGGCTTCCTATGGACACCACTCAAGCATCCGGCATTGACCTACCCCCCGCGCCAGCCTACAGCCTCTGGCAGTTGGTTCATTATTTTCTTCGCCTCGGCACTCTGGGTTTCGGAGGTCCTGTCGCGCTCGCGGGCTACATGCACCGCGACCTGGTTGAGGATCGTGGCTGGATAACGGAAGCGGATTACAAAGAGGGCCTTGCGCTCGCACAATTGGCGCCAGGTCCCATGGCGGCGCAGCTCGCCATCTATCTTGGCTATGTGCATTACAGAATATTGGGCGCGACCCTGATTGCGTTTGCGTTTGTCATTCCGTCTTTCCTGATGGTGCTGGCCCTGGGCTGGGCCTACGTGAGGTACGGCGGCATATCGTGGATGCAGGCGGTTTTCTATGGTGTGGGCGCTTCGGTTATCGGCATCATTGCCATGAGTGCCTACAAGCTCACCACCAAAAGCATAGGAAAGGACCGCGTCCTGTGGGCTATTTATTTGACGTTTGTGGTGCTCACGGCAATCACTGAAACGGAATACGCCACCCTGTTTTTGCTGGCCGGGGTCATCTATTGGTTCTGGAAAGCACCGCCAAAGGGTCTCCGCAACAGCGGGACGCTGGCGGCTTTCCTCCCCGAGCAATTCCCATTGATCGCGTCGCTGTCCAGCACCATTGACCTCTCGCTCTTGACGGCCATCGCCATCTTCTTCGCCAAGGCCGGTGCATTTGTATTCGGATCGGGCCTGGCTATCGTACCGTTCCTTTACGGCGGACTGGTCAATGAACTGCAGTGGCTGACCGAAAAGCAATTCGTGGATGCGGTAGCGGTGGCGATGATCACGCCGGGTCCGGTCGTGATCACGGTGGGTTTTATCGGCTATCTGATCGCAGGCCTGTCCGGAGCGAGCGTTGCGGCCCTGGCGACGTTCCTGCCGTGTTATCTGTTCACGATAATTCCCGCTCCCTATTTCAAGAAATACGGCAAGCTGCCCGGCCTCATCGCCTTCGTGGATGGCGTTACCGCGGCGGCCATTGGTGCGATTACCGGCGCCGTGATCGTCCTGGGGAAGCGCTCCTTGATTGACATACCCACGACGCTGATAGCCCTCACTACGCTCTTGTTGCTGTGGCGATTCAAGAAACTGCAAGAGCCGGTCATCATCGCCGGCGCAGCCATTATTGGATTGATGCTGTTTCCTTTATTGAATAAGTGAGCGAGGTCTGATGCCTTATTGCGTCAGGCGTGCCGATCATTGAGAACTATTCAGAATGGCTATAGCGAGCGGACATCCGGGCGCGCCAGAATGATCGCGCCTAGCACCAGAACAATGGCCACGCCCGCCAGGCCCACTGCGAAGCTCGCGGCCCACAGGCTGGCCAGCGTGCCCATGAGCAGCAGGCTCACGTGCTCCATGCCCGCCCAGCAGAGCGTGTAGACGCTCATGACCCTGCCGCGAAATTCCGGCGGGGTGAGAAGTTGCAGTGAAGTGGTGAGCAGCGTCGCCAGCACGATAACCGCGAGGCCCATGATGAATGCGAGCAAAAACGACAGCTCGATGCCGTGCGAAAAGGCAAATGCCGCAAGTGCGGCGCCAAAGAGCGTGCCTGCGGCCCATATGAACGGCCCTTTGCGCGGCAGGTCGTCCATGAATGCCAGCAGCACCGCACCCACGCAGGCGCCCAGACCCGTGAGCGTGTAGAGCACGCTCAGGCCCTGTGCATCGAGCCCGAGTGCGTCGCGCGCAAACACCGGAAACATCTGCGCATAGCCGCGTCCGAACAGGCCGATCGCAAAAACGATCGCAATCAGCCAAAGCACGGCAGGCGTGCCAAAAACAAACCGCAGGCCATCAATAAGGTTTTGTTTCGCCGAGCCGATGCTGAGCGCCTGTTCAGGCGGCCGGATGACGAATAAAGCCCACAGGACCGCGAGAAAGCTGATGGCATTGGCGTAGAAGGAGCCGCCGATGCCGATGTAGGGAAGGGCTAGGCCGGCGAGCGCCGGACCTATCAGTATTGCGCCATTGAAGGCCCATGCATTCAGCGAAATGCCGCTCATCAGGTTTTCCTTCGAGACCAGATCCGGCAGCAGTGCCTGACGCGCCGGCTGATCGAAGGCGGCCACGATGCCGTTGAGGAACGCGAAGGCGAGGACGTGCCACGCCTGGACTGCATCGGTTACCGTAAGCGTAGCAAGCACGGCGGCAAGCAGCGCGGCGGCAATCTGGGTTACCACCAGGATGCGAACCCGCGGCATGCGATCGGCCAGCACGCCGCCGACCAGCGGAAACGCGATCAGTGGTATTGCCCGCATCAGGCCCATCAGCCCCAGATAGGCGGCGGAGTTGGTGAGCGTGTATATCAGCCAGCCCTGGGTCACGATCTGCATCCAGGTGCCGATATTCGACACCAGACTGGCTATCCACAGGATGCGAAAATCCCGGTGGCGCAGCGCGCCGAAGCGCGGCGAACCGCCGTGGCCGCTTGCCATCAGCCGCCGGTCCGGTCTTTTGATTGTTCCAAAGTCCGCAACCACTCCATTTGCAGGTCGTTGATGCGAATTTCGGGCCGCGCTTCGCGAACCTGCCGAAGGGCCGCGTCGAGACCGATTCCGGATTGCGTCAGCAAGGCCACGGCCATGGTGGCGGCGCGGCCAATGCCCCCGCCGCAATGCACATAGGTGCAGGCCATGCCGCCCTTGTCCTCTATCCAGCGAGCGACCTCGCGCAATTGTTCCGTGGTCGGAGGGTCGAAATTCGACACCGGTACATGGCGGCGATTGATGCCCATGCTTGCCAGATGCTCCTCGGCGCCCTGGTATTCCTCGCGCAGGTCCACGACATGGGTGATGCCGGCCTCGCGCAGGCGGTGACACTCCTCCTGGGGAATGGCGCCGCCCAGCCGCAGCCATTCGTTGACCTTGTCGATACGCTTGGCCGCCGCGCGCATCGCCTCCCACTGCGGGTCAACATTGCCAGCTTCCTTCTTCGGTTCATCGCCCATGGAATGCACCCTCTGGAAAATCGTTCAATTCCTGCAAACGGCTGGCTGCTAAGCGCGAAGCACCTCACGGACCAGTTCCTGAATTTTCAAGCGCATTTGCACCAATGCTTTTTTGCCCTTGGCGGTCGCGCTGTAATACTTTCTCAGCTTTCCGCCCGCAACTTCCTGGGAAACTCGCAGATAGCCCGCATTCCTCAGGCCGTGCAATAGCGGATACAGCGTTCCCGGGCTGATCTCATAACCATGATGACGAAGTTCCTCCATCATTTCCAAACCGAAAATCCTCCCCTCCGCGGCATGATGCAAGAGATGCACGCGAATGAACGCGAGGAACACATCCCGGGTAGTCTTATCGTACACCGTTATCGCACTACGATACAATGATGCCATAGGTCACCTCGACTTGTGGATTGGTCGGTCCGGGGATAAACTGAAAATTCAGAAGCGCCCGCATCCACCCCGGCCGAAGCGCTGATCGGGGTGTCGGGTAGCGGCATCATCGTCGTTTTCGACAGCATGGAGGAGGACACCATGAGTGAATCAGCAAGCGGCAGTGCTGCGGGATTCCGCATTCATCACACCATGCTTCCCGTCGCGGATCTGGACAGCTCGATCGCATTCTATACGCGGCTGCTGGGTATGCAGGTGATGGGCCAGCGGACCGATGAGACGCGCCAGGTCAAGGTCTGCCATGTCGGCTACGGCGACCGGGCAACGCAACCCTCGATCGAGCTGACGCAGCCGCTGGGCGCCCAGGCGCGCGCCGCGGTCAGATCTTTTGGCGGCCACGTGGCCATCCACCTGACCGGACTGCGCGAGCTTTGCGCCGTGATGGAAAAGGAAGGCGTCAAATTCGCACAGCCGCTCAAGCTGGGAGGGCCGGGCGGCCGAAACCTGGTGACGTTCGTGTTGGACCCGGACGGCCATGAGCTGGAGCTGGTGGAGCGCGCCTAGGAAAATAAAGGGCAGAAGCGCGCCGGAATTCGGGCGCCGGCAATCGACAATAACCAAAATAAGACGGAGACGGCGGGAGATGCAAACCGAAGAAATGACTGTTACCGGTGCGCCCAGGTCCGGGCTTGCGGCGATTTTCTGGGTGTTCCTCAAGCTCGGCTGCACCTCCTTCGGCGGTCCGATCGCGCATATCGGGTATTTACGCCACGAGTTCGTGGCGCGCCGCAAATGGCTCAGCGAGGAGTCTTACGCAGACCTGGTCGCCCTATGCAATTTCCTGCCCGGGCCGGCCAGCAGCCAGGTCGGCATGGCCCTGGGGATTTCGCAGGGCGGACTTGCAGGCGGACTGGCGGCGTGGCTCGGATTCACCATGCCTTCGGCGCTGCTGCTGATCGGTTTTGCTTATGGCTTCACGACGCTGGGCTTTTCCGCGGACGCGGGTTGGCTGCACGGCCTGAAGATCGTTGCCGTCGCGGTCGTGGCTCAGGCCGTCTGGGGGATGGGCAAGACCCTCTGCCCCGACCGCCTGCGCGCGACACTGGCCATCGCCGCCACGCTGATCGTCTTCCTGATTCCCTCGGCTTGGGGGCAGATCCTGGCGATCTTGGTGGGGGCGCTTGTCGGCTGGAAATTTCTCGAACCGGCCAACCTGCACCGCCCTGCCGAGGCAAACTTTCCCGTTTCGCCGCGCACGGCAGTGGCCTGCTGGGCGATCCTGATCGTGCTGTTGCTCGGCCTGCCGGTCGTTATCCGCTGGGTGCCCGGCCATGCGCTGGAGATGTTCGACAGTTTTTTCCGCGCGGGCTCGCTGGTATTTGGCGGCGGCCATGTGGTGCTGCCGCTGTTGCGCAGCGAAGTGGTGCCGCCCGGATGGGTCAGCGACGATCTGTTCCTGGCCGGCTATGGCGCCGCCCAGGCAATGCCCGGGCCGCTGTTTACTTTCTCCGCCTACCTGGGAGCGGTCAGCGAAATGCCGCCCAGCGGTATTGCGGGCGGCATGCTCGCGCTGGCGGCGATATTCCTGCCGTCGTTTCTCATCGTGGTTGGCGCACTGCCCTATTGGGAGTCGCTGCGGCAGAAGCCGCATGCGCAGTCGGCCATTCGCGGCGTGAGCGCCGCGGTGGTGGGGCTGCTGCTCGCGGCGCTCTACGACCCGGTGTGGGTCACCTCGATCCGCAACAGCGGCGACATGGCGCTGGCACTGGTGGCGTTTGGCCTGCTGATGTTCTGGAAAATGTCGCCGCTGTCGGTTGTGGTTATAGCCGCTCTGGGAGGGGCGTTGCTGGGCGCGATGCCGTTATTCGGCTGAAATCGGCCCGCGCCGCCCGGATAGAGGCTAGCTTACCTACGAAAGTGCACTGGAAAGCAAAACTCCTTGATCTGAGTCAATAGGTTTTTCTGCAGGCCCATTAAGGTTCGTTCCGATGAAGGTAAAGCAATTCAAACTCGAGAGGAAACCATGAAAACCGCCGTATCGATTTTTGCCTTAACTGCATTCGCCATGACGCCGGCCATCGCCGCCGACCCGGCCAAGATCAACTGGTCGAAAATCCCGGTAAAGAGTGAAACGCTGTTTTATCCGGCTCAGGCCTCTTACGAGTGGGTGCGCAGCGACAAGCACCCGGGCGCGTCGGTGGTCCAGACCGGGGGCGCCTGTGTCACCTGCCATGAAGGCAAGCAAAAGGCCATGGGCGACAAACTGGTCAAGGGCGGGCTGATGGATCCGATGCCGGTCAAGGGCAAGAAAGGCACCATTGATCTGAAGGTGCAGGCGGCCTACGACGCCAAGAATGCCTACTTCCGCTTCCAGTGGAAGACGCAGTACCCGGACCCGGGCACCGAACACCAGTACCTTCGCTTCGACGGCAAGGCGTGGAAAGTCCACGGCTATCCCAAGCTTGACCAGGTGGTGCAGGAAGGCAAGCAGCCGGCCATCTACGAAGAGCGCATGACGATCATGCTCGACGACGGCAAGGTGCCGGGTTTTGCCCAGCAGGGCTGCTGGCTGACCTGCCACGATGGCATGCGCGACATGGCCAAGCAGTTCACCAGCGAAGAGGTGAAAGCCAACCCATTGCTGACGGCGATCAAGAAGAACGACGTGCGCAAGTATCTGCCATCCACGCGCACCAATCCCTCGGACTGGAAGACCGGCAAGTCGCTCGAGGAGATCGCCAAGCTCAAGGCCGCCGGCGCATTTGTCGAGCTGATCCAGTGGCGCGGTCACCGTTCCAACCCGGTCGGCATGGCCGATGACGGTTATGTGCTCGATTTTCGCTATTCCGACGCGGGCAAGGACATGTTCAGCGGCAATGCCGACGCGAAGACACACGCGCCGAAGTTCATGTGGGACCAGAAGAAGGTGGGCTACAAGTCGATCACCGCGAAGGACCTGCGCAAGGGCAACCATTTCCTGATCCGCGAGGTCAATGCCGTGCCCTTCGACCCCAACGCGGGCTGGAAAGAAGGCGACATGATCCCCGACTATATGACGAGCCGCGCGGATGCCGCCGGCTCCGCGGCCGACAACAACGCCATCGCCAACTGGAAACAAGGCACCTGGACCCTCGTGATGGTCCGTCCCCTGGGGCTTAGCAACAGCGATGACAAGGCCCTCAAGGACGGCGGTGTCTACAACGTCGGCTTTGCGGTGCACGACGACAACATCACCACCCGCGGCCACCACGTTTCGTTCGTCAGGACGCTGGGGCTCGGCGCCAAAGCGGACATTCAAGCCGTCAAGCTGCCCTGAGCTGAACGCCCCCGTCGCCATCCGGCACGGGGGCTCTGCTGTCCGCGCCGGTCAAGAGTCAGAGCAATTCCTCCGGTGCCAGCGCGCCGAGCAGGCCCGAGAGGATGCGCCGCCACCAGCTTGCCAGAGGCTCGCTGGTGTAGCGTACCTCCTCGCCCTGGTCGTGGCCGATCCAGGCAAGCGGCGAGTTCTCGTCGCCGGATTTGCTCAGCTCGACGCGGAACGCTTGATCGAGCGATGTCGCCTCGTCGAACAAGGTGCCGAGCTGCCCACCCAGCGCCGTGCTCTCGGCCAACACCGCGACCTCGGTATTCAACAGGCGTGAACGCGGATCAAGATTCATCGAGCCGACAAGCATGGTCTTGCGGTCCACGACCACCGCCTTGGCGTGCAGGCTGGCGCCGGAGGATAAGCCTTGGCGCGCGCCTCCGGTTCGCGTGGCGCCCGGCCGCAATTCGTGCAGCTCGATGCCGCGGGCGAGCAGCCGTGCACGGTAGCGCGCGTAGCCGGCGTGCACGGCCGGAACATCCGTGGACGCCAGTGAATTCGTGAGCACCCTCACGCGCACACCGCGCCGGGTGAGGCTGCCGAGCACTTCGATGCCGCGCTCGCTCGGGATGAAATAAGGGGAAACCAGTATCACTTCCTGCTGTGCGGCCTCAATGAGCTTGCGCAGCACCGGAAATATGTTTCCCTGATCTACGTCGATTTTCTCCGCGGGCTTGCCTGGCGTGTCATAGATCGCGGTCGCCTGTGCCGGAAGCAAGGGCAGTTGCCCACCGCGTACCAGTCGCCCGAGATCCGTCGCACGCATGGTCCGCGCATAGTCCGTTTCTCGAAACCGCTCCGCGCGCGCCGCCATCTGCGACATGATCTCATCAAGATGAGCTTGCCCCGGCAGTTCGCCCAGAAACGCGGCGATCGGCACCGCCCAATCGCTGTTCCAGTATTCGTCGAAGCTGCGCGAGACCTGCGTTACAACCGGTCCGGCCGCAAACACGTCGAGGTCGGCAAAACTTTCCTCGCCGCGCATATCGAAGTAGGCATCGCCGAGATTGCGCCCGCCGATTACCGCGGCCGCGTTGTCGGCGATCCACAACTTGTTGTGCATGCGGCGGTTGAGCCGGGCGCCTTCGCCCAGGAAGTCCAGCAGTTGCGACAGGCCCAATGGCCCCCGGCGCAGAAACGGATTGAACACTCGCACCTGGAAATTCGGATGCGCAGCGAGGGTCGCGAAATTGAAATCGCGTCCGACCGCGTACATATCGTCGATCAGCAGCCGCACGCGCACACCCCGCTGGGCTGCGCGCAGCGCCCTGTAGAGCAGCAGCGTGGCGGTCGCGTCCTCCGCCACGACGTAATACTGAAGATCGAGCGTGCGCTGCGCCGATTCGGCCAGAGCTGCCCGAACCAGGAATGCTTCCTGTCCGGATGACAACAAATGAAAGCCGGACCGGCCGGGCGCCTCCGCGAGCTGGGCCGCGAAGCTGCGCCCGAGGAAAGTCTCCTCGGGATGATCGATCGCATAAGACAGGGGGCGCGGCGTGTCGTAACGAACCGACGCACAGCTCACCAGGAGCGCCGCGGTGAGAACGGCGAGTGTGCCGCGTATTGCGCTCACCCCGCAGAAAGATTCACTCCGGACATTGGTCGTGTACTTCAAGCGAATCCCTTCGCCAGTGAACAGGGCCGGCCCGCGAACTGGGAAAATAATCAGCACCCACGCTCTTCCAGAAGCATAACCTCGCCAGCAGCTTGATGCGGCGCGAATTCTGTATTGCCGCCGTTGCTTAGAATATACGCGCGCGCGAATGCATATGGAGCGCCGCCGCTTCCATCTCCACCGCGAGCAATCCCGTCTTCTGCACCGATGCAATCGCTTCGTCGGTCTCTCGAAACGGAGCCTCGGTCGTCAACGTCGCGCCGCACTCGACGCTTACGCCGATGCCGTCAAATCCACCGTCAAGAGGCAATCGCAGTGCAGAATCCGCTGCGCACCAAAGACTTTGTCCTTGACATCAGGCGCTGGGTGCAAAACCCATCCAAGGGCAATTTGCTGAATTAGAAGACGCGGGCTAAAATAATATCAGTGGAGATGGCATTCCTCCCTTAACCGCCTCACGTTTCTTTCGGGGCTGATGATGCCTGCGTTAGTACCCGGACGGGTCGCGTAGGTGTTTCCTGTCCAAGAATAATCAACAAATCCGGACAGGACCATGTGGAAACCGATCCTCGCCATTTCTTTGGGTGCCGCCTTCGGCGCGCTGATGCGCTGGCAATTGGGCCTCAAGCTCAACAGTTTTTTTCCCTCCTTGCCTCCGGGCACCCTCACTGCAAACCTGGTAGGCGGCTACATCATCGGTTTGGCACTTGCTTATTTCGCGCAGGCGCCGGGCATCGTGCCGGAGTGGCGTCTATTCATCATCACCGGTTTCTGTGGCGGGCTGACCACGTTCTCCACGTTTTCCGCCGAAGTCGTAACACTTCTACAAGA
>MEQV01000269.1:15864-16618 GCA_001770355.1 Betaproteobacteria bacterium RIFCSPLOWO2_02_FULL_62_17
ACAAGAGCAACGATTGACCTGGGCCATGGGCGCCATTGCCACACACGTTACCGGCTCGCTCGTAATGACCCTGGCAGGGCTCGCCACCTGGCGCCTGTTCGCAAGGCTGAAAGCGGAAGGCGTGCATACGTTCTACGTCAAAACGCCGGTCGAGTTCGGCATGCTTCAGGCCGATGATTGAGGCGACCCCATGACGGAAATCTACGCACTCGCCGCTCTCTGGTTGGGCCTCGCGCTGGTTGCATCGCTTGCGTCAATCTGGCTGCGCATCGCCACGGCGTTGTCCGAGATCTTGGTCGGCACGATCGCGCAGGTCGTCATCGGTGCGCTCATCGGCACCGCAGTGCTCGGAGCGGATGAAACCTGGATCAAGTTCCTCTCGGGAGCCGGCGCGATCGTGCTGACTTTCCTCGCCGGCGCGGAACTCGATCCGGAGGTGTTTCGCAGGAAATGGAAGGAAGCCACGGTCATCGGTCTGGTCAGTTTCTTTGCGCCGTTCCTGGGCTGCGCCGCCGCCGCGCGCTGGCTGCTCGGCTGGGACGTGGACGCGAGCTGGCTCGCGGGAATCGCGATGTCCACCACTTCGGTCGCGGTGGTCTATGCGGTCATGATCGAGTTCGGATTCAATGTGACCGACTACGGCAAGACGGTGCTGGCGGCCTGCTTCATCACCGATCTCGCAACGGTCATTGGCCTGGGTCTCTTATTCGCCCCGTTTACGCTGAAAACGGTCGGCTTCATCGGCGTTCTGGTC
>MEQV01000269.1:16641-17976 GCA_001770355.1 Betaproteobacteria bacterium RIFCSPLOWO2_02_FULL_62_17
GCTGACGCCGCGATTTTTCAAGCGCTACGGCGGGCGGCCCTCGGAAATGGAAGCCAAGTACCTGCTGCTCGTTTTGTTCGGACTGGGGGCGCTCGCGGGATGGGCGGACAGCGAAGCCGTGCTCCCAGCCTATCTGATCGGAATGATCCTCGCGGGCACGGTCGGCAAGGACCACGTTCTCATCCGCCGCCTGCGCACTCTCACGTTCGGCTTGCTCACACCGTTCTATTTTCTTCGTGCGGGGGCGTTCGTTTCGGTTCCGGCGCTGATCGCGGCTCCCGGCGCGTTCGTACTGATGCTGGTCGTCAAGGTGGCAACCAAGATCGCGGGTGTCTACCCAGCGACAAAGGTGTTCAGGACTCCAGCGAAGGAAGGCATGTACACTACCTTGCTGATGTCCACGGGACTCACGTTCGGCACCATCTCATCGTTGTTCGGGTTGTCGCACAAGATCATCGACCAAGCGCAATATTCGGCGCTGGTGGCCGCGGTGATCGCCAGTGCGGTAGTGCCGACGTTGATCGCCAACGCCTGGTTCATGCCGCGCCACCTGCTTCCGAGCGAGAAGATCGACGAAGCGGTCGTGCCGGCAGAAGCGAAACGGAGCTGATCATGTACAGGAAAATTCTGGTGGGCTACGACGGCTCGGAGCCGGGCAGGAAGGCGTTTGACAATGCACTCGCTCTCGCCGCCAGGGACAAGGCGGAGCTGTACGTGCTGACCGTCGTGCGGCCGCCCGTGATCGGGGACGATGTCGAGAGCGAGGCCGTGATTGAGAACTCGCGCGACTACCATGCGAAGCTGCTCGCCCCGCTCAAGCACCCGGCATCGGCGAAAGGCGTCAAAAGCCATTTCGAAGTCGTGGTCGGCCACCCGGCGGAGCAGATCATCTATCACGCCGACCGGCATAAGGTGGATCTGATCGTGGTGGGCGACCGCGGGCGCTCCAAATTTACGCGCCTTTTGCTCGGCTCGGTGTCCAAACAGGTCGTGCAGTATTCCGATCACGCCGTCCTAGTGGTTCGATGAGAAAACATGAGCGCGGCGCTGAAGGACATGTTCTGGATCGCGCTGGGCGCGGCGCTCGGCGCGAACCTGCGTTACGCCGTGAATCGGCTTGCGCTCAATTACCTGTCCGCTTCAGTCCCCTACGGCACGCTGATCGTGAATGTCACCGGCAGCATGATTCTGGGGTTTTTTCTTGTATGGACGTCGGAGCGCGTGCTTGCGGATCCGCGCTGGCGTCCTTTGGTCGCGGTCGGGTTCTGCGGCGCATATACGACTTTCTCGAGCTACAGCTTCGAGACTTTTGCGATGATCGAGCAAGGGCACTAC
>MEQV01000269.1:18016-29637 GCA_001770355.1 Betaproteobacteria bacterium RIFCSPLOWO2_02_FULL_62_17
GCCTCGCCGGGGTGCTCGCGGGTGCGATGCTCGCCAGGATGATCTGAAATGCCTACGCGCTGCCTCAGGATCTCGGTCTACATCAGCGAATCCGACGAATGGCACGGACGGCCGCTTTATCTCGAAGTCCTGCGCATGCTCCACCGTCGCGGAATCGCTGGAGGCACCGTGCTGCGAGCCGTGGCGGGATTCACCGGCAAGGGCGGCGTGGAAACCACGTCGCTGGTCGATGCCGGCGGCAAACTCCCTCTGGTGATTGAGTTCATCGACCGGCAGGGAAAAATCGAAAGTGTTCTGCCGGAACTGAAGGAGATGGCGGCGCACCGCCTGATCGTCAGTGAGGAGGTTCGCGTCGAAGGGGATGGACTCGGCACGATGGAATAACCAAAGGAGGATTTCATGGCGGCGAACTGGAGATCGAAGCTCATCACGCAGGGCGCCGCGCGCTCGCCCAATCGGGCGATGCTGCGGGCCGTTGGATTCGGCGACGGGGATTTCGACAAACCGATCGTCGGCGTCGCCAATGGGCACTCAAACATGAATCCGTGCAACGCCGGAATCCAGCCACTCGTCGACCGGGCAATGGCGGCCCTCAGGGCGGAGGGTGCCATGCCGCAGGTCTTCGGGTTCCCCACCGTGACCGACGGCATCGGCATGGGAACCGAGGGCATGAAATATTCCCTGGTCTCGCGAGAAGTCATCGCGGACGCGATCGAGACCGCCGTCAACGGCCAGGTCATGGACGGGGTGATGTGCATCGGCGGCTGCGACAAGAACATGCCCGGAAGCGTCATGGCCACGGGTGGTTCCACCAACGCAGTGGTTCACTACCTTCCCATCGCGTCCGCCGCGGAGGTGGAGTGGAGCATCGACGATTTCGAGCGCGTCCGCCAGAAGGTTCCGGTTCTTTGCAATCTGAAGCCCTCGGGCGAATACGTTGCAACCGATTTTCACCGGGCCGGCGGCGTGCCGCAGGTGCTGAAGATCCTGCTGAACCACGGCGTGCTGCACGGCGACTGTCTTACCATCACGGGCAAGACAATTGCCGAGGAGTTGGCGGCCACACCAGATGAGCCGGGGCGGGGTCAGGACGTGATCAGACCGTGGAGCGATCCGATGTACCCACAGGGGCACCTGGCGATACTGAAAGGCAACCTCTCCACCGAGGGCTGCGTGGCCAAGATCACCGGGTTGAAGCAACGCGCGATCACGGGTCCGGCGCGTGTCTTTGATTCGGAGCCGCAGGCGTTGGAGGCTATCCTGGCCAAAACAATCATGCCAGGGGACGTCGTCGTCATCCGCTACGAAGGACCCAAGGGCGGGCCGGGAATGCAGGAGATGCTCGCGCCGACCTCCGCGCTGATCGGCCAGGGCTTGGGCGAATCGGTGGGGCTGATCACCGATGGCCGCTTCTCCGGCGGCACTTGGGGAATGGTAGTGGGCCACGTCGCGCCCGAAGCCTATGTCGGCGGCACTATCGCGTTCGTGCGGGAGGGAGACTCGATCACGATCGACTCCGATCGGCGCCTGATTCAGCTCGACATATCGAATGAAGAGTTACAAGAGCGCCGCGCGGCATGGACGCAGCCTTCGCCGCGCTATACCCGCGGCGTGATGGCGAAGTACATCAAGCTCGTATCGACCGCAAGCAAGGGCGCCATCACCGATGGTTGAGACGCCGGAATTGAAGTCGCCGCGGTGGTCTTGATGTTGCCCGGCAGTCGCGGCGCGCGGGGATACCGATGATCGGCGTCGACATTCCGGGATTCGGATCGCTTCGCGTCGCGCATCTGGTGCTCGATTTCAATGGAACGCTCGCGGTCGATGGGAAGTTACTTCCAGGGGTGAAGTCGCGGCTGACCCGGCTCGCCTCCGACCTTCGTATTCACATAATCACTGCCGACACGTTCGGCAGGGCGCGGGCCGCCCTGAGCGGCGCGCCGTGGACGCTGACCGTGCTGGAAAGCGGATCCCAAGACCGCGCCAAAGCCGCCTACGTGCGGCGGCTCGGCCCGGCCCGCTGCGCATGCATCGGCAACGGCCGGAACGACAGGCTGATGCTCCGTAAAGCCACGCTCGGCATTGCCATCGTCCAGGCTGAAGGGGCCGCCACCGCGTCGATTCTCGATGCCGATATCGTGGTGAACGACGTGCGCGACGCACTCGACCTGCTGCTCGAGCCGGCGCGGCTCATTGCTACGCTGCGCGCATGACCGGCTACGTGGTCTCATCGCGTTCCACCACGTCGATCCCGAATTCGTGTTGCGCTGAAGAAGTTTGCGCGCTATATTGATTGTAGGGAGATGGCATACCTCCCGCAAGAATAACCGCCGTCTCGGCTGATGATGCCTACAGGATCCTCGCTTAAGGAGGCATGTGGGCATGAAAGTCCTCTCGCCTTTCGCTTCATATCCTGATTCTCCGGGTCATCGTTCCAGGCGAAACGCTGGAGGGCGCCGTGACCTCCCGCGCTGACCGTCCGTTCTGCTCGGACGTGACGGCCGTACTTGCCAATGAACATGCCTACGCGCTCAACGACAAATACCCGCTCAGCCCCGGACATCTGCTGCTCATTACCCGTCGACACATGGCGAGTTTTTTCGACACTTCCTCGGCGGAGCGATGCGCCCTGCTGGCGCTGCTGGTACAAGCGAAGACGCTGCTCGACGAAAAGTTCGCTCCACGAGGATACAACATCGGAGTGAACGTCGGCGAAACGGCCGGCCAGACGATCATGCACGTTCACGTGCATCTGATGCCACGCTACGCGGGCGACACGCCAGATCCGCGTGGGGGCGTTTCCAAGAGGTCGAGCCCGACTTGAAGCGCTTACGCGAATTCGCCGCCCCGGTAGCTGACCTGGCGTGAACATCATGTCCGACCAATTGGGGTATCGCGCTTGTCCGCTTTGCGAAACGTACGCGAACAGCGACGCCGGATATTTCGCTCGCGCATTCGGTGATCCGAAGCTCTTAGCGGCCACCGGCGAGGCCATTACAGATGCCCTCGGATTCTGCGCCCGGCACGGGGCGAAGCTTCTTTCTCAGGAGAGCTTGTCGATTGGGGACGGTGTAGTAGAGATGCTTCACGATACGATTCCCCGTCTCATGCTGCTGTTGAACGAAAAATATTTCCTCGAAAGCCAAGTACAACAAATCCTATTCGGAGCGGAACAAGCTTGCCCGGCCTGTACCTACGCGAATCGCGCAGTGGGGCGGCAATCGGCCCGTCTCGCGCGGCAGTATTCCATAGCAGAAAATCAGGCAAGTGCCGGCCATTCCCATGGACTTTGCGTCGGGCATTTCCAGTTGCTCGCGGCAGATCTCGCACCGGAGTCCCGTTTGGCCGGTCTAACGCAATATGCGGACGACTTGGGCCGGGTGGTGAGAAGAATGAAGGAGTTGCTCCGATCAGCGCGTAAAACCGATGCCTGGCCGGTCGAGGATGCCGCGGCGACGCTGAACCACGCACTTGGTCTGATCGCCGGTCGGCCGATGGTCGAAATCCGCACTTCAGGGGCGGGACTCGCCAACGGTCTCGACCTGTGTCCAACGCTGGTCGAAGCTATTGCATGCTCGGACACCTGCCCGCTTTGCATCGAGACCGAGCGCGCCCGACAGCGCTGGTTGCTGAATGTAGAAAAAGCCGCTGGTTTTGACGAGGATGCCTGGCTCTTCTTTCCGACTTGTCCCGAACACGTATCGGCAATCGCCCGGCTTGGCGCCCCAACGCTCACCGCTGCCGTGGTTGAGCGCGCGTTGTCCGTCTCCCTCCGATACCTCCGTCAGCAAATTCAGGCGCTTGTCCGAGCCGCCGAACTCAGGGAGGAAGAAGCGAAAATAAAGGCCGAAGGCCCTGAATTCTGGGCGGAATACAAGAGAAGGCGCCCCCGGCGGAAGATTCCGGGACCGAAAACACCGTCGCATCGTTTGGAAAAATGTCCAGGCTGTGAACGCATCGACGTTGCCACCGACAAAGCCACAGACACCCTGCTCCACCTGCTGAACAAAAAAGGGCATCGCGAGGTTTTCAGCCAGGGTTACGGCTTGTGCCTGAAGCACTTCGCCCGGGTCTACTTGACCGCGTCCAAAGGCGTTGTCCGGGCAATGCTCGCCGAAGAGCAGCGAGGAAGGCTCACTGAATTCACGCGCAACATTAGCAATCTGAATCGGAGGTTACCGATAAGCGAAGCGGCACTGCTTCGCAATGTCTTGGTGAAAAAGACATTGCACCAATTCTGCGGTTTTGCGTGACCATCACTGCGACGGTATGCTGGCGGCGCGGTTCATCGATCGCGCCAGTTGGACTTCCTTTACTGGAATTCGATGGTCAAACCCGTTGTCAGCAACCTCGAAAAGACTAGGTGGTCAGTATGAATGGAACGTTGTTGCATGAACTGGCGCATTATGGAATGGCGCCTTAAAACCGAAGCTGGATCGTTCGTGGCAGTTTCATCAAGTCCAACTACTTCCCGCCGCTCGCAGCCCGATCGATCGAGCGCTCAAACTGGTTTGATGGAATATTCGAGCGTTGCGATCTCGCTTGCCAGGACTTACATGGGTAACCGCTCTTTGAGGAGATAAGAATGAGAAATCGCATCCAATCCGTCAATGCAATGGAAATCCTCGATTCCAGGGGTTTCCCCACCGTTCGTGTCAATGTCGTACTGGACGATGGCACCGTGGGCACCGCGTCGATTCCTTCAGGCGCATCGACCGGCGAAAACGAGGCCACGGAATTGCGTGATGGCGATCCAAAACGCTATTCCGGCAAAGGCGTTCTTACGGCCGTGAAAAACGTCAATACAGAAATCCACAGCGCGCTTGCCGGTTGCGAACCATTACAGCAGGCGCAAATCGACCGAATCCTGATCGATCTTGATGGCACCGACAACAAATCCCGCTTGGGCGCCAATGCCACCCTCGGGGCTTCGCAGGCAGTTGCCCGGGCGGCGGCTCAGTCCTGCGGCCTGCCGCTCTACGTCTACCTCGGCGGCGTGGGCGCGGTGCATTTGCCGGTGCCTATGATGAACGTGCTCAATGGCGGCAAACATGCCGATTCCAGCCTTGACTTCC
Source organism: Betaproteobacteria bacterium RIFCSPLOWO2_02_FULL_62_17 (assembly GCA_001770355.1). Lineage (GTDB taxonomy): Bacteria > Pseudomonadota > Gammaproteobacteria > Burkholderiales > SG8-39 > 2-02-FULL-62-17. Next base: position 23,092 of record MEQV01000269.1, read on the forward strand.
AGGAGTTCATGATCATGCCGAAGGGCGCGCCAACACTGGCAGATGCCCTGCGCTACGGCGCCGAGACATTTCAGGCGCTGAAAAAATTGCTGCACGGCAAGGGCTACGCGACTTCGGTGGGCGACGAGGGCGGCTTTGCCCCGCAACTGAAAGGCGGCAACGAGGAGGCCTGCGAGCTGATCGTTGCGGCCATCGAGAAAGCCGGCTATAGGGCCGGCAAAGACATCGTAATTGCTCTCGACCCGGCGGCGAGTTCTTTCTATGAGGGCGGCAAGTATCGCCTCACGCGCAGCGGGCAAGGCGACAAGAGCAGCGCCGAAATGATCGCGTTATTTGAAGCATGGGTGCGCCGCTATCCCATCGTTTCCATAGAGGACGGACTTGCCGAGAATGATTGGGCGGGGTTCGCCGCCATGACGGCGGCCATGGGCGGGGACATCCAGATCGTCGGCGACGACTTGCTTGTCACCAATCCGCAATTCGTCGCGCGTGGCATCGCCGAGAAGAGCTGCAACGCGGCGCTCATCAAGCTCAACCAAATCGGCACCGTGAGCGAAACCGTCGCAGCCATCCATTTGTGCCGCAAAGCCGGCTGGGGATTCGTGATTTCCCATCGATCAGGCGAGACGGAAGATACTTTCATGGCGGACTTCGCGGTGGCCATGGGCGGCGGTCAGATCAAGACGGGTTCCATGTGCCGCAGCGAGCGGATTGCCAAGTACAACCGGCTGCTGGAGATCGAAGCTGAATTGGGCGATACAGCGGGCTTCGGGTCATGAACGACAAGGTTATGGCGAAATCGTGAATGTGGTCTGCTACGACGCGGCGGGTAACTTTTCGATAGGCAACATTATGTCCCACGTCGTACGATAGGCCGTGATCGAACCCGTGTTTGCTGGGCAAAAGAAGATTCCCGCGTAACAGGTCGTGGCGCTCGACGATCGCCATTCGTCGCCATGCCATTTCCTCAAGCCGGCTGCGCATTTCAGCCGGCCAAACCTATCTCCGGGTGTGTTCGGTTTTCAGGCAATTCGGAATAACCATTTTTGCCGCTGCAAGCAAAGTGCGACGCATCTAAAAGTAAAACCTGGCCAGCAATTCGATGCGGCGCGAATTCTGCTTTTCGCCGAATTCGGTGCTCCCGCCGCTTGTGAGAAAAAAGGCCCGCGCCCGCAGCTCGATGTTGGTGAATCCGGTATAGAGCACCTCCGGTACCAGCGAGCGGCTGCCGTCATCGAGGTTCTGGATCACCGTTACCGACTGCGAAAAATACAGAATGTCGAAGGGCTCCTTCTGGCTGGCGCGGAAATACAGGTAGTTCCTGCCGGAGTTGGGCCTGCCATAAGCGCCCTGGGAAAGGTTTGACGCCTTCTGCAGCAGGGCACTGCTGCCGTTGGCGTTGAACTGCGCGACGCCTCGGTCCACGAAATCATAAAAATCGGCGGACTGCTCCTGCTCGTAGCCCGCGCCATTGCGGTAATACTCGAGGAAATAGGTGGTATCCATTTCGCTAAGGTAGCGCATGCCCGCCAGATAGCTGGTGGCGTTCGCCTGGCTCTGCGTGACATTGCCGCGCGCATCGGTCACCGGTCGCGCTACCTTCTGCGTGCGCGCCCATTCGCCATGGATCTCCAGGCTGCTGCCCAGGTTGCGCGAAAAATCGAAGCCAAATCGCCGCGTGCGGCTGCCGCCATTGAGGAACATGAAGTCGATATCGGTATCGCGATAAAGCAGGTACAGCTTGCCGGCGACGTTCACATGGCCGGGTGCGCCGAAATCCGAATTGATGCCGCGCGATACCGGCAAAATTAAAGGCGTGAACGCCACGGTCTGCAGCGGCCCGTCGAAATTGCGTATGAAATCCGCCGACAGCGCGGTAAATCCCTCGCGCGCGAGTTCCGGATCGTTGGGATCCTTGAGCCTCTCCACGAATCCCACCGGATTCCAGGCGTAACCCTTGCCCCATTTCACGGCTGACTTTCCCGCGTCCAGGGTAAACCCGGGCGCGGGCTTGTAAGACCAGTAAGCTTCGTCGAAACGGCTGGTATGAGACTCGGACAGGCTGTCGCGCTGCACATCGAGGTGCGCGCGCAGGTTGACGGTACTGTTCTCGCCCAGGCGCAATTTCCCCTGGGGCTTGAGCGTCACCACGCTGCGATCGATCGATTCGCGCTGCGCCTTGTTGTAGAAATTGAGTTTGTAGAAAGCGCCGTCGCGATTCAGCGGAATATGCTCACGCTTGAGCTCGGCATATCCGGTGAACTCGAAGGTCTTGCGCTCGAAGGCCGCGGCGTCGAATTTGAATTCCTGCGCATGCCCGGCCGCGGCCGCGGCGGCCAATGCCAGAACGCACAAAGGCCGGGCGCCGCGCATCATTTGCGCAGGTCTTCGACCCGCGAAAGGTAGTTGAGCGTGAACACCTCGTCGGGAAATTGCCTCTTGCGCAGTTGCGAATACAGCATTACCGAGCGATAACCCTTGAACAGCGGACTGTCGGTTTCCACCGTGGCGGGCCGCCGGATGCCGCCGCCGAAATCCTTGATGTCCTTGAAATACAGCGTCTTGATCAGCAGGCCGCTGGCGGCATAGGCCTCGATGCGCAGCGGCAGCAGGATCTTGCGATCCACCTGCATTTTGAGCCTGTCGTAGGCGACCTCTCCGCTTTTCGCCTTGAGATTGAGGAGGTAATGGTCTTTCTCTTCGGTCGCGGATTCGACGTTGTACTCCACCGCGTAATCGACGCGCAGGATGTCCGCGTTGTTGAACACCCCGCCAATCACCGACTGCAGGCTGGTTATCCTCACCGGCTTGCCCACACTCGGGATATACAGCCACATGTTGTCCCCGGTGCGCAGGGTGGCGCGGCCCTTGTCGCTGGGCGGATCGAGGAACAGGGCGACCACCTTGTCGCGCCCCTTTTTGACCGAATACAGCACGAACTCCTTGCGGCTGCCGTTGGGCTCGATATTGATGAGCTTGCGGTACATCTCGTAGCTCTCGGGCTCGAGATTGCGGTCGACCTTGCGCAGCAGGTCGTTGCCGTCGATAGTGGCGGCCCATGCGTGTGGAATACAGACCAGCAGTCCTGCGATCAGCGAGAGTATTTTCATGAGAGTGTTCTTCTTCAGTGAGTTAGACGTGACGCAGCGCCGTGATGGGATCCATTTTCGAGGCCTTCCATGCCGGTTGCAGGCTTGCCAGAACCGCGATCAGAATCACCATGGCTGACACCGAGGCCATGTCCATCCAGGGCAGATCAGGCGACATGACCAGCCCCCTCTGCTGCCCGAAGGTAAAGGTCGGGCCGATCGCGGCAATCAGCAGAATGCTGCCGATGCTGATCAACACCCCTGCCACCGTGCCGGCGATGCCCAGCAACAATCCTTCGTTGAGGAACAGCCAGAGTATGCGTCCGGGCGGTGTGCCGATCGCCAAAATGGTCCCGATTTCCCGGATACGTTCGTACACCGCCATGATCATCACGTTCATGACCGAGACCAGCACGATCGCCACCAGCATGATCTTGATGGAGATGGCCAGCAGATCGATCATGCTGGCGATATTGGAGAATGGCGAAAGCTTTTGCCAGGGGTGCACTTCGAGAATCGGCTGGCCTTCCTTGTTCTTGGTATCTGAAAAGATGGAGGCCAGCCTTTCTGCGACGGCTTCGGCATCTTCCGAGCCGCCAATCCTGATGGCGTATTCGGTGACTTCCGGCTGATCCAGGCGCAACAGTGTGCGTGCGTCGTCAAGGTGAATATAGCCATCCCTGCCACCGGGGCCGGTGGCGCTGTCCAGCGTGCCGCGAATGGTGAAAGTCTTGCCGTTGACCGAGCCGTCGCGATTGGTAGCCACCAGCACCACCGTGTCCCCGGCCTTTACCTTCAGGCCGCGCGCCACCAGATCAGGCACCAGGATTTCGCCGGGCGCGAGCAGGGTCGGGCCAACGGTTCCGCTGTTTTGACGTTTGGCGAGGAGCGGCGAAACCAGTGCCTCGGTCGCGGGATCGATGCCGTTCACCCTCACGCTGGTGGTTTCAGTGAAATTGCTGAACATGGCGCCGAACTTAATGCGCGGCGCATGCGCCACGACACCCGGCGCGGTCTCGAGCGCCTTGTGCACGCGCTCGGCAAGCTGCGCCGGCATGTTCATGTTAAGCGGCAGGCTCTCCACCGAAGCGACGAAACCGCGGCGATGAACTTGGACCTGGCCGAGGAAGGAATCGGTGATCTGCCCGATCATCATGCTCTTGAACGAACCGGTAACCGCGACAAACACCAGCACCGCCACCATGCCTATCACGATCAGAAACGCGGTCAAGCCGGTGCGCCGGCGATAGCGCAGCAGGTTGCGGGCCGCCAGATTCAGAATCTTAACCATGACTTGCCTCGCTTCCGATTCGCGTATCAGGCGGCCTGCTGCCGCCGTTCAAGGTTTGCATCCTGCCGTCCTCCAGCGTGAAAGTGACCTCGGCTTCGCCCATGATCTTTGGATCGTGGGTGGAGAAGATGAAGGTGGTGCCGTATTCGTCGCGCATGCCTTTCAATAATTCAATGATCCGGTAGGCGGTGTCATGGTCCAGATTCGCCGTCGGCTCATCGGCAAGCACCAGCTTGGAGCGCGCCACCAGCGCGCGTGCGACCGCGACCCGCTGCTTTTGCCCGCCCGAGAGCTGGTCAGGGCGCTTGTCTGCCTGGTCGCTCATCCCCACGGCCTCAAGCAGTTCCTTCACCCGCTTTGCGCGATCGGCGGCAGGCCAGTCCTGCACCATAATGAGGGGGTACTCCACGTTCTCATAGGCAGTGAGCACCGGCACCAGATTGAAATCCTGGAAAATGAATCCGATGTTGTTGCCGCGGAATGCCGCGCCGGTCTCCCGGTTGAGTAGGGATACGTCGGTGTCGAGCACCTTGAGCATTCCCCCCGTCGGATGGTCAAGGCAACCGATCATGTTGAGCACGGTGCTCTTGCCGCTGCCCGAGGGACCGACGAAAGCCGCGAACGAAGCCGCCTCGATGGTGAAATCCACGCCGCGAACCGCATGCACGTCAACATCCCCGGCCCGATAGGTTTTTTCGAGTGCTTGCGCTTGTATCAGACTCATGATTGTTTATGCTCCTGCACTAAGCCAACTGCTTTGTTCAATCGTTTCATGAACGAATATTTTTCAAATTGGCAATGGATACATTTTCCATAGAACCGATTTAATCAGGTAGTTGTAATCGCTTGATGTCATAAATTGGGCTTTTTGTATCGCAGACTTGCAGCCGTGGAGTTTTTACACTGCGATACATTTCTCCATCCCGGAACAGGCGCATCGCGGCCATTGCGCGGCAAAGGATCTACGGGCGCAATGTTTCCTCGGCTTCAAAGTCCCTCGCGAGCCTGAAGCCGACAAGGCGCCTAGGAAACACTCCGGTGTTTCTGTCGCGATTGGCACTACGGGTGTGACGAGGGGTCGAGTTCCATGATGCGCCCCGGTCGACGCGGCGCGTGCAATCGCCGGCCAGCCAGGCACTTCCATCCGTGGGAGCGCCCACATAAGACTCGTTCCAGCAATCTTCGGTCCACTCCCAGACGTTGCCGATCATGTCATGAAGGCCGAACCGGTTTGGCGCATAGCTGCCGACAGGCGCGGTATAGGCGGAGCCATCCTCGCAATGGTGAGCGTCAGTGCGCTTATTGTTCGATCCGAGCAAGATCTGGCGCTCGCGCGCGTGGTCGCCCACATTGGCGAACTGGCACGCCGCGTGTGGATTGTCGCCCCAGGGCCTGGAGGCAATCGAGCCCGCGCGTGCCGCGTATTCCCACTCGGCTTCCGAAAGCAAACGGTAACTGTGTCCGGTCTCATGCGAAAGCCAGGTCGCGTAGGCCTTGGCATCGTTCCAATCAATACAGACAACGGGATGATCGTCCGCTTGCGGGAACCCCGGATCGCGCCAGTCGAAACCCGATGTGTCATTGACCTTCAGTCCCGGCGCCAGGCCAAGATTGTGACAATCGATCGCGCTCAACGAGACGTGGCCCGATGCCGCGACAAACCGTGCGAATTGCGCGCGGGTTATTTCAAATCGACTGATGCCGAAACGATAGGCGATGGTGACTTTGCGGACCGGACCTTCGTCCGGGTCACGGCCTGCCTCAGCGCCGTTCGATCCCATCGCGAAAGTCCCCGGAGGCAAAACCACCATCTCCGGGCAGTCATCGCAGTCGCGAAATTCCGATCCCGGTTCCGAGCTTTGCGCGAACGCGGAAAATGCAGATAGCCATAGTAATAGGGTGATGACGGTGGCAATTGCGGATGGCTTGATCATGCTCCTTCGTTCAATCATGTTCATTCCCTCGAAAAGCAAGACAAAATTGCTGATTCAGGTATGAATTGCCGCGGGCATGGGCGTGAATCTACAGAGTACATCCTCAGGGGCAAGGAAGCCAAGACGCCATAGCGGCGCGACGCAAGTCGATGCGATTCATTGGGCTAAAGGGATATAGGCCGGGAAGCCAATAGCGGCGGGCGTTTCGAGGCCATTTCCGATGCGTCGAAGA
>MEQV01000269.1:29649-31137 GCA_001770355.1 Betaproteobacteria bacterium RIFCSPLOWO2_02_FULL_62_17
GAACCTCGGCCTGCTCGTCGCCTGCCAGGCGATGCTATTCACCATCAATTCGACACTGATCGCGATCAACGGCCTCTCGGGCCTCGCGCTGGCGCCCATCGCGTCGCTGGCGACTCTCCCGGTCACCTGCTGGATCATCGGGTCGGCGCTCACCACCATGCCGGCCTCGCTTTACATGAAGCGGGTGGGGCGCAGGGTCGGGCTTATGCAAGGCGCGGCCATCGGCATCCTCGGTGCTTTGGTCTGCGCCGCGGCGTTGTGGGCGCATAGCTTCTGGCTGTTGTGCGCCGGGATGCTGGTCTACGGCGCGAGCAACGCCTTCGGCCAGTACTACCGCTTCGCGGCAGCGGATGTATCCCCTCCGGATTTCCGCGCCACCGCGGTGTCGCTGGTGCTGGCGGGCGGGTTGATCGGCGGCGTGCTCGGCCCGAGCACCAGCCGCTACACGGTGGACCTGGTCGGTCCCCGATTCGTCGGTGCCTACCTGGTGCTGATCGCATTCGCCCTGATCATCATCGCCCTGCTGAGCCGGACCCGCATCCCCACCCCCAGCGCCGCGGAGCAGGCCGCCACCGGACGGCCGCTGCGGGAAATCATGCGGCAGCCGAAATTCATCGTCGCGGTAACCTCCGGTGCCGTCGGCTATGGCGTCATGAACTTTCTGATGGTCTCGTCCCCGATCGCGATGGGCGTCTGCGGCCACCCCTACGGCGACGCCGCGTTCGTGATTTCCTCCCACGTGGTGGCGATGTTCGCGCCCTCCTTCTTCACCGGCGCGCTGATCAAGCGCCTGGGCGTGGTGGCGGTGCTGTTCGCGGGCGCGCTGCTGAACATCGGCGCGATCACGGTGGCGTTGTCGGGCATCGCGGTGGCCAATTTCTGGTGGGCACTGGTGCTGCTCGGGGTGGGCTGGAATTTCCTCTACATCGGCGGCACCGCCTTATTGCTCGAAAGCTACCGGCCCGAGGAGCGCGCGCGCGCGCAGGGCGCGAACGAATTCGCGATCTTCTGCATGATGGCGCTGTCCTCCTTCACCTCCGGGCTGATCGTCACCAATGCCGGCTGGGAGAAGGTGAACCTCGCGGCGCTGCCCCTGGTCGGCATCGTGCTGGTTGCTATCGGCTGGCTGAGGCTATCGCAGCGCGCCGCGCGACCCGTGGGAGCCTGAGGAATTTCTCGGCAATTGCTTGAAGACCAAGAACTGGCGCGGTTCTTCAGGCATTTTCGACAGTATCCGGCCGGTGTGAGGCGAAGCATAAGCCCGCCGGCGGAATTAGTGTGTGTCAGCGCGCGTCGTCTTCGTCAGCCTGCCGTCGTCCAGGTGGTAGACGGTATCGAAGCCTTCGATCATGCGGTGGTCGTGGGTCACGGTGATCACCGCCGAGCGGCGTTCGCGCGCGATCTTTCTCAACAATGCCATCACCTTTGTGCCGCGCTCGGTGTCGAGCGCCGCGGTGGGCTCGTCGGCGAGCACCAGGCACGGCTCGT
>MEQV01000269.1:31163-38717 GCA_001770355.1 Betaproteobacteria bacterium RIFCSPLOWO2_02_FULL_62_17
GCAACGAATCCGCGCGATGGGCGATCTCCAGGTAGCCGAGCAATTCTTTCGCGCGCCGCGCGGCTTCGCGCCGCCCAATGCCGTTGATCTGCATGACCAGCGCGACGTTCTCGCGCGCGGTGAGGAACGGGATCAAATTGTGCTGCTGAAAGATGAAGCCGATGTTCTGCCGGCGGTAGGCGCGCTCATCGATGCCGGTCGCGCCGTTGTTATAGACCTCGCGGCCGTTCATGGCGATGCGCCCGGTGCTCGGCTCCAGGATCAGGCTGATCGCGAGCAGCAGCGTGCTCTTGCCCGAGCCGCTGGGGCCGAGCAGCGCCGCGAGTTCGCCTCCCTCTACATTGAAGGTTGTCGGCTTCAGCGCCTGCACGGCGAGTTCGCCCTGACCGAAGGTCATCGAGACGTTGGCGACTTCGAGGACCGCCACATCAGCCCCCGAGCGCCAACTGCGGCGGCGTGCGTAGCGCGTGCCAGATCGCCATCAGGCTCGCCACCACGCCGCCACCCAGCATCACCACGAAGGTGGCTGTGGTTTCCTGCGGCAGGAAGGCCAAGGTGCGCGGAAAACCAGGCACGATCAGCTCGCGCAGGCCGTAGGCGACGGCAAAGCTCGCCAAGGTGAGCGCCAGCGACTGCTCCATGATCAGCCGCACGATCACCCCATTCGGCGCGCCGATCAGCTTCAGCGTCGCAATCGACCTGATCTTCTCGATCGTCAGCACGTAGATGATCAGCGCGATGATGACGATCGAGACGATGACCAGCAACACCCGGAACAAGCCCAGCACCGCCGACATCCTGTTAAGCTTGCCCTCGAGCATCAGCTTGCGCTCCTCGATGCTGGTGTAGACGTTGAAGTACAGCCAGTCGCTGATGTGTCGCGCAACCCGCGCGCCGTCCGCGCCCGGCGCGAGCCGCACCAGCACCGCGTTGACGGTATCGCCGCTTGACGCCAGAAGCGGCAGCAGACGGGCCGCCTGCTCGGCGGAGTAGCCGGCGCGCTCCAGGCGTTTGAGGTTGGCCGCGCGCGCCGCGATCAGGGCGCGGTTGTCCTGCTGGAACTGCACCTCCTGCGCATCCGGCAGCGACAGATAGACCAACGGGCTGCCGCCGGAATCGACCGCGCCTTGTGTGACGCCGACCACGGTGTAGTCGTGGGTGCCGAAAGGCACTTTGTCGCCCAGCGCCAGCCCGAGTTTGCGGTCGGCGACGAGTTCGTAGTGCGGGGCCTCGATGGCACGCCCGAGCACGATACGGCCGGGGCCGCCCAGCCCGCCGAACACGTCGTAGCCGATGATGGTGAACTGCTGGCTCTTGCCGCCGATGTCGCGCTGCGCCAAGTAGATCACCAGCGGGCTGGCCTTGGCCACCTCCGGTGTCGCCGCCACGCTCTTGTAGCTGTCCAGCGGCATGCGCGAACTCTCGTTGAACGGCCCGCCGCGCCCGCGTTCCACCACCCAAAGATCGGTGGCCGTGTTATCGATCAACCACACGCCGTCGGCGATGTTGCCCTGGTAGATGCCGTTCATCACCAGCACGATGGAAAGCAGCATCGCCACGCCGGCGATGGTGGCGATGAATTTGCCGAGATGGCGGCGAATATCCTTGAGCGCGAGATCCATGGGCAGCCTTGCGTACCGTGGGGTCAGCGGCTCGACGCGTCGAGCGCCTGCACGCGCGTGCCGGCCTTGACGGCCTCGGCCGTGGCGACAACCCGCTCTCCGCCCGCCATCCCTTTGACTATCAGCACTCGTTGCCCGTCACTCGCGCCGGTCTGCACCGGGCGGAATTCGGTTCGTGCATCGATGACGGCCAGCACACCCTGCTGCCCTTCGCGGTCGCGGGTCAGGGCCGTCAGCGGCAGGGCGATGCCGGATGCATCGCCAACGGCGATCGCGACTTCCGCCTCTTGATCAATGGCGAAGCGTGCCGGCGGCGCATCGAACGCGACATTGACCTCGAGCTCGCGTGTCGCGGCGTCGGATTGGCGCGAGATTCGCGCGACCTTTCCGGCCAGGACCTCGCCGGTGCGCATCCTGATGCTGGCCGCCTGGCCGACTTGCACCCGGCCGACCACCGACTCGTCCACGCGCATCGCAATCCAGAGCGTGGCCGCGTCGACAATGCGGAAGAGCGGGCTTCCCGGCACCACCGTGGTGCCGACTTCCGCCTGGCGCGAAATGACGACGCCGTTCATCGGTGCCGCGATGCGGGTGAACGACAGCACGGTGTCGGCGTAGCGCGCCTCCTGCGCCAGCGCCAGCGCATCGGCCTCGCGCGCCGAATGCGCCGCGCTCGCATTGTCGAGATTGGCTCGCGCCGCGCGCAGCGTGGCATCGGATGCGTCGAGCACCACCCGTGACACGAAGCCGCTGCGCAGCAATTCGGCGTCGCGCCACTGCTTGCTGCGCGCAAGCTCGAACTCCGCCTGCGCCTTGGCGATGGCCGCCTTCGCCGCCTCGACGTTGCGCGCCAGCGCCACCTGCTGACTACCGACGACGCCGCGCCGCGCGGCGAGATCGCGATCGTCGAGCACCGCCAGGTCCTGTCCGCGCGTGACGGTATCGCCGACATCGGCGCTGATCTGCCTGACGGTCGCGGTGATGCGCGCGGCCAGCGTCACCGGCACCCGCGCCTGCAAAGTACCGGGACCAACCACGCGCTGGGTCACATTGCCATGCACCGCCTCGACAATCGGTACTGAAACGGCGCGTCCGAAGCGCAGGTAGGCGGCGCCGGCCGCCGCGATTATCACCGCGGCAAGCGAGGCGACGCCGATCACGCGTTTGCTCATGCTCATTTTCCTGTCCTCATCTCATTCTCAGCATTTCATTGTCATTGCGCCAGCGCGCGGTTGACTTCGTCCAGGTCTTCCTCGCGCAGGGCGCCGGCAGCGGCCTTCAACCTCAGCTGGCTGTTGATCGTGTTGTAGCGCGCCAAGGCAAGATCGCGCTCGGTGGAAAACAGTTGCTGCTGCGCGTTCAGCACATCGATGTTGATGCGCACGCCCACCTTGTAGCCAAGCTTGGTCGAGTCGAGAGCGCTCTGCGAGGAGAGCAGCGCCTGTTCCAGCGCCGCGACCTGTGCGATGCCGTTGATCACGGCGAGGTACGATTGCCCCGAGGAAAACTCGCTCGAGCGGCGCGCGTTCTCCAGGTCCTGCTTCAATTTCTCGTGATTTGCCGCGGCTTCCCGCTCCTTGGAGCGCAGCGCGCCGCCGGCATATAGAGGCACGGCGAACTGCAGGCCGATGGTACTGGCCGTCTGGAGGGCGCCGGCACTGGAGAACGTAGACCCGCTCAAGCTCGTCTGGCCGTGGGTGACCACAAGATCGAGCGTCGGGTAGTTGGCGGCGCGGTTGCGTTTGACCTCCAGGCTCGCGATCTCGATCAGCGCCTCCTGAATCAGCACTGGGAAGCTTCGCTTCTCGGCCAGATCAACCCAGTTCTCCATGCTCGCTGGATTGGGCGGTGCGAGCTTCATCTGAGCTCGCAAGGGTTTCAGGCCCGCGTATTCCTTGCCGGTCAATTGTTTCAGCGCGCGGCGCTTGTTGACGAGGTCATTCTGCGCCGCTATTTCCTGCGCGGCCGAGAGGTCAAAGCGCGCCTTCGCCTCATGCGTATCGGCAACGGTGGCGGCGCCGACCTCGAAATTGCGCCTCGCCTGCGCAAGCTGCTCGGCAATCGCCGACTTCTGCGCGCGGATGAAGGCGAGTGAGTCCTGTGCCGCAAGCACGTCGAAATACGACTGCGCGACGCGCACGATCAGGTCCTGGCCCACCTGGCCGAAGCTTGCCTCGGCCTGCTTCACCTGGAACTCCGCCTGGCTGTATTGCAATGAGTTCTGCTCGCGGTAGAGCGGCTGCGAGAACGAAAGCAAATAGGCGTTCGAGCGGAAATCACGCTCGAAACTGGGCGCGATCGCCGGGTTCCTCGAGTTGGAGTCGAGGTCCGTGTAGAGGGTGATTCCCGAAAGATTCAGCGCCGGCAGCGCCAGCGCGCGGCCCTGCGGCAGCTTCTCGCGCCCGGCCTCGAGCGCGTGGCGCGCCGCGGCGTACTGCGCGTCGTAGCCGCGCGCGTCGCGGTACACCTGCAGCAGGTCCTCGGCCGCTACCGTCCCGGGCAGTGACGCCGCGACCAATACGGCGATCAGCGCAAGGCGCGGCACGAGCGCCGCGCGCCGGCTGGATTGAGGCAGTTCCAAGCTCGACCTCGGGTTCATCTCAGCGCGTCCGCCTGAGCGCCAGACAGCCCATGGCCCGGCAGGCGAGGAACGCAATTGCCGCCCATAGGCTTGTGCGCAACAGCATGGCCGCCAGCGTGCGCATTTCGTAGGCGCCGCCGCCCGACAGGTGCACACCGAGGGCGCCGAACGCCGCCAGCGTGGCGATCGCTATGCCGAGCGCGAGCCACGCGGCCCAACGCCGCTGGAACAAAAGGCCCACGCCCGCCGCGACGTAGGCGAATCCCGCCAGGAGGTTGAACCAAACCAGTGACGGCAGGTAGTTGCCGGCGGCGCGGCGCGCTTCCTCCGAACCGAACAGCACATCCGCGCCCGATTTGATGGTCAACAGTCCGAAACCGATCGCGACCAGTCCCGCAACAAGAATCCACAGCGGACGCTTGGCGCCATAATTCTTCATGATGATCTCTCCATGATGTTAAGTCCTGTAGATGTCGCTGAGATCCGCCGCCCGTGCGGCGGTTGGGACTGGGCCGTTGAGCGCCATATAAACCAGCCGATGGTTGTACATGCTCATGCTCCGGTTCGATCAGCGGCCACGACCGCCGCTGATGCTTCGCCCGCCGCCGCTAACGTTATCCTCACCCCGGCGCGATTCGTATCCTTGCCCGTAACCACCGCCCTTTGCGCTGCCCTCGGTGCGGGTCTCGCGCATGCGTTTCTGTTCCTGCGGCGTCATGTTGCGCAGGCGCTCCTGCATTTGCTCGCGGGAGACGCTTCGATCTTCGGCGCTCATGCTGCGCATCTTCTCGCGCTGTTGCGCGGGATTCCCGGGCAACGGCAGCTCGTCCGCCAGAACACTGCCGGCGCCGAGCATGACAACGCCGATTACGCTGAACCTGAGATACGGTGCTGCCTTCATCATCTTCTCCTGCGGTTGAATGTTCACTATCGACGCCGTCCTGACGGTGATCTTTCCCTGACGGCATGACTGCCATCATCCTATCGACGTGTTTCCACAAGATTTCCCGCGCCGCGCCATTGGTAACGATGTGTTACCAATGGTTACCGCTTTGTCAAAGCCGCCCGCAGGTCTTGTAATATCCGGCGCATGGACAAGGAATGCCCGCACATCCTCGTCGTGGACGACGACCCCGGCCTGCGCGATTTGCTGCTCGAGTACCTCACCGGGCAAGGCTTCCGCGTCGGTGCCGTGGCCGATGGCATGGCGATGGACGTCTACCTGGCGGGAAACGCCGTCGATCTGGTCATCCTTGACCTCATGTTGCCGGGGGCGGATGGCCTGACACTTGCCCGTAAGCTGCAGGCAAACACCCATATTCCCATCGTCATGCTTTCGGCCCGAGGCGAGGATATCGACCGCATCATCGGCCTGGAAGTGGGTGTCGATGACTATCTGTCGAAACCCTTCAATCCGCGCGAACTGCTCGCCCGTATTCGGGCGGTGTTGCGCCGGGGCGCCGGAGATAGGAAAGAGGACACGTCCTCCACCCGGAACATCAGTTTCGGTTCTCTGCGCTTGGATCTGCGATCCCGTCGCTTGACCACCAGGGATGGCGCGGAAGTGTCTCTCACCTCCGGGGACTTCGATCTTCTGCAGGTGTTTGCCGAACACCCCAACCGTCTGCTCTCGCGCGATCAGTTGATGGATCTGATCAAGAGCAGCGAACGCGGCCCCTTCGACCGCAGCATCGACGTGCGCGTGACCCGGCTGCGCCGCAAGATCGAGCCCGATCCGGCCAATCCTGTCTACATCCGGACGATCTGGGGCAAGGGTTATCTTTTCTCGCCCGACGGAGGCGGCAGTTGATGCTCCGCTTGCGGCGTCCGGCGACCCTGTTCGGAAAGACCGCTGTCACCATCGCCTTGTCCCTCATCGTCATGCAGTTGCTGGCGCTGGGTGTGGCTTTCTTCACCATCCTCCTCCCCCTGGCGCGGCGTTCCGCCGACGACCTGGCGGCTTTGATCGTGCTTTCCGCGCAGACCTGGGCCGAACTGCCGCCCGACGCCCGCCGCGATTTCAGGGACGAACTGGCGAACAGCCATGGCCTATGGCTCGTCGAGACCGATGCTCCGCTGCCCGACGGCGGACAACATTTGCCCTACCTGCAAATGCTGGAACAGGCGCTGGAGAAGCGCTCGGGCAGGCCCATTCGCATCAAAGTCACGGTGCAGGAGGAACGCTGGTTCTGGGCCGAAATCTCCGCCGGCGGACAATCGATCCGAATCGGTTTTTCGCAACAGCGCATCGGCGCAAATCCGCTGCTGGCCATCGCAATGGTGTTAGGGATCGGAACGCTGCTTGCGCTACTTACGACGCTGTTGCTGGTGCGCCGCCTCACTCTTCCGCTTGACCGTCTGACTCAGGCGGCCGCCCGCGTCGGGCGTGGCGAAACCCCCGAACTGCTGCCGGAGGCGGGGCCGGTGGAACTGGCCACGCTGGCCCGCGTATTCAATCGCATGACGCGGCAGGTGAGGGAACTGCTCGACAACCGCACGACCTTGCTGGCCGGTATCTCGCACGACCTGCGTACGCCGCTGGCGCGCCTGCGGCTGGCCCTGGAAATGCTCGCCGAAAAGCCTTCGCCCGCATTGATTTCACGCATGGGCCGCGACCTGGAGGAGATGAACCGGATGATCGGCGAATTCCTCGAACTCGCACGGGGTTTGCAGCAGGAAGAAAAGCAGAGCGTCGACATCGGCGATTTGATCGGAAAGGCGGTGGATGACGCCCGCGCCGGCGGCGCCGTAATCCACTGGGCGCCGGCCGTGCCTTGCCGGAGGGACTGCCGGCCCAGAGCGCTGCGGCGGATTGTCGACAATCTGATCCAGAATGCCGTCCGCCACGGCGGCGCAAAGCCGGTGACAGTCGAGTACGATTGCAATGAAGGCGGCATCGGAATCCGCGTGCTGGATCGCGGCCCCGGAATCGCGCCGGACCAGATGGAAGCGGTGTTCCGGCCGTTTTACCGGGTCGAGTCCTCGCGCAGCGGCGCCACCGGCGGCAGCGGCTTGGGGCTCGCCATCGCCCGGCAGTTGTCCGAGGCCAACGGTTGGCAGATCAAGCTGCTTGGCCGGGAGGGCGGTGGCACGGAAGCGAGGCTGAGCTTATGAATACCGCTGCCATGACGGCGTCAACGGCAAGCGTCTGTCCGTCAAGACAGCCAGCCGCAGCGTCCCTGGCGATAATCGCGGCTGTGGCTGATGCAGCGCGCCGCGCGACCCGCGGGAGCCTGAGCAGTTCCGAAAATTCTTATTGTTAGATGCGCAAAGGCGAATTGCGCGGAAGCGGATAAGGTTTCTCCAGTTCCGCATGGACTCCGAATCCGACAACTCGGACCTGCCACCCTT
>MEQV01000270.1:0-2251 GCA_001770355.1 Betaproteobacteria bacterium RIFCSPLOWO2_02_FULL_62_17
TACCACATGGGCGTCACCGCCGAGAACGTCGCAAAACAGTTCAACATCTCGCGCCAGGCGCAGGACGAATTCGCGGCGGCTTCCCAGCAAAAAGCCGAGGCGGCGCAGAAGGCGGGGCGTTTCAAAGACGAAATACTCGCGTTCGATATCCCGCAGCGCAAGGGCGACCCGATCAAGTTCGACAGCGACGAATACCCCAAGCACGGCAGCACCGTCGAGAGCCTCGCAGGATTGCGTCCGGCATTCGACAAGGCCGGCACGGTTACCGCGGGCAATGCCTCGGGCATCAACGACGGTGCCGCGGCCGTGGTCATGATGTCGGAGGCGAAGGCAAAGGAACTCGGCCTGAAGCCGCTGGCGCGCATCAAAGCCTATTCCACGGCCGGCGTGGACCCCAAGATCATGGGCATGGGCCCGGTGGCGGCTTCGCAGCTCTGCCTGGCAAAGGCCGGCTGGAAAGCCAGCGACCTCGATCTCATGGAAATCAACGAGGCTTTCGCCGCCCAGGCGCTTGCTGTCAACCAGCAGATGGGCTGGGACACCAGCCGCATCAACGTAAATGGGGGGGCCATCGCCCTGGGTCATCCGATCGGCGCCTCGGGTTGCCGCATTCTGGTGACATTGCTGTATGAAATGGCCCGCCGTGACGCCAAGAAAGGCCTGGCATCGCTGTGCATCGGCGGGGG
The DNA here is from genome assembly GCA_001770355.1 of Betaproteobacteria bacterium RIFCSPLOWO2_02_FULL_62_17. GTDB lineage: Bacteria > Pseudomonadota > Gammaproteobacteria > Burkholderiales > SG8-39 > 2-02-FULL-62-17. Next base: position 687 of record MEQV01000270.1, read on the forward strand.
CATGGGGGTCGCGCTCGCGGTAGAGCGTTGAATCTGGTGACTGGAGTGCATTAATTGGAGCGCTGACGCAATGGACATGGTGTTGAACAACGTCACGGCGGGCGAAGGGGAACTGTCTTCGCCACAGAACAACAAGAACGTGCGACAACTCACTGCGTTGGTTACCGGTGGCATGGGCGGCATCGGCACCGCCATCTGTACCCGTCTGGGCAAGAACGGCGTGCGCATCGTCGCAGGTTGCCTCCCTGGCTATGAGAAAAAGGACGAGTGGCTGGCAAAGATGCGGGAGCAGGGCATCACCGCGCACGCCGCCGAAGGCCAGGTGGACGATTACGAGGCCTGCGCAGCGATGGTGAAGAAGGTTCATGCCGAAGTGGGGAACGTCGATATTCTCATCAACAATGCCGGCATTACCCGCGACGCCTTCCTCAAGAAAATGTCGCCGACTGACTGGTATGCGGTGATCAATACCAACCTGAACAGCGTTTTCAACGTGACCCGGCAGGTGGTCGAAGGCATGGCAGAACGCGGCTGGGGAAGGGTGATCAATATTTCCTCGGTAAACGCCATCAAGGGTCAATACGGCCAGGTCAATTATTCCGCGGCCAAGGCCGGCATGCATGGATTCACCAAGGCACTGGCGCAGGAGGTGGTGCGCAAAGGTGTCACGGTCAATACCATTTCCCCGGGCTACGTGGCCACCGACATGACCCTCGCCATCAAGCCGGAGATCCTGGAGAGCATCGTCGCGCAGATTCCCATGGGGCGCATGGCGCGACCCGAGGAGATCGCCGGTTTGATCGCCTACCTGGTGTCCGACGAAGCCGCGTACATTACCGGGGCGAACCTGTCCATCAATGGTGGCATGCATATGATGTAGATCATGTTCCGGTAAGTATTCGGCGTTAAGATCCCTTCACAAGATTGATTCCCGGAGGGGCCAGATGAACAAGCACGTCGCTTTGATTACCGGTGGCATGGGGGGGCTGGGTGAAACCATCAGCACCAAGATGTCCGATGCCGGCTACCGGGTCGTGGTAACGTTTTCTCCGGGCAACAAGACCGCCGACCAGTGGCTGGCGCAGATGCATGCCAAGGGCTACGACTTCAATGCCTATGTCTGCGACGTCGCCGATTTCGACTCCTGCAAGGCTTGCGTGGACAAAGTGGCCAAGGAAGTGGGGCCAGTGGACATCCTGGTCAATAACGCCGGCATTACCCGCGATGTGACTTTCAAGAAAATGACCAAGGCCGACTGGGACGCGGTCATGCACACCAATCTCGACTCGGTCTTCAATATGACCAAGCAGGTGTGCGATTCGATGGTGGACCGCGGCTGGGGTCGCATCATCAACGTTTCCTCGGTCAACGGCTCCAAAGGCGCGTTCGGGCAGACCAATTACGCGGCGGCGAAATCCGGCATGCACGGGTTTTCCAAGTCGCTGGCGCTGGAAGTGGCGCGCAAGGGCGTGACCGTGAACACCATATCGCCGGGGTATATCGGCACCAAGATGGTCACGGCGATTCCAAAGGAAATTCTCGATACCAAGATCATCCCGCAGATT
>MEQV01000270.1:2323-3416 GCA_001770355.1 Betaproteobacteria bacterium RIFCSPLOWO2_02_FULL_62_17
CCATCAATGGTGGCCAGCATATGCAGTGAGAATGCCGCAGAAGGGTGGCAGGATGGCAATGTTGCATTGCAGCATGACAAAGTCCTTTGCCTAGGGACACAATGACCCAACGGCTCAGTGCGACGCAACAAGCAGCTTCAGCATCCAGCGTCCATAACCGCGACGGAACAGGCAGGGGAAATTCATGGCCGACTCAGCGCGTCTGATCAAGAAGTATCCCAATCGCAGGCTCTACGACACCCGCACCAGCGCCTATATCACCCTGGCGGATGTCAAAGAGCTGGTCCTGAAGAACGAGGGTTTTCAGGTGGTCGATGCCAAAACCGGCGCCGACCTGACGCGCTCCATACTGCTGCAGATCATTCTCGAAGAAGAATCCACCGGCAGCCCGATGTTCACTTCGGATGTGCTCACCCAGTTCATCCGCTTCTATGGCAATGCCATGCAGGGAATGATGGGCTCCTATCTCGAGCGCAATATGCAACTGTTCAATGAATTGCAGAAGCGCATGCATGAGCAGTCGCCGGCGATGCACGGCGGCAACAAGGCCAGCCAGGATCTGTGGAACCAATTCACGGCTTTCCAGGGACCGGCGATGCAGAGCCTGGTGTCCTCATACATGGACCAGAGCCGCAATATGTTCCTGCAGATGCAGGAGAAAGTTCAGAACCAGACGCGCAACATGTTCTCGGGCTTCGGCTTTCCCGGATATCAGGCGCCGTCTCCGGACGACGCGCCCGAAGCGGCCGCCAGCACGCCGCCTGAAGGCGAGAAGAAATCCTGAAACCCGCCGCCCGCAAAGCCACTTCCCCAACGCCATCGAAGGTCGGTTTCGTTTCCCTGGGCTGTCCCAAGGCCCTGGTTGATTCCGAGCGCATACTCACGCAACTGCGCACCGAGGGTTACCTCACCGCCGGAAATTACCGCGACGCCGAGCTGGTGATCGTCAACACCTGCGGTTTCATCGACAGCGCGATAGAAGAGTCGCTCGAGGCCATCGGCGAGGCCCTGGCTGAAAACGGCAAAGTGATCGTGACCGGTTGTCTCGGCGCCAAGGGCGACGTGGTGCGCAAAGCCCACCCCAAGGTGCTGG
>MEQV01000270.1:3454-4538 GCA_001770355.1 Betaproteobacteria bacterium RIFCSPLOWO2_02_FULL_62_17
GCGGTGCACCGCCACCTGCCGCAGCCGCTTGCGGACACCGCCAACCCGTTTACCAGCCTGGTGCCGCCGCAAGGCATCAAGCTCACCCCGCGCCACTATGCGTATCTGAAGATCTCCGAGGGCTGCAACCACCGCTGCACCTTCTGCATCATCCCATCGATGCGCGGCGACCTGGTGTCGCGGCCCATCGCAGAGGTGATGAGCGAGGCGGAGGCATTGCTGAAATCAGGCGTGCGCGAGCTGCTGGTGATTTCGCAGGACACCAGCGCCTATGGCGTCGACCTCAAATACCGGACCGGCTTCTGGAACGGACGGCCGCTCAGGACGCGCATGACCGAGCTTTGCAGGGCACTCGGCGAGCTGTGTGAACGTTATGAAAAGGCCTGGGTAAGACTTCACTATGTCTACCCCTATCCTCACGTGGACGAGGTGATTCCGCTCATGGCAGAGGGCAGCATACTTCCTTATCTTGACGTGCCGTTCCAGCACGCCAGCTCCCGCATCCTGAAATTGATGAAGCGCCCGGCCAGTGCCGAGAACAATCTGGAGCGCATTCGCGCCTGGCGAAAAATTTGTCCAGACATCACCATTCGGTCGACGTTTATAGCCGGATTCCCCGGTGAAACTGAAGCCGAATTCGAAGAACTTCTGCAATTCATCGAAGAGGCGCAACTGGACCGCGTCGGCTGCTTCGCCTATTCGCCGGTCGAGGGCGCCAAAGCCAACGAGCTGCCCGACCCGGTGCCTGAAAAAGTGCGCGAGCGGCGCCGCGGGCGTCTCATGAAACTACAGGAATTGATCAGCACCCGCAGGCTGAAGCAGAAGCTCGGCAATGCCATGAACGTGCTGGTCGACGAAATCACGCAAGAGGGCGCCATCGCGCGCTCCTCTGCCGACGCGCCCGAAATCGACGGCCGCGTGATCATCGCCAAAGCCGGAGAGCTCAAACCCGGCGACTGGGCGCAAGTGAAGATTACCCGTGCGGGCAAACATGATCTGTGGGGGCGGGTGGTTTAGCGCAGACATGATTGCTGTAGTACCGTTGAGGCCATGGCGTGCCGGGCGAAAGCGGCAGATGGACTTT
>MEQV01000270.1:4562-4961 GCA_001770355.1 Betaproteobacteria bacterium RIFCSPLOWO2_02_FULL_62_17
CACACCTGCCCAAGGTGGTCATCCGGGTGATTTCGCCGCGCGAGAGCTGGGTCGACGATGCTGACATGCGCGCGAAGGTCGCCGCGGAAGGCAACGCCGCCATATTAGGCGTCGGCCTTTGAAGCACCTGCAGCCCCACGGTCGTGGGGTTCGCGATGGCTTTGGAGGAGCGCGGTATTCCCACCATAGCGGTTCACACTCATGTCTTCGCACGACTCGCCAAGGCCGCGGCGATGGCCAACGGCATGCCGCGCACGCGGCAGGCATTCGTGCCGCAGCCGCTGGTCGGCCAGACGCCGGATCAGCTGCGCGCTTATGTCGAGGGCTCCGATCCGGTCTCGAAGCGGCCGTTCATGCAGGAAGTGATCGAGGGCCTCACCAAGCCGCTCGATCAAGAGG
>MEQV01000270.1:5136-8345 GCA_001770355.1 Betaproteobacteria bacterium RIFCSPLOWO2_02_FULL_62_17
GATCATCGGCAAGCTGCGCCCGACCGCGTTCCGCGAGTTCTGGGAATTCGATGTCGAGAAAGTTGCGGTCAACGCGGTGATGGCTGGCGCGCGGCCGGAATATCTGCCGGTGATTCTTGCGATGTCGGCGAGCGGCGTCACGGCGCGCTCCAGCAGCACGACTCATTCGCAACGATCTCTGTGGTCAACGGCCCGATCCGCGACGAGATCGGCATGAATTCGGGAATCGGCGCGCTCGGCCCCTACAATCAGGCCAACGCCACCATTGGCCGCGCCTACGGCCTGCTGTCCCAGAACCTCCAGGGCGGCTCGGTGCCCGGCGAAACCTACATGGGCACGCTGGGCAATGTCCTCGCTTACACCGCCTGCTTTCCGGAAGCGGAGGAGCGCAGCCCGTGGGCTCCCTTCCACGTCGATCACGGCTTCAAGAAGACAGATTCGACCGTGAGCGTCTTCTTCGGCGGCTGGTACACCCAATCCGGCTACGGCCCACGGGATTCGTGGCAGGCGAAGTTCATCCGTTGCCTGACCGCGACCGAACACTACCAGCAGCCGCTGATCGTGATGGACCCGATCGCGGCGCGCGGCTTCAACGATCTGGGCTATTCCAAACAAAAGCTGATCGAATGGTGTTCTGAGAATGCGCGGCTGCCCGCGCGCGATTACTGGGACGACCAGTGGATCACTACGTTGGTGCATCCGCACGCGGTTGCCGGCGTCGAACCCTACGCCAGCCGACTGAAGGCCAAGCCCGACGAGATGGTGCAGCTGTTCCTGCCGGGAGACATCAATATCGTCGTCACCGGCGGCGAAACGCAAGGCGCGTTCAAGATGTTCGGCGGCCGTTACGCGGGCCGCGGTCCGGGAACATTCAACAAGGAAGATCCGACGGTGATCATAGATGCGTGGCGGTAGCTTCCTTTAGCCCAGTTTAAACGGGAGATTTCCATGGCAACACGCGAAGTAGTGGTGGTAAGCGCGGTGCGCACCGCAATCGGCGCTTACGGCGCGTCGCTGAAGGACGTCGCACCGACACAACTCGGGGCGATCTGCGTCAGGGAATCGGTGGCGCGCGCGAAGATCGATCCGGCCTCGGTGGGGCACGTGGTATTCGGCAGCGTGGTGTTCGGCGAGGCGCGCGATATGTACCTGTCGCGCGTTGCGGCGCTCGACGGCGGTTTACCGGTCGCGACGCCATGCATGACGGTCAATCGCCTGTGCGGCAGCGGACTTCAAGCCATTGTTTCAGCCTCGCAGCACATCCTGCTCGGCGATTGCGATGTCGCGCTTGCCGGCGGTGCCGAGAGCATGAGCCGCGCCGCCTACATCATGCCCGCTGCGCGCTGGGGCCAGCGCATGGGCGACGCGCAGGTGGTCGATGCCATGACCGCCGCGCTGCACGATCCCTTCGGCCACGGCCACATGGGCATCACCGCAGAGAATATCGCCGCAAAGTACGGTATTACGCGTGAACAGCAGGATGCCTTCGCATTGGAGAGCCATCACAAGGCGCAGCGCGCGCTCGAAGGCGGGCATTTCAAAAGCCAGGTCGTTCCCGTAGAGATCAAGTCGAGGAAAGGAGCGGTGCAGTTCGCTAGCGACGAGCATGTGCGCCGCGATGCCAAGATCGAGGACATGCAGAAGCTGAAGCCTGTGTTCAAGAGGGATGGCACGGTGACAGCCGGCAATGCCTCGGGAATCAATGACGCGGCTGCTGCCGTGGTGCTGATGGAAGCAGGCACCGCGCAGAAGCTGGGCGCAAGGCCCATGGCGCGGCTGGTGGCCTATTCGCATGCGGGCGTGGAACCGCAGTTGATGGGTCTGGGACCGATTCCGGCGGTGCAGGGCTTATTCAAGATCTCCGGACTCAAACCTTCGGACATGGACGTGATCGAATCCAATGAGGCCTTCGCTGTGCAAGCCATGGCGGTGACGCGCGATCTGGGTCTCGACCCTGCGAAGGTCAATCCGAACGGCGGTGCCGTGGCTCTGGGCCATCCGATCGGCGCCACCGGCGCCATTCTCACAGTGAAGGCGCTGTACGAATTGCAGCGCGTCCAGAAACGCTATGCGCTGGTCACCATGTGCATCGGCGGCGGGCAGGGGATCGCGGCGATATTCGAGCGCATGTGAATCCGAGCTACTGCTGCTTGATAAACATTTCAATCCCGCGCAGCAGCATCTCCACCGCAATAGCGGTCAGCACCAGGCCCATCAGCCGCTCCAGCGCCATCAGCGTGCGTTCGCCGATCGCCTGAGCGACGCGGTCGGCGAATACCAGCGCCAGCGCGGCCACCGCCATGGCCACGCTCACCGCGACGACCCATTCGGTCATTCTCTCGGGAGCCCTCGAGGCAAGCAACACCACCGTGGCAATTGCCGTGGGGCCGGCCAGCGAGGGGATGGCCAGAGGCACGATGAAAGGTTCGCCCTGCGGCAGTTCGCCGAATGGCCCTTCGGGCGAGCGGAACACCATGCGCAGCGCGATGAGAAACAGAATCACCCCGCCGGCGATGTTGAGCGAGCGGTCGGAGACCCCAATCAGGGCCAGTACTCTCTCGCCGAAGAACACAAAGACCAGCAGCACCCCGTAGGCGATCAGGCATTCGCGCAGGATGACGCGCGTGCGCCGCGCCGGTTCCACCGTTTTCAGCAAGGTGGAAAACAGCGGAATATTGCCGATGGGGTCGGTAACCAGCAGCAGGACGACCACTGCGGAGGCAAACGAGATATCCACGGCTACCTTCCTGGCGAAAACCGCGCTTGAGGGCGCGGTTCAAGATTAAAAGCTGCGAAGCGTCACTCGTAGCCGGGCGCCACATGTACGTCGATGACGCAGACCTTTCCTTCGCGCACGTGCTTGAGGCCCTGCTCGATGGCCGGCTGAAGATCCTTGACGTCGATGATCGGACCGATACCGACCGCGCCCTGGGCGCGCGCCATGCCGGCCAGGTCCACGTCCGGCCCGACGATGCGCTGTCCTATCCCTTTATTCTCCACCGGACGCGTGCGAGCGCGCGCCACGTTGGCCTGGTGAACTTCGTCGTTGTAGTAGCCGCGGTTGTTGGAGACGATCATGAGGCAGGGCAACTGGTAGCGCACCGCGGTCCAGACCGCGGTTACGCCCATGAGGAAATCGCCGTCGCCCAGCACCGCGGTAACCATGCGATTGCTGCCTTTCAATGCCAGCGCCGCACCCGCGGTGGTGC
>MEQV01000271.1 GCA_001770355.1 Betaproteobacteria bacterium RIFCSPLOWO2_02_FULL_62_17
AATGGTCGAGGTTCTTCGGGCTGACTGGCGGCCGGAGATGTCATGGGCGGAGATCATCGCACTGCGCGATCAACTGGACAAAATGCTGAAGGGGATTCGGAATTCGCGGAACCTTTAACCCGTGACGACCTCGACGCTGTGCCCGTGCTGTAACGAACCCATGGTCCAGGGCGCGGGGGGCGTCTCTGTGCGAGCGACCATCCTTGCCCTGAATCGCTTCGGCATCGCGCCAGCGAACGAGGTCAAGTTCTTGGAGAGGACCTGGACCAAGCACCGTCGGGAGACCGGGGTCGATCTCAATGGGAAGCCCCCGCATAGCAGAGCCATGCACGTTGCCGCCAAGGCCGGTGCGTGATGGCTGGCGTTAAACGTCCGCTTTTCGAACCCTTCTACTTCCGCTTCGGGTCATTGCGCCATCTCAGATTTTTCGGTAGCAGGCGCTAAAATCGGATGCGCCGATTACCCCGTTATCACATGTCCAGTGGCAACTCAGGCCGACAAGCCGAAGATCAAATCGAGGCCGTGAGCGGCAGTTCCACATCAGCAAGCTGACCTTCATCGCACCAAACGCTGGGCGGCTCCTTGGGGTCGCTTGCGGACATTTAAAAGGATTTGAATTCCGTTGTTCCCATTGTTCAAACGAGCGTAGCAAGCAGCTTCACGGCGGGCGCGACACGCACGCCATCGGGCGTTTGATAGTCCTTGCTTCCGGTCGCGGAAATCTGCCAGGCTTCGGCCTCGGGAAAGCGAGCTTTAAGGTAACGCAGACTGGGGTCCACCTCGGCGTCGCCCCACTTGCATTCGACCAGCAGGCGCGGATGCCGGTCCTCGACCAGGACGAAGTCCACCTCGCGTCCCTCGATATCACGAAAGTAACGCAGATCCAGATCGCGTCCTTGCGTGTCCTGCTCGAAATGCGTCCACTTGAGTAGATGACAGGCAACCAGGTTTTCGAAGCGCGCAGCCTCCCCCGGGACCACGGTCCAGTCAAGGTGATAATGTTTTTGCGCCTTCTTCACCGCGCGGATGCGGGGCGCACCGAACGGCGCCAGGCGGAACAGCGCGAACAACCGCTCGAGCGCGCCGATCCAACTCACCACCGCCTTGTGGCTCACCTGCAGGTCCTCACGCAGCGCGTTCATCGACAGCGGCGAGCCGACCAGCTCCGGCAGGCGCAGCATCATCAGTTCCAGGTGTCCGAGGTCTTGTATGCGTTCCAGCGCAACAATCTCTTCGCGCACCAGCTGCGAGCGGTACTCGCGCGACCAGCGCCGCGCTTGCGTCTTGCTGCCGCCGAGAAAGGGTTCCGGAAAGCCGCCCAGTTGCAGCAAGTCGTGCAGCTGCGCCGGGCGCGATATGCCGAGTTCGGCCACCGAGAACGGGTGCAACCGCAGCAGGTGGTAGCGTCCCTGCAGCGAATCGCCGCCGTAGCGGTACAAATCCAGCCGCCCGCTGCCCGTCACCAGGATGCGCTGGCCGCGCGGCCGGCCGTCGTAGAGCCCCTTCAAATAGTTGCGCCAGCGCCGGTACTTGTGGATTTCGTCGAAGATCCACAGCGCGCCTGGCGGTAACTCGCCCCGCAGGATGCGGTCGCGGTGCGTTGCGATGTCCCAGTTAAGGTAGGCGGCGCGGGCGCCCGGCAAGCCCAGCGCCAGCGTAGTCTTGCCGACCTGGCGCGGGCCGGCAACAAACACCATCTTGCGCGCGAGGTCGCGGCGCAAGGCCGCGGCGAGGTAACGTGGCTGGCGCGGTCCGGGCATGCCAAAAGGCTACCCGATTTTTTGCCTATAGTCAAAATTTCAGGTGTGTGATTTTGCCATGGGGAGAAAATGCACGGACGCCGTTCCAGGCTGGATAAACCGGGTCGTTACTCCCTCGCGTCGGGTTTACGGCAACCTGTGTAACATATCGCGCTCGTTCAATTGGAATCAGATTTCAGGGGGAGTTTATGAAGATTGTCGTATTTGGGCCGGATCGCCGCGTCGGCGCGCTGGAAGGCAGCAAGGTGATCGATTTGAATCGTGTCGATTCGAGCATTTCGGCGCAGTTGCAGGCCATGATCGCGGCGGGGAAACCGGCTCTCGAAGCTGCAAAAAAGGCCATCGCCAAAGCCAGCGGCGACGCGGTTCAGGACGCCGCCAAGGTAAAGCTGCATGCGCCCTGGCCAGGCAAGCGTATCGCCATGGTGGGCGGCAATTACGCCGACCACCTTGCCGGCATGGAGGCCAATCAGCACGGCACGCCGCTGACCGGCGATGCCATTCAGAAAGCCTTTGAGGTTGCCCGCAGCAAAGGCCACTGGGGATTCTGGAAAGTGCTGGACGAAGTAGCCGGCAATGGCGACGAGATTCCTTTCCCGAATAAGACCAAGTACCTGGATTATGAAGGCGAGATCGCCATCGTCATCGGCAAGCGCGGCAAGGACATCGCCGCATCGCAGGTCGGCGATTATGTCTGGGGCGTCACCCTGGTCAATGACTGGAGTTGCCGCGATGGCGGGGGCGTGCCGCGCACCATGAGCTACAACGGCGCGAAGAATTTCGACCGCTCCTGCACCATCGGCCCTTGCATCGTGGTGGGCGAGCTCGACTGCCAGAACGTCGATGCCCAGACCAAGGTGAACGGCCAGGTGCGCCAGAGCTTCAACAGTAGGGACATGATTTTCAAATTCGGCGAGGTGCTGGAGTTCCTGTCGAAGGATTTCACCTTCGTGCCAGGGGACATCATCAGCGGCGGGACCGCCAAAGGTACGGCGGCCGACCAGACCAAGAAAAACGCCGACGGCACGCGGCCGACGGAGCTGTTTCTCAAGCCGGGTGACAGCGTCGAGGTTTCCTCGCCTCAGATCGGCAGCATCGCCAACAAGCTGGTCTAGATGAGACCGCCGTCGCATAAATCTCGCGCCGGCTGTTGGAAGCAGCGCGGCAAGCTTTTGGCCGCGCGGTCCTAGCCGCAGGTTACAGGCGCCCGGGCCACCATGGCGCTTTCGCATTGGCGCGCCCGGCTGGCACAGTGGTCGCCGGCGGCGCGCAAGCGCGTGGTCGGCTCGCTGCTCGCTTTGGGCGTGATCGCCGCAATCATTGCCGGGCCGCAGGCGCAGGGCGGCTACGTCAACTTTGCCGATAAGCGCGATTGCCTGGGCGTGCCCAACTTCGCCGATGTCGTTTCCAATTTTGGGTTTCTGCTGGTGGGCTTATACGGCCTGTGGCACCTGCGACGGCCGCGCCCCACTGCGTTTGTCGAGGCATTCGAAATCAGCATCTATCGCTGGCTGTTTCTCGGTGTGGTGTTGACCGCGATGGGTTCCTCCTATTTTCATTGGGCCCCGCATAACGAAAGCCTTTTCTGGGATCGTTTGCCGATCACCATCGTGCTGATGACGCTCCTGTGTGCCACCTTCGCCGAGAGAGTCGAGATTGAATTCGCGCGCCGCTGGTTCGTACCACTGCTGGTGATCGGGCCCGCTGCCGCGCTTCACTGGCGCTGGACGGTGTCGCTGGGCGCCGAGGACCTGCGCTTCTATGGGCTGGCTCAATATCTGACCTTATCGATCGTTGTCGTTCTTCACGTCTTTCCCTCCCGCTACCGCGCTGCGCCTTGGATCCTCCGGGGCATAGTCATTTATGCAATCGCCAAAGTGTTTGAGAGTTATGACAACGAGGTTCTGTGGATGACCGCCGGTGCGATCAGCGGCCACACCGCCAAGCACCTCTTCGCGGCCGGGGGATTGCTGTGCATTGTTATGTATCTCACGCGCAGGCAGCGTGTAGCGCACGCGGACATCGACAAAAATACTCAATAATTCAAGCACATTGATGCTATTTCCCTGGCAGTTTGGGAGTGTTCAGGTAAAATGCCGGGCGTGGCGGACTCGGCTGGTTGAGCGGCGAGGGTGGCGGAATTGGTAGACGCACTGGATTTAGGTTCCAGCGCCGCAAGGCGTGGGGGTTCGAGTCCCTTCCTTCGCACCAGGCGCCCGCATCAAGTACGGGGCAAGTCCCCGATTTTTCGGTAAAAACAGGAAGCAAGACAGGACAGGAATGCAGACAAATCTGGAAACTCTGAGCCAGCTTGAGCGCCGGCTGACCATGGCGGTTCCCGCGCAGGAAATCGACAAGGAAATCGAAGAACGGCTTAAAAAGCTTTCCCGCACGGTGCGCATGCACGGGTTTCGTCCCGGCAAGGTACCGCTGAAAATCGTCGCGCAGCAGTACGGACCGCAGGTGCGTTCTGAAGTCATTGGCGACGCGGTGCAAAAGGCCTTCGACCGGGCGGTCGAGGAGAACAAACTGCGCGTGGCGGGCAATCCGAGGATCGAACCCAATGTCGTCGAGGATACTTCGCAGCTTTCCTTTGCGGCGACCTTCGAGGTCTATCCGGAACTCAAGCTGGGCGACATTTCCGGTGTAAGACTTGAGAAGCCGGTGTTGGCGGTGAACGACGCCGACGTGGTCCGCACCCTGGAGGTATTGCGCAAGCAGCGCGTGGCCTACGTTCCGGCTGAACGCGCCGCGCAGGCGCAAGACCGAGTCACGGTGGATTTCACCGGACGCATCGATGGCGCGGAATTCGCAGGCGGCAAGGGCAGCGACGTTCAGGTGGTGCTCGGCGAAGGACGCATGCTGGAGGGATTCGAGTCCAATATCACGGGCATGGTGGCCGGCCAGTCGAAAACCTTTGAGGTGAAATTCCCGGAGAACTACGGCAATAAGGATCTGGCGGGCAAGACCGCGAGTTTTGAAGTAAAGGCCAGCAAGGTCGAGGCGCCGGTGCTGCCCGCGCTGGACGCCGAATTCGCCAAGGCCCTCGGTGTCGCCGATGGCGACACGGAAAAAATGCGCATCGAGGTGCGCGCCAATGTCGAGCGCGAGGTGAAAAAACGCATCGAGGCGGATATCAAGCAAAAGGCGATGCAGGCCCTGCTCGATTCCACTCAGCTGGAACTGCCCAAGTCGCTGGTGGCGATGGAGATGCAGCGCCTGGTGCAATCCACGCGCAGCGATCTGGAAGCGCGCGGCGTGAAACTGGACCAGTTGCCGATCAATCCCGAGCTGTTCGAGGCGCAGGCCAAGCGCCGCGTCGGTCTGGGGCTGATCATCGGCGAACTGGTGAGCGCGAAGCAACTCGCGCCCAAGGACGAGCAGATCCGCACGCTGGTTGAAGACTATGCGCAAACCTATGAGCAGCCAGGCGAAATGGTAAGATGGCTGTACTCGGAACGGCAACGGCTCGCGGAATTCGAGGGTTTGGCAATTGAGTCCAATGTCGTTGCCTGGGTCCTGCAGAACGCGAAGGTCGAGGAAAAAGCTGTTTCGTTCGATGAATTCATGAACAAGGCGGCGGCATGAACTGGTCTGGTGGACTGACTCCGATGGCGGGGACGCGGGACATGGAGCCGCGAGGGCATGACGGGGCGCTCGCGCCGCGCGGGCTTGGTCTCGTGCCCATGGTCATCGAGCAAAGCGGGCGCGGCGAGCGCGCCTACGACATTTATTCGCGGCTCCTCAAGGAGCGCGTGGTGTTCCTGGTGGGGCCGGTCAACGAGGTCACCGCCAACCTGATCGTCGCGCAGCTCCTGTTCCTTGAATCCGACAATCCCGACAAGGATATTTCCTTCTATATCAATTCGCCGGGAGGTTCGGTGTCCGCGGGCCTTGCGATCTATGACACCATGCAATTCGTCAAACCGGACGTTTCCACGCTGTGCGTGGGCCAGGCGGCGAGCATGGGCGCCCTGTTGCTGGCTGCGGGCGCCAAGGACAAGCGCTTTTGCCTGCCCAATTCGCGTGTCATGATTCACCAGCCAATGGGCGGTTTTCAGGGACAAGCCTCGGACATCGAAATCCATGCCAGGGAAATCCTGTTCCTGAAGCAGCGGCTGAATGAGATCATGTCCAAGCACAGCGGCAAGGACGTAGCGCAGATCGAGCTAGACACCGACAGGGATAATTTCCTGTCCGCCGATGAGGCGGTGAGCTATGGTCTTGTGGATCGGGTGCTGACCGCGCGTGAGGACGCGAAGGCGGCTTAGGCAAGAGGATCGGAGACATAATGGCGGAAAAGGCGAGCGGCGAGAAACTTCTCTACTGTTCCTTTTGCGGCAAGAGCCAGCATGAGGTGAGGAAACTCATCGCCGGTCCGTCCGTGTTCATCTGCGACGAGTGCATCGAGCTTTGCAATGACATCATCCGCGAGGAAAGCAGCGCGGACAAGAGCGGCAAGCCGGTCAAATCCGATTTGCCCACGCCGCGCGAGATCTGCCAGATTCTCGATGAGTACGTGATCGGCCAGGAGCAGGCAAAGAAGATCCTGTCGGTTGCGGTCTACAATCATTACAAGCGCCTGAAGCACCTTGCCAAGAGCGATGAAGTCGAACTGGCGAAATCCAATATTCTTCTGGTGGGGCCGACCGGATCGGGGAAGACGCTGCTCGCCCAGACCCTGGCGCGCCTGCTTAACGTGCCCTTCGTCATCGCCGATGCCACCACGCTCACCGAGGCGGGCTATGTCGGCGAGGATGTCGAGAACATCATTCAGAAGCTGCTGCAGAACTGCGATTACGACGTCGACAAGGCCAAGCGCGGCATCGTATACATAGACGAGATCGACAAGATTTCGCGCAAGTCCGACAACCCTTCGATTACCCGCGATGTTTCAGGCGAGGGTGTGCAGCAGGCGCTGCTCAAATTGATCGAAGGAACCATTGCCTCTGTGCCGCCCCAGGGCGGCAGGAAGCATCCGAACCAGGATTTCGTTCAGGTCGACACCACCAATATTCTATTCATCTGCGGCGGCGCCTTCGACGGACTGGAGAAGATCATACGCGGCCGCTCCGAAAAAGCCGGCATCGGCTTTGGCGCCGATGTGCGCAGCTTGCGCGACGCCAAGGATATCGGCGCGATACTGCGCACCGTCGAACCCGAGGACCTGATCAAATTCGGCCTGATCCCCGAATTTGTCGGGCGGCTCCCGGTGGTCGCGACCCTCGAGGAACTCGATGAAAAGGCGCTGATCCAGATTTTGACCGAGCCGAAGAACGCGCTCATCAAGCAGTATCAGAAGCTGTTTCTCATGGAAGGCGCGGAACTCGAAGTGCGTCCCGCCGGCCTGAATGCCATCGCGAAAAAGGCGCTCGCCCGCAAGACCGGCGCGCGCGGCCTGCGCTCGATTATCGAACAGGTGCTGCTTGAGACCATGTTTGAACTGCCCACGCAGGAGAGCGTCATCAAGGTGGTGGTGGATGAGTCGACCGTCATCGGCGAAGGCAAGCCGCTGCTTATTTATTCCGACCCTCCGAAGGTGGCGGGGTCCGCCTGAATGGAGTTTTCCCGGGGGATCATGCCATTTCCCCTTCTGTTTGACGGGTTGAATCCGCCTGATCCGCCCCAATCTACCCGAGTGCCCCGCCCGAGTTGGAGACCAGCGCCTGATGCGGGGGGCGCAAGAGAGAATTCCCGCAACACTACCGCTTTAAATCCTTAATTTTCTGGAACCACCATGGCCAGCACCAGCACGCTACCTCCCGATCTCGCCGAGTTTCCATTGCTTCCCTTGAGGGACGTGGTGGTATTCCCGCACATGGTGATCCCGTTGTTCGTGGGACGACCCAAGTCGATCAAGGCCATGGAGCTCGCCATGGAAGCGGGGAAATCGATCCTGCTCGTGGCACAGAAGTCCGCGGCCAAGGACGATCCCGCGGCGGAAGACCTCCATAACGTGGGCTGCATCGCCAATATTCTGCAGATGCTCAAGCTTCCCGATGGCACGGTGAAAGTGCTGGTCGAGGGCAACCAGCGCGCCACCATCGATTCGGTATCCGATCTGCGCACCCATTGCGTGGCGGCCGCGCGCCCATATCCGGCGGATTCGCGCGAAAACACCGAGGCCGAGGCCATGCGCCGTGCGCTGGTGGCGCAGTTCGACCAGTATGTCAAGCTCAACAAGAAGATTCCGCCGGAGATACTCACTTCGCTGGCCGGCATAGAAGAAGCGGGCCGCCTGGCCGACACCATAGCCGCCCATCTGCCCCTGAAGCTCGAACAAAAGCAGCAGGTGCTGGAGATGTTCGCGGTCAAGCAGCGCCTGGAGCATCTGCTGTCCCAGCTCGAATCGGAGATCGACATCCTGCAGGTCGAAAAGCGCATTCGCGGCCGTGTCAAGCGCCAGATGGAAAAGAGCCAGCGCGAGTATTACCTCAACGAGCAGGTCAAGGCGATCCAGAAGGAACTGGGCGAGGGCGAGGACGGCGCCGACCTGGAGGAAATGGAGAAGAAAATCAAGGCCGCGCGCATGCCCAAGGACGCGAAAAAGAAGGCCGATGGCGAACTGAAGAAATTGCGGCTGATGTCGCCCATGTCGGCCGAGGCGACGGTGGTGCGAAACTACATTGACGTGCTGGTGAATCTCCCCTGGAGGAAGAAAAGCAAGATTTCCAGGGACATTGCCGCCGCCGAGAAGATTCTCGACGCCGACCACTACGGCTTGGAAAAAGTGAAGGAGCGTATCCTGGAGTACCTCGCGGTGCAAAGCCGCGTCGACCAGATGAAGGCGCCGATCCTCTGCCTGGTCGGTCCGCCGGGCGTGGGCAAGACCTCGCTGGGACAATCGATCGCACGCGCGACCAATCGCAAGTTCGTGCGCATGTCGCTGGGCGGGGTGCGCGACGAGGCGGAAATTCGCGGCCATCGCCGTACCTACATCGGCTCCATGCCCGGCAAGATCCTGCAGAACATGAGCAAGGTCGGCGTGCGCAATCCGCTGTTCCTGTTCGACGAAGTGGACAAGATGGGCATGGATTTCCGCGGCGATCCGTCCTCGGCGCTGCTCGAAGTGCTCGATCCGGAGCAGAACCACACCTTCGTCGATCACTACGTCGAGGTTGAGTACGACCTTTCCGAAGTGATGTTCGTCGCGACCTCGAACACGCTCAATATTCCGCCGGCTCTGCTCGATCGCATGGAGGTTATCCGCCTGTCGGGCTATACCGAGGAAGAAAAGATCAACATTGCCCAGCGCTATCTTTTGCCCAAGCAGATGAAGAACAACGGGCTGAAGAAAGAGGAATTGCAGGTCACCGAAGGGGCCTTGCGCGATATCGTCCGCTATTACTCGCGCGAAGCCGGCGTGCGCAGTCTGGAGCGCGAGCTTTCCAAGATCTGCCGCAAGGTGGTGAAAAACCTCCTCACCAAGGCGCGCGACAAGCGCATGACGGTGGTGCCGAAGAATCTGGACAAGTACCTGGGCGTGCGCAAGTACAGCTTCGGCATGGCCGAGAAGCAGAACCAGGTGGGACAGGTGACGGGGCTTGCGTGGACCGAGGTGGGCGGCGAACTGCTCACGATTGAAGCGGCGCTCATGCCCGGCAAGGGCAAGATACAACGCACCGGCAAACTCGGCGAGGTGATGCAGGAGTCGATCGCCGCCGCGCTGACTGTTGTGCGCAGCCGCTCCTTGAAACTCGGCATTCCCGCCGAGGATTTCGAGAAAAAGGACATTCACGTGCACCTGCCGGAAGGGGCGACGCCCAAGGATGGGCCGAGCGCAGGGGGCGCAATCACCGTTGCCATGGTGTCGGCCATGACCGGCATTCCGGTACGCGCCGACGTGGCGATGACCGGCGAGATCACGCTGCGCGGGGAAATTCTTGCTATCGGCGGCCTGAAGGAAAAGCTGCTGGCCGCGCATCGCGGTGAGATCAAGACGGTTCTCATCCCCGATGAAAATGTCAAAGACCTCGCGGAGATACCTGACAACATCAAGAATCAGCTTGAGATCATCCCGGTGAAGTGGATCGACCAGGTGCTCGAGCATGCCCTGGAGCGCCTGCCCGAGCCGATCAAGGCTGATGCCGTCGTGCCGGCCGCGGCAGCCGGCGACGACAAGTCGGCGACTACGGTGGTCACACATTGATGCGGCGTTAAATCCGGATGAGCGGGAAACGCGCAGCGGTGACATGCGCGCCTCCCGCATACATGATCTTGATTGACCCGATCTGACGCGCGCCAGGCACAGCGTGACATAGTTCGAGACATTGCTGATTTCCTGCTTGACACTCCAGGATCGTGGCGGTTAAATCACCGTAACGGTTCGTGGCGCCTTGACCATCCTTTTTTCCATCGCTTCATATCAAACAGCCATTGCGGAGGCCTCTACATGAACAAGACTGAAATCATCGATCACATCGCCGGCTCGGCGGATATTTCCAAAGCGGCGGCAGGCCGCGCGCTGGAAGCAACGGTTGCCGCCATCAAAACCGCGATGCGCAAAGGCGGCTCCGTGACCCTGGTTGGCTTTGGCACGTTTTACGTCGGCAAGCGCGCGGCTCGTGCCGGGCGCAATCCGCGAACCGGCGCGGCAATCAAGATCAAGGCGGCCAAAGTACCCAAGTTCCGCGCTGGCAAAGCACTCAAGGATGCGCTAAACTAGCGCCCCTACTAAGGTTCGCCCCAGTGCGTAATTTCAGCGCTGGATCGGAATGGCGAAGGGTGCTTAGCTCAGTTGGTAGAGCGTCGCCCTTACAAGGCGAATGTCGGCGGTTCGAGCCCGTCAGCACCCACCAGTCTGCGGATGTCGGCGTCGCGCCGTTCTAGAAAACTGCGCGACCAGGCTGCGCGAATGGAGGGTCATGGCATTGCGGGCTTTCGCGGTCCGGTACCAAGCTGTTTCAGATGAACGTGGAGTGGTAGTTCAGTTGGTTAGAATACCGGCCTGTCACGCCGGGGGTCGCGGGTTCGAGTCCCGTCCACTCCGCCAGAATACTGAAAGGCGAACCGCGGTTCGCCTTTTTTTGCTGTTAAGACTGTTTGTACCTCGTTTCTTGCTCGCCATACCGTTCATAGCCTGGGAGACCGACCCACACCATGTTCAGCTTTATCGCGAATCACAAACGCCTGCTGCAGTTCCTGCTCGCCCTGGTGGTGGTCCCTCCGTTTGCGCTGTGGGGAATCGATTCCTATCAGCGGCTGGGTGTCTCCGCGGCCGAGGTCGCCAGTGTCGGCGATATCAAGATCAACGACAACGAATTCGCCGCGCAATTGCGCGCGCAGCAGGAGCGGATGCAGCAGGTGCTCGGGCGTAACTACAATGCGGCGATGTTCGACACGCCCGCAGTGCGCAACGAAATCCTGGAGAACATGATCTCGCAGCGGCTGGTCACCCAGCATGTCGTCAAGTCGCGGATGTTGGTCACCGACGACGCCTTGCGCGAGATCATTATGACGACACCGGCATTTCTGGTTGACGGCAAGTTTTCCCGTGAGCTTTATGTAAACGTGCTGAAGAGCGAACGCGGCGAACGCGGCGAAGGGGGGATGAGCCCGGAAATGTTCGAAAACAGCCTGCGGCGCGATTTGCTGGTGCAGCAATTGAGTTCGGCTGTCGGCGAAGGGGGGCTGGTGTCGCGGGCCATTGCGCGGGAATGGGCCAGGCTCGCGGGAGAAACCCGCGAGATCTCAACCACGAAGCTTGCATCGAGCGGTTTCGCGGCGCAGGTGAAAACCACCCCGGAATCCATCAACGCGTTTTACCAGTCCAACCGCGGCCGTTTTGAGATTCCAGAGCAGGTGAAGGTCGAATACATTCTGCTCGATGGCGATGCGCTGGCCTCGGCCGATCCGGTGACCGCGAAGGAGATCGAAACCGCCTATGAGCAGCAGCGTGGCCTGTACGAGGTCAAGGAGCAGCGGCAGGCGAGCCATATTCTGGTCGCCGTCAAGCAAGGAGCCAACGAGGCGGAAAAGGCCAAGGCGCGCGCGAAGGCCGATGAGCTGCTGGCGCAGGCGAAAAAGACACCGGCAGGTTTCGCCGATCTCGCGCGCAAGAACTCGGACGATCCGGGCTCGGCGGAGAAGGGTGGCGATGTCGGCCTTTTTTCGCGCGGGCTCATCGCCAAGACGTTCGAAGACGCCGCGTTCAGCATGAAACCCGGGGAAATCGCCGGTCCGGTCGAGAGCGAATTCGGTTACCACATCATTCGCCTGACATCGGTGGTGCCCGGAAAACTCAAGCCGCTGGCGGAGGTGCGCGGCGAAATCGAGAAAGAACTTCGCAAGCAGCACGCGGGACGCAAATTCGCCGAATCCGCGGAGCAGTTTTCCAACCTGGTCTACGAGCAGGCGGACAGCCTCAAACCGGCCGCGGAGCGATTCAAGGTCCCGGTGCGTGACGGCGGCTGGGTGACTCGCGCCGGAAGCAAAATTGCGCAACTTTCCCATCCGCGCGCGCTCGCCGCGCTGTTCTCGGATGAGGCGATCAAGAACCGGCGCAATACCGAGGCCATCGAAGTCGCGCAGGGAACCCTGATTTCCGCGCGCGTGCTCGAACACAAGCCGGCAACCCTGAGGCCGCTCGAAGAGGTGCGGCAGGAAGTCGTCCAGCTGATCACGCAAAAGGAATCAGCGGGCCTTGCCTGGAAACAGGGCGCCGAACGGCTCGAGCAGTTGCGCAAGGGCGAGACCATAACGCTGCCGTTCCCGGCGCCCAAGCCTTTCGGGCGCGATGGCGGCGCGCAGATACCGCCGCAGGTTGTGGAGGCGGCTTTCCGTCTGGGCGGGAGCAAGCTGCCCGCTTATGCGGGCGTGGAGCTGGCCGACGGCTATGTGCTGGTTCGCGTCAGTAAAGTGGTGCCGCCAAAGCTGGACGAAAACGCGGAAAAGAACGCGCAATCCGAATTGAGCCGGTCCATGGGTGCGACCGAGTTCCGCGCCTATCTGCAGGGGCTGCGCGCCGATAGCAAGGTCACCATCAACGCCAAAGCCCTTGAGACCAAGCCAGCGAATTAAATGGGGTCAGAGTCAAATATTAAATGGGGTCAGAGTCACATTAATCTTTTCCGAGGTCAATTCATGTTCCGGTTCATGTTCCGATTAATGTGACTCTGACCCCATTTAATTCGCGGCGGCGTCCTGTTCGGCTGCCGCTTCCGGGATGCACACCGCAACGTTGCTGTAGCCGGCATCCACATGGACAATCTCTCCTGTGATGCCTGCGGCGAGTTCTGAAAGCAGAAATGCCGTGGTGTTGCCCACGTCTTCGATGGTGACGTTGCGGCGCAGCGGCGAGAACTGCTCCACGTGCTTGAAGATCTTGGTGAATCCGGCGATGCCGGCTGCCGCGAGCGTCTTGATCGGCCCGGCGGAAATTCCATTCACGCGTACGCCCCTGGGGCCGAGGCTCGCCGCCAAATAGCGCACCGACGCTTCCAGACTGGCCTTGGCCAGTCCCATGGTGTTGTAGTGGGG
>MEQV01000272.1:0-2802 GCA_001770355.1 Betaproteobacteria bacterium RIFCSPLOWO2_02_FULL_62_17
GGTGTCGGTCCCGGTCGCCGCGGGCGCAAGGCGCGCCGCGACCGCCGCGGCGGACCCGCCCGAGGAACCTCCGGGGACGCAAGTCAGGTTCCAGGGATTTTTCACCGGCCCGAAGAAGGAGGTTTCGTTGGACGAGCCCATCGCGAACTCGTCCATGTTGGTCTTGCCGAGGATGACGCAGCCCGCCGCATTGAAACGCTCGATGACATGGGCGTCATAAGGAGACACGAAATTGGCGAGCATCTTCGAGCCGCAGGTGGTGAGCCAATCCTGCGCGCAGAAAATGTCCTTGTGGGCGATCGGAATGCCGGTAAGCCGTGTCCCCCCATGCGCGGCAATGCGCGCATCGGCTGCCCGCGCCTGCGCCAGGCTTTTCTCCGCATCGACAGTGACAAACGCGTTCAAGGCGCCGTTCATCAGTCCGATGCGATCGAGAAACGTCCGCGTCAGCTCGACGCTGGAAGTTTTCCCCGCGGCGAGCGCCGCGCTCAGTTCGGATACGGTGGCGTTGTGCATGAGAAACAATAGTTGAGACGCAAGCCCGGGCGGCGCAAGCGGGGCCGATCCCTGGCGGGATCAATCACCCGATCACTCGATCACCCGGGGAACCAGGTACAGACCTCGTTCAACCTGTGGCGCGACCGACTGGAAACGTTCCCGCTGATCGGTCTCCAGCACTTTGTCTTCGCGCAAGCGCACGCTGGCATCACCGGCGTGCGACATGGGCGCAACGCCGCCGGTATCGGCGGCCTGGAGTTTCTCGATCAGTCCGAAAATCGCGTTCAACTGGCCCTGCGCCGCGGCGACTTCCGCTTCGCTCAGGTCGATGCGGGCAAGCATGGCGATGCGCCTGACCTCATCCGCCGAAAGAGGCATAAATTTCGCTTAAAACAGTGGGTTATTTACGGTATTATAACCGACTACTGTAACCGGCCCGGCGTCCGCCGCGGGGCCATTTGGGGCATTGGGGAGCATGTTCGGGTTCTTGCGCAGCTACTTTTCCGACGACCTTGCGATTGACCTGGGCACCGCGAACACGCTGATTTACGTGCGTGGCAAAGGAATTGTTCTTGATGAACCCTCGGTGGTTTCGATCCGCCAGGAGGGCGGGCCCAGCGGCAAGAAAACCATTCAAGCGGTGGGCAAAGAAGCCAAAATGATGCTCGGAAAGACGCCGGGCAACATCACCGCGATCCGTCCGATGAAGGATGGCGTAATCGCCGACTTCACCGTCACCGAGCAGATGTTGAAGCAGTTCATCAAGAAGGTGCACGTGTCGCGCCTGCTCTCGCCAAGCCCGCGCATCATCATCTGCGTCCCTTGCGGTTCCACCCAGGTCGAACGGCGCGCGATTCGTGAATCGGCGATCGGCGCGGGCGCCTCGCAGGTCTACCTGATCGAGGAACCCATGGCCGCGGCCATCGGCGCGGACATGCCCGTGGCCGAGGCGACCGGATCGATGGTCGTGGATATTGGCGGTGGCACCACCGAAGTGGGCGTGATCTCGCTGGGCGGCATGGTGTACGCCGGGTCGGTGCGCGTGGGCGGCGACAAGTTCGACGAGGCGATCATCAACTACATTCGCCGCAATTACGGCATGCTGATCGGCGAGACCACTGCCGAGGCCATCAAAAAGGAAATCGGTTCGGCGTTTCCAGGCTCGGAAGTGCGCGAAATGGAAGTCAAAGGCCGCAACCTCGCTGAAGGCATTCCGCGCAGTTTCACCATCAGCTCCAACGAAATTCTTGAAGCTTTGACCGAACCGCTCAATCAGATTGTCTCCGCGGTGAAGTCCGCGCTCGAGCAGACTCCCCCGGAGCTGGGTGCGGACATCGCGGAAAAAGGCATGGTACTCACCGGCGGAGGCGCATTGCTTAGGGACATTGATCGCCTACTAATGGAAGAAACCGGGCTCCCGGTGATCGTCGCCGATGATCCGCTCACCTGCGTGGTGCGCGGCTCGGGCATGGCGCTGGAAAAAATGGACAAGCTGGGGAGCATATTCACGAACGACTAGGGAACCCGCGCACCAGTCCTGAATCGGGGCAAACTTTAAAAAAGCTTGCCCGGGGGGTAGGCAAGGGGCTCCCCAGTTTTGGAAGTCTAAGAATGAGGAATCTCGGCAAGACGAATTCGCGATTCCCGACGCCGCTTGGCGTCCTTTGCCACGCATCCCTTCGTCCTTGATGGACACCTCGCCGCCCCCATTCTTCAATCGCGGCCCCGCTCCGCTGGTACGACTGGCCTTCTTCGGCCTGCTGGCGATTCTCCTGATGATATTGGACGCGCGCTTTCACTACGCCGAACCGCTGCGGCAAGCGCTGGTGCTGGCGGCTTATCCGTTGCAGCGCGCGGCGCTGGCGCCGGTGCAGGCGGCGGAGGCAATCCTGGATTACTTCACCGCGAAAGCGCAACTCGAAAAGGACAACGAGGCGTTGCGCATCCGCGCCCTGCAATCCGCGAAAGACCTGGTTACCCTGGAAGCTCTAGCCGCGGAGAACGCGCAACTGCGACGCATCGCCAACGCACGTGAACGCTTGCCCAGAAGTTCGACCTTCGCCGAAATCCAGTACGCCGGCCGCGACGCCTTCTCGCGAAAGGTCATTGTCGACAAAGGCGCCTCCGACGGATTGCTGCCGGGGCTGGCGGTCATCGACGATATCGGCGTGATCGGCCAGGTGACGCGCGTGCACCCGATGCTTGCCGAGGTCACTCTGATCACCGACAAGGACCACGCCATCCCGGTGCAGGTGGCGCGAAACGGCCTGCGCGCGGTGGCCTTCGGCACCGGCGACGGCGCGA
>MEQV01000272.1:2817-3695 GCA_001770355.1 Betaproteobacteria bacterium RIFCSPLOWO2_02_FULL_62_17
GACACTGGATTTGCGCTTCATAGCGGCGAACGCCGATGTGCAAAATGGGGACACGCTGGTAACCTCCGGTATCGACGGCACCTATCCCCCCGGCCTGCCGGTCGCGCGCGTCTCGCGAATCGAGCGCGACGCCGCCTACGCATTTGCAAAGATCACCTGCGTGCCGGCGGCCGGCGCGGATCGCCACCGGCAGGTGCTGGTTTTGTCGCTGGACGCCAGCCTGTCCCCGCCACCGGCGCCCGCCGCTGATGCGCCCGCGAAATCGTCCAAGCCGCGCCACGCAAGACCGCGCCGCGACGGCTGACCTGCCATGGCCCGTCAATTCGACGACCGACCCCAGCGCATACTGCTTCCGGCAAAAGCCGGGTTCATCGCAGCGACGCTGCTGACCGCGCTGGTCTTGAATCTGCTCCCCTGGCGCGATGTTGCCGGCTTGCCCGATTGGACCGCGCTGGTGCTGGTGTTCTGGTGCATTCATCAGCCGCGCAAGATGGGAATCGGCGTCGCCTGGGCCGTTGGAATAATCATGGACGCGGCCAATGGCGCTTTGCTGGGCCAGCATGCCCTGGCCTATTCGGTTCTGACGTTTGCCGCGATCGCTTTCTCGCGCCGCGTACTCTGGTTTCCGATCTGGCCGCAGGCGCTGCATGTTTTCGTGCTGCTGCTTTCCTGCCAGATTCTGATGCTGCTGGTTCGCATGCTGACCGGAGGTGCGTTTCCCGGGCTGCTATGGTTCTCCGGAAGCATGTTTGCCGCGCTGTTGTGGCCGTTTGTCACCTTTATTCTTCTCATCCCTCAGCGCCTGCCCGAGTCGATCGATGAAACCCGCCCGCTCTAGGGACCGCGCGGCCAAAAGCTCGCCGCGCTGCTTCCAACAG
>MEQV01000272.1:3780-6666 GCA_001770355.1 Betaproteobacteria bacterium RIFCSPLOWO2_02_FULL_62_17
CCAACAGCCGGCGCGAGATTTATGCGACGGCGGTATCACTAGATGCCCGCGGCGCCCCGCTTGCCGCAGGAATCGCGGCGGGCGCGGATGAGCATGCGAACCGCCGAACTGCGCAATACCGAGCGCGAGCTTTATCATTTTCAAACGCGTATCGGCGTCGCCGGCACGCTGGTGTTCGCCGCTTTTTTTGCATTGCTGATGCGCATTGCCTACCTGCAGGTGGTGCAGTACGAGTACTACCACACCAAGGCGGAGGGCAATCGCATTTCAGTCGTGCCGATTACGCCCAATCGCGGCAATATCATCGACCGCAACGGCACCGTACTGGCGCGCAACTACTCGGCGTATACGCTGGAGATTTCTCCCGCCAAGGTCGGCGACGTCGAAGCCACCATCGACGAGCTGGCGACGGTTATCGACATCCGCGCCAGTGATCGCACCCGCTTCCGGCGCCAGGCGTTCGAGGAAAAGGGTGCCGACTCGCTGCCGATACGCACGCGCTTGAACGATGAGGAGGTCGCCCGATTCGCCGCCAATCGCTATCGCTTCCCCGGCGTGGACATCAAAGCCCGCTTGTTTCGCCAATATCCTTATGGGGAAAGCGCTTCCCATGTTCTGGGATACATCGGCAGGATCAGCGACCGCGATCTGGAGCGCATCGAAGCCGACCAGTTGTCCGCGAATTACAAAGGCACCGACCATATCGGCAAGACCGGCATAGAGCAGGCCTACGAGCGCGAATTGCATGGAACCACCGGCTCCGAACAGGTCGAGGTCGATGCCGCCGGGCGCGGCGTGCGTTCACTCGCGCGCGCGGCGCCGACTTCGGGAAACAATCTTGCGCTGACACTGGATCTTGGCCTGCAACAGGCCGTGGAACAGGCATTTGGCGACCGGCGCGGCGCGCTGGTCGCCATCGAACCGTCCACCGGCGGGGTACTCGCGCTGGTATCCAGGCCGGGATATGACCCTAACCTGTTCGTGGACGGGATCGACCCGACAAGCTGGGACGCATTGAACACTTCGGCCGACCGCCCGCTCAATAATCGCGCGCTAACCGGCGTCTATCCGCCAGGTTCCACCTTCAAGCCGTTCATGGCACTCGCCGCCCTCGAATCAGGGAAGAGGACGCCGCAACACGCCATCTCTGACCCCGGCTACTTCGATTTCGGCGGTCGGCGGTTTCGCGACGACAAGGTCGGCGGACACGGCATGGTGGACATGTACAAATCCATTGTGGTTTCCTGCGATACCTACTATTACATGCTCGGCAACGACCTGGGCATCGACACCATCTCGGCCTTTATGCGCCGTGTCGGATTTGGCAGCCGTTCGGGCATTGATCTGGAAGGCGAGTCCCCGGGGATTCTGCCTTCCACGGAATGGAAGATGAAGCGTTTCCGCAAACCCGAGCAGCAAAAATGGTATGCGGGTGAAACCATATCCGTGAGCATCGGGCAGGGCTACAACGCCTATACCCCCCTGCAACTCGCCCAGGCGATGGCCACGCTGGCCAACGACGGTGTCGTGTATCGCCCGCGCCTGGTGCGATATATCCAGAACGTCAATACCGGCGAGCGGCGCTTCATCGAACCCGAGGTGGTCAGCGCCGTTCCCTTTAAGCGCGAAAATATCGAATTCATCAAGCGCGCGTTGGCCGGTGTCAATATCGAAGGCACCGGCGCGCGCGCCTTCGCCGGCGCGGGGTACACCAGCGCGGGCAAGACCGGCACCGCGCAAGTCATTGCCCTCAAGGCGAACGAGAAGTATGTCGAATCCCGGGTCGCCGAGCGCCATCGCGATCACGCCCTTTTCATCGCGTTCGCGCCGCTGGACAGCCCCAAGATCGCGCTGGCGGTACTGGTGGAGAATTCGGGCTTCGGCGCGCGCGCCGCCGCGCCCATCGCCCGCATCGCCCTGGATTACTACCTGCTGGGCAAACGCCCGAAAAAAGCGGTCGAGGACGACGAGAAAGGCGCCACCGGTGATTGAGCGGGCCTTGCGCAGGATCATCAACCCCATCGATCCGACCCTGATGTGGCTCGCGCTGGCACTGCTCGGTCTGGGTCTTTTGACTCTGTACAGCGCGACCAATGAGAATCCGTCGCGCGTGTTCGCGCAATTCGGGAATATCTGCGTGGCGGTCCTGCTAATGTGGATCATTTCGCAGATTCCACCGCAAACGCTGATGCGCTTCGCGCCGCCGGTCTATATCCTCGGATTGCTGTTGTTGATTGCGGTGGCCCTGTTTGGCGATGTGCGCAACGGCGCGCGCCGCTGGCTCAACATGGGCCTGACCAGCATCCAACCTTCGGAGATCATGAAGATCGCGATGCCGCTGATGCTTGCCTGGTATTTCCAGAAGCGCGAGGCGGTGCTCGGGCTGGCCGATTATGCTGTCGCCGCCGTGCTGCTGGCGGTGCCTACGGCGCTCATTGCCAGGCAGCCTGACCTGGGAACGGCAGTGCTGGTGGCAGCGGCCGGTTGCTACGTCATTTACCTGGCGGGGCTTTCCTGGAAGATCATTGCCGGGATCATCATTGCAGGCCTGGCCAGCCTGCCGCTGGTGTGGTCGGTGCTGCACGATTACCAGCGCAAACGAATTCTCACGCTGATCGACCCCAGCGGCGACCCCCTGGGTTCGGGCTACCACATCATCCAGTCCACCATCGCCGTGGGTTCGGGCGGCATCACCGGCAAAGGTTGGCTCAACGGCACTCAGACGCACCTGGAATTCATTCCCGAGCGCGCTACCGACTTCATCTTCGCCGTTTTTTCCGAGGAGTTCGGCCTGATCGGCAACTTGCTGCTGACGATGTTGTATCTGTCGCTGATTGCCCGCGGGCTGATGATCGCGGCCAACGCGCCGACCTTTTTCGCCCGCCT
>MEQV01000272.1:6678-10770 GCA_001770355.1 Betaproteobacteria bacterium RIFCSPLOWO2_02_FULL_62_17
CGATCGTGCTCAGCTTTTTCACCTACGCCTTTGTCAACATGGGTATGGTCAGCGGGATTCTGCCGGTCGTCGGGGTACCGCTGCCCATGGTGTCTTACGGAGGCACCGCCCTGGTGACATTATTCCTTGGCATCGGCATTCTGATGAGCATCCACCGCAACCGGAAACTGGTACAGACCTGAGGCATGGTGATCGCGACAGCCGCAAGCTCCGAAGTTCTCGCGATTTTTCGCGGCGGCATCGCACACCGGGCCGCATGCGGCGCGCTTGTTCCAGTATGGGTTCTCGCAGCGGTTCTCGCATTGACTGCCTGCGGCTCAGCGCCCGTGGCACCGGTAATCGAGCGCGAAGATCCCGGCCGCGCGGCGGTGCGCACGCCCGCGCCAGGCGCTGCCCCGGCTGCGGCGGCATCCCGCGGCGGCGCTTACTACAAGGACGACGGCCCTGGCGACGCGCCGCCGCCGGACCTGGATAAGATCGCCGATGCGCAGCCGCGCATGGAACCTCTGCATCGCTTCGCCAACAATCCTTACAACGTATTCGGCCGGGATTACGTGCCCCTGAAGTCGCTGGCGCCATTCCGTCAGAGCGGAATCGGCAGCTGGTACGGCCGAAAATTTCACGGCCAGCGCACCGCAAGCGGCGAGATCTACGATATGTACGGCATGACCGCCGCGCACCCGACGCTGCCCATCCCCAGCTATGTGCGCGTGCTCAACCAGCAGAATGGCCGATCCGTGATCGTGCGCGTCAATGATCGCGGTCCTTTTCATGCCGGCCGGGTCATCGATCTCTCATTTGCCGCCGCGTTCCGGCTGGGCTACGTCATAGCGGGCAGTGCTCCGCTGCAGGTGGAATTGCTGCAAGCCGAGGACATCGCGAAGCTCGCGCCGCAGCGCGGCGCAGTCCCCGTGACTGTCCTGCCTGCCGAACCCGGAGCGGGCGCGGCGGCGCCCGGCGGCGACCGCGAACCCTCCAAGCCGGCGGTTCTGAGCGCCGCTGCCCCGGCGGCCTCGGGTGTCTACCTTCAGCTTGGCGCGTTCTCGGCAAGGGATAATGCCGAGAGCTTCCGCGCGCGGGTCTATCGCGAGGTGGCGTGGCTCAATGACGCGATCGAAGTCCTGCAACGCGAAGGCATCTACCGCCTGCACCTGGGTCCTTACAAGGACCGCGGCGAAGCCACGGGCGTGGCCGAACGGCTCAAGCGCGATATTGATTTGAATCCCGTATTCGTTATCCGATGAGCTTGCCTGACCCGGTGATCTCGTTCCTTTGAAAATGCCGCACCCGCGATTGAGCATTATTCCCGCGCCTGCGTGCGCCCTGATGCTTGCCGCCATGGGATTACTCACCGCCCGCGCCGAAGCCAATGCGGTCTCGCAAAAAAAAAGCGAGGCGCTGGAAGTCAGGCCGCTGGTCATCACCAAGTAATCCTTCGGCGTTTCATTGGTGCCTGTCGTTTTGTACCAGCCTCTGTTGTTATAATTTCCCCGAATGATTCGTAACCTGCTCACCCTGGCAATGCTCGCGTCCCTACTGGGCATTTCCGCGCCGGCGCTCGCGCAAGCGCCCGCGCCCGCTCTTGCCGCGCGCGCCTGGCTTCTGGTCGATGTTGCCGCGGGACAAACGCTTGCCGCGCAAAACGCCGAGGAGCGCGTCGAGCCCGCCTCGCTGACCAAGCTGATGACCGCTTACATCGTATTCACCGCGCTCAAGGAAAAGCGGCTTACGCTCGAACAGCCCGTGCCGGTTTCGGAGCGCGCCTGGCGCGCCGGCGGTTCGCGCATGTTCATCGATCCCAGGAAGCCGGTGAATGCCGGCGAACTGATTCAGGGGATGATCATCCAGTCAGGCAACGATGCCTGCATCGCGCTCGCCGAGGCCATCGCCGGCACCGAAGAGGCGTTCGCCCAGATCATGAATCGCGAAGCCAAGCGCCTGGGGATGAACAACACCCAGTACACAAATTCCAGCGGACTGCCCGATGCCCGGCATTACACCACGGCTCGCGATCTGGCGATCCTGGCGGCAACCATCATTCGCGAGTTTCCCGACCAGTACCGCTACTACGCCGTGAGGGAGTTCCGTTACAACAACATCACCCAGCAGAATCGCAACCGTTTGCTGTGGCTGGACCCGAATGTTGACGGCATGAAAACCGGCTACACCGAAGGCGCGGGTTACTGCCTGATCGCTTCCTCCAGACGCGGCACACGCAGGCTGCTCTCGGTGGTGCTGGGCGCGTCCAGCGAGTCCCTGCGCGCCCAGGAGAGCCAGAAACTCCTGAATTACGGTTTTCTTTTCTTTGACCAGGTGCGGCTCTATGAAAAGAGTGTGCCGGTGAGCGCGCTACCGGTGTGGAAGGGCAGCGAAAATACGCTGAAGGCGGGCGTTGCGGAGGACCTGCGGATTTCCGTCCCCAAGGGCATGGGCGAGAAGCTCAAGGCGGAGTTGCTCAGCCTGCAACCGCTGGTGGCCCCCATCAGCGCCGGCCAGCGGGTGGGCACCATTCGCGTCAGCCTGGATGGCAAGCCGGTCGGCGAATATGCCGCGGTCGCGCTGCAGAATGTGGCGGTGGCCGGCATCTTCGGCCGTGCCTGGGATACGATGCGTCTGTGGTTCCAGTGAAAATGGCCGCTTGCGCTGCGACGCCAGCCCGGCCTGCCCCCTGGTTCACGGGCGCGGGACGCTTGCGATGAATGTTTTTCTCAACGGCGAGATGATGCCAATCGGCCAGGCGCGGGTTTCGGTGCTCGACCGCGGCTTCACGTTCGGCGATGGCGTCTATGAGTACATTCCGGTCTATTCGCGCCGGCCTTTCCGCCTTGCCGAGCATATCTCGCGCCTGAAGGCGAGCCTCGCGGCGGTGGAACTCGCCGACCCCCATGACGACGCGCGCTGGGGCGAGATCATCCGCAAAGTGATCGCCGCCAATCCCTGGGAGGACCAGGGTGTGTATCTGCAGGTCACCCGTGGCGCCGCGCCGCGCGAGCACGCATTCCCCGCGGGCGTCAAACCGACCGTATTCGTATCCGCGGGGGCGCTGTCCACGCCGCCCAGGGAGCAGATTGACAAGGGAGTGGCCGCGATCACCCACGAGGATTTCCGCTGGCTGCGCTGCGACATCAAATCGATATCGCTGCTTGCCAGTTGCATGCTGAAGAACCTCGCGGTCAAACACGGCTGCGCGGAAGCCATTCTCCTGCGCGACGGATTTCTCACCGAAGCCGCCGCGAGCAACGTCATGATCGTCAGCGGCGGCACGGTGCTCGCACCGCCCAAGTCTCACCTGGTTCTGCCCGGCATCACTTATGACGTGGTAATTGAACTGATGGAAGGGAGCGGCGTGCGCCATGCCGTGCGTCCGGTTACCGAGGCCGAACTGCGCGCGGCCGATGAAATATGGCTCACCTCCTCATCGAAAGAAGTTCTGCCGGTCACCACTTTGGATAAGCAGCCGGTGGGCAGGGGCGATGCAGCGGGCAGGCCCGGCCCGCTTTTCCGTCGCGTGCATGCCCTGTACCAGGAGTACAAGGCGACTGTGATGCGATCGCCCGCGCATGTCTGAGCCCGAAAGCCTGATCGCTTTTCCCTGCGACTTTCCCATCAAGGTCCTGGGGCTGCGCCAGCACGGTTTCGCGCAGGCGGTTCTGGAGGTCGTCAGGGTGCACTCGCCGGACTACGACCCGGCCACGGTCGAGATGCGATCCAGCCGCGAAGGGAAATACCTGAGCCTGACCATCACCGTCAAAGCCAGTTCGCAGGAGCAATTGGACAACCTGTATCGCGATTTGTGCGACCACCAGATGGTTTCGATGGTGCTGTGATCGGCCGCGCAGTGACTATTCGCGCAGTGTCTATTCGCAATCTGGGCCGGACCGATTACTCGCAGATTTACGAGGCCATGCGCCGCTTCACCGCGGCGCGCGACGCGGCGACGCCCGATGAACTTTGGCTCACCGAGCACTCGCCGGTCTATACCGTGGGCGCCGCCGGACGGCCGGAACATCTGCCGGGTGCCGGCGCCGACACCCGCATCGCGGTGCAACGCGTCGACCGCGGCGGACAGATCACCTACCATGGTCCCGGCCA
>MEQV01000272.1:10821-11668 GCA_001770355.1 Betaproteobacteria bacterium RIFCSPLOWO2_02_FULL_62_17
AGCCCTGGTGCAATGCCTCGAACAGGCGGTCATCGATCTGCTGGGCACGTATAATGTTCAGGCGCGTCGCAAGCCCGGCGCGCCGGGGGTCTATGTCGATGAAGCGAAGATCGCGGCCTTGGGCCTGCGCGTGACGCGCAACGGCTGCTACCATGGCGTCGCGCTGAATGTCGATATGGACCTCTCCCCTTTTCATTTCATCGATCCCTGCGGTTATCCCGGGCTGGCAGTCACGCAGACCCGCGCGCTGGGCATAGGGTCCAGCGCCGCCGAGCTGGGCGAAGCGCTCGCCCGGCATTTTCTCGAACTGCTGGAATCGGCCCATGTCTAACATCGCGGGCGACAAGAAAAAAGGAATTAGTAAGATCCGGCAAATTCCGATCGCGGTGGCGCCCGCCACGGAGCCCGCTGAGCGGCTGAAAAAGCCGCACTGGATTCGCGTCAGGGCCGCCGCCCCGGGTTCGCGGTTTCATGAAGTGAAGCAGATTCTGCGCCAAGCGCGGCTGCATACCGTCTGCGAGGAGGCCTCCTGCCCGAACATCGGCGAGTGCTTCGGCAAGGGCACCGCCACCTTCATGATCCTGGGGGACATCTGCACGCGCCGCTGCCCGTTCTGCGACGTGGGCCATGGAAGGCCGCTGGCGCCCGATGCGCATGAGCCGCTGCACCTGGCGCGGACCATTGCTTCTCTTTCCTTGTCCTATGTGGTCATCACCAGCGTCGATCGCGACGACCTGAAGGACGGCGGCGCGCAGCATTTTGTCGATTGCATCCGTACCGTGCGCGAGCACTCGCCCGCCACCACCATCGAGGTGCTGGTGCCCGACTTCCGCGGCCGCCTGGAGCG
>MEQV01000272.1:11799-12310 GCA_001770355.1 Betaproteobacteria bacterium RIFCSPLOWO2_02_FULL_62_17
AGGCGCGCCATCCATCGTTGCCGACCAAGTCCGGGCTGATGGTGGGTCTGGGCGAGACCGACACGGAAATTCTGGAAGTCATGCGCGATCTGCGCCGGCACGACGTCGACATGCTGACCATCGGCCAGTACCTGCAGCCTTCCCCGCATCATCTTGCAGTGATGCGTTTCGTGGATCCCGAGATTTTCAAGATGTTCGAGCGCGAGGCGCGCGCCATGGGCTTCGATCATGCCGCGGTCGGTCCCATGGTCAGGTCTTCCTATCACGCCGATGAACAGGCGCATGCGGCGCGCGTCAGCGGCGCCGCGCAGGCGCCTGCCGGCCCGGCCAAAATCGAATCCCTCGAACCCTGAGTCTGATGAACATCGACTGGGCGCATTTCACACCCTGGTCCGCACTTGCCGGGGGACTGCTCATCGGGCTTGCGGCCGCGCTGTTTGCCGTGATGAACGGTCGCGTCGCCGGCATCAGCGGCATCGTCGGGGGAATGCTCGGCGCAGGCACGGGCGAG
>MEQV01000273.1 GCA_001770355.1 Betaproteobacteria bacterium RIFCSPLOWO2_02_FULL_62_17
GAGGCCGTCACGTAAATCTCCACGTGTCTCGGCCGCTACGCCCGTAATGGCCGGTTTTGAAGTGTCGATCACTGGCCGGTTTTGAGGTGTCCACCGAGGTTTCTCAGCGGCAGACGCTCGTGCGTCAACGTGAATCCCGAGCATCGAAGCAGCCTGAATGACGAGGACTCGCGCGGAAAAGCAGAATGTCCGTGCAGATAGCTCGGCTAACCGAAGATCATCAGGAAGAACATCGGGCCACTGGAGCAGAAGCCGGGCGAGGAGACCAGAGTCGTCGTGGAAGTAGACGCGATCCTCGCCCCACGTCTGGCGGCAATCGACTAACGGAAACGTCCGGCCACGGAGCGGATGGAAGGGATGGGTAACCCGAAACGTTAATCAGTGTGGGGCGGCCTGCAGACCCTCATAACAGGCGTCTTCCAAGAGCTCAAACCCTTGTTCGGCGGTACGTCTATGGGTAAACGCGATCTTCCAGGGTCTGGTATAGGCCTTCGGGTCCTCGAGCGTCGCCTCGTAGTTGATCGTGTTGGCATCGACAAACGTGAAGCGTTCCACCACGTGCAACGCATCGCTGTGGTATGCGCCAGCCTGGTCCAACCAGGTGCGCGCGTCGTGATTGGTGACGTCCACGACCAACGTATTTCCCTCCCAGCGGCCGCGCGAGTCCCCCCTCCACAGCTTGATGTTCTCCGCAAGGTGCGGACGCCCGTCCAGCGGGATCACGCGAAAGGCATGCTCGTACTGGTACAGGAACAGGACGTATTCCGGATTCTGGATAATCCGAAATGGCTGGAGGAACTCGAACCGTGGCACACCGGCCAACAAACACCGCGCGATCGGGTCGCGCAGCTTCGCGTTCGAGTGGTGGCGGTTCTCATAACGCCGATTCTTGATCGCCGCCGCCGCGGGGGTGTACGGAATCCTGTGGTCCGGCGGGTCCACAATCATGTCCGACGGCACCACCGGTCGCCCCGCCATCTTTGCGTGAAGGACGTCGGACCCTTTCTCGATGTCATCGGCCTCATCCGTTCCGATGTCGGCAGACCAGAATCCCTCACCCTGTATATCTGGCTGGCCATCCGGCAGACGCGCCGGCGACCACGCGTTTGGGGTGGCCGCCGGTGTCTGGGCGGCAGCCAGGTCGGTCGCCAGCCACACGTCGGCGGCTCCAACCGCCAGCGCCGTGACAGTCACAGCACGGAAGAATTGATGCATCGCGTCACTCCTCAAGCCGCACGCGTGAGCCCAGTTGTCGGGCCCGGCACTCTTCTTTCTGGAGCATAGCACCGTAACCCGACAAGGACGACCGAACGGGGCGATCGAGATAACGACGTTGCCGACTTGAGTTTTCGAGAACCACAAGCCCCGGGACGGCGTGCGGAGGGAAGCCGACGCGAAGGTCGGCCTCCACGACCCGGAACATGTCGAACCTGACTATTCTTACTGCGTTCCCTTGGGTGACCCTTCAAGGTTGAAGGCCATCAGCAGGTTCCGGTACGGCACAACCCGGCCGTGCACTGGCGCGATCCGCTCCGGATTCAGCTTCAGTTCATTGATGCGCTGTACCATCTGCGCGGCAAATTCCGGCCCGCGCTCGGGCACACGAATGTCGGCGCCGGCGGGCGGGTTGTAGCCGTCGCCGTACATCAGGATCCGCTCCTGCGGCAGATACGCGATTATCTGTCCGGTGTGATGTCCGTGGTTCGACGTGTGATACAGCTCGATCCTTCGCGTACGGTCGCTCAGGACCCTCTTGTCTCCGACGGTTTCGATCATCGGCTTGTTGGATGTCGGTGCCGGATCAGGCTCGACCGTGCGTGGGCGCGCCCACGCCTGCTCGAAGAAAGACTTGTTGTTCTCGTGCGTGATGACGGTGATGCCTTCGGCGACGTACTGACGCAGGCCGCCTGCGTGGTCGTAATGGGCATGCGTGTTCACCACGTAGCGGATTGGCTTGTTCGGGACGGTCTTGCGGATGAGCTCGTTCACGACCTTTGATCGCGCATCGCTCGTGGGTCCCTCGAGCATTACGATATGATCGGCGAACTCGACAGCGAGGCTGCGGGTGCCGGCTGCGTTCAGCGACCAGAGGCCGTCGCTGACCTTCTCAATCGTTGCCATCGGCACTCCGGGCGGGGCGGGCGCAGACGCCACGTTTTGCGGCACCCGCAACGAGACGGGGGCATTGGGCTGCACGTCGGTGATCATGAGGTCGAGAGTGGGGAAGCCGTCCTGTTTCTCGACGATGTGCCGCGGAAACTGGATGTCGCCGAACTGTGCGTAGTCGGAGTACTCGATTTCGACCGGCACGTCGCCCACCACTGAGTTCGTCGTCAGGTACTCGACGCGCTCGACAAGGTTCTCCTGATTGAGCGTCACTTTGGCGTCGCGGTCCTCGGCCTTGAAGGTGAAGACGTTACCCGTCGGCGACGTCCCGCCTGCCAACGCCGCCTTGATCACGCCGTGGGGCGTCAGCCAGATCTGGCGCAGACGGTCGGTCACCGCGCCGGGATTGGGTGCCGCCTGCGCGCCCCCTTCGGTCCACGCGGATTTCCCGCTGACGACTTGAATGGTCCGCTGGTCGATCGCGAACGGCTGCGCGCCTCCTCCGCGCGGCGGATGTTCACCCTGGGCGCGCAGCATCTCCAGGCGCATCGCGGGCGTCTGATAGTCAACGGCTGCAATGTAGTTCTTCACCTCGAACCGCGGCCACGGCCCACCCGGCGAGTACGCCTGCCCAAATGCGTTATTGGTTCCGCTGCCAGAAAACTGGATGGAGTTCAGGTTCGTCGCCCCCATCGCCTTGGCTGCAGCGGCGGCGCCGCTCGGCTGACTGCAGCCGGAGGCGGCAACCGCCAGCACAAGGCCGGCGACCAAGGCTCCCATGGTTCGCATAGAAACTCCTTGTGGTGAAGCGCTCCTCGGGCGCTAGACGGAACGGACCATGATATTACAGCGTCGATGTCCATGCTGTTAATACTAGCGGTTGACTCGGGCTTGTTTCGTGCCACGGCGGCGACGCTGCTGCAGGCCGCGGCCAACCCGCAACGCCTGGGCGCAGCGATTGGCG
The DNA here is from genome assembly GCA_001770355.1 of Betaproteobacteria bacterium RIFCSPLOWO2_02_FULL_62_17. Classification (GTDB taxonomy): domain Bacteria; phylum Pseudomonadota; class Gammaproteobacteria; order Burkholderiales; family SG8-39; genus 2-02-FULL-62-17. The sequence continues at coordinate 3,071 of MEQV01000273.1, forward strand.
GACTCATGGTCCTTCACACCTGGGGACAACGTGTGCATGGCGAATTCAAGAATTCGCAAGCATTCTTTGCGCGTGTTGCGATCTTGCTACGATTGTGCGGTGCGCGAACTGGCCGTCCTCTTTCTGCATCTGCTGGCGACAGTCGCCCGGATCGCCGGTCCCGGCGGCGCCCGTTCCGTGATGGCCGAATCCGTGCTCGTCAAACACCAGTTGCTGATCCTGAATCGTTCTCGAAAACGGTCGCCTAATCTCCGTCCCTCTGATCGCATGATCGCCGGCCTGTGTACGCTCTTCATTCGCCCGGGCCGGCTAATCCGTTCCGCGATCGTCTTCAAACCGTCAACGCTGTTGAGCCTTCATCGAGCGCTGATACAGCTGAAGTACCGCCGGCTGTTCTCGTCCAAGGGGCCGCTGAAGCCAGGTCCCAAGGGGCCCCGCCAGGAAGTGATAGCCGCCGTCGTCGACATGAAACAGCGTAATCCGACCTCGTAATGTCCATCAATTCGATGTGCCCGCGCCGAACCAGGCGCCGGGCGTCAACCATGGACGAACTGCAGCGGATGCGACAGCGAGGGCATGGCGTCGAGGCTACCAGAGGCTGGGCTTATTGGCGTGGGCCGCGCGAGGTGAAATCTAACCCTCCATCAAAAGTCACTCGATTTGGGGCGTCGATCGAATTGTTGGACAATCGTTTCAAAGTCTGGCCGACCAACCGGGATCGTCCGGCGTTCAATGCCGTCATGGGCGCCAAGCGGTCCTGGCGGCGCGCGTTCCGTGGTCGCCGAGTCCGTGCTCCTCAAGCACCAACTGCTGATCCTCAATCGGTCCCGGAAGCGTTCACCCAGTCTCCGCTTCTCTGATCGCGTGGTCGCCGGCGTGTGTGCGCTCCTCATCCGCCCGAGGCGGCTGATCAGTTCTGCGATTGTCCTCAGACCCTCAACGCTCTTAAGCCTTCATCGAGCGCTGACAGCGCGGAAATATCGGCTGCTCTTGGCGACCAAAGGTCGGACGAAGCCGGCCCCTCCGCTTTGTGAGAGACTTTGCCTGCAACCTGGGCTATATTTCCGGGCAGCTTGGTCGTCTGGAACACTAGCTCGCCCGAGGCCCAACGAGCACTTGCGGAGGATCACATGAGACGTATTCTTCTCGCCGCGACCTTGGGCGTTGCCCTCATCGCCCTGCCGGGTCTCGCACAAACCCCGCCGACCAAGACCTTCCCGCTCCCGAACCAGACCTTCATCCACGACGTAGCCCCGGCTCCCGGCGGGCTCATTTGGTGGACGGCGCAGAGCGACGGCAAGCTCGGCATCCTCGACCCCAAGACGGGCGCCAACAAGTTCGTGACGCTTGGGCCCGACTCCGCGCCGCACGGCGTTATTCAGAGCAAGGACGGCAAGGCCTGGGTCACCGATGGCGGCCAGAACGCGATCGTCAGCTACGACCCCAAGACCGAGAAGGTCACGGTCTACAAGCTTCCTGAAGAGACGGGCGGCTACACGAACCTCAACACGCCGACCGAAGACGGCGACGGCAACATCTGGTTCACAGGCCAGAACGGCTGGCACGGCAAGGTCGACGTCAAGACCGGCAAGGTCAGCGCCTGGAAGTCGCCCAAGGGCCGTGGCTCCTACGGCATCACCACGACGCCGGACGGCAATGTGTGGTTCGTCTCGCTCGCCAACTCGTATCTCGGTCAGGTCGACCGCGCGACTGGTAATGTGAAGGTGATCGAGCCCCCCGTCCCGAATACGGGCGTGCGCCGCGTATGGAGCGACAGCAAGGGCGATCTCTGGATGTCGGAGTGGAACGGCGGTCAGATTTCGCACTATTCGCCGTCGACCGGAAAGTGGGAGCGCATTCCGCTTCCAGGCAACCAGCGCGCCAATCTCTACGCCGTCTATGTCGACAACAGGGACGTCGTCTGGGTGAGCAACTGGGCCGATAACAAGACCTACGCCTACGACCCGAAGACCAAGAGCTTCTCGTCGGTTCCGGGCAGCAAGGCGAACGCCGCCATCCGCCAGATCCTCGGCATCAACGGTGCGGTGTATCTGCCTGAATCCGGCAATGCGGCGATCACCGTCGTCAACACCGGATCGCAGTTGTAATGCGGTTGCCGATCGCAGTGGGTGCGCTCGCCGCCATCGCGGCGGGCGCATCCGCATTCGCGCAAGGCATCTCCGATCCCGGAGAGCGCGCCTTCCAGTATTGCTTCTCGTGCCACAGCGTCGAGCCGAACCAGACCGAGGTCCTTTCGGGGCCCAACCTGAACGGCGTCATCGAACGTCCGATCGCCTTCAAGGCGGGTTTCCAGTACTCCGACGCGATGAAGAGCTTCGGCGCCGGCAAGGTGTGGACGCCCGAGCTGATCGGGCAATTCATCCAGGACCCGAAGGGTATGGTCCCCGGTACCGCGATGGAGAAGCCGCCCGGACCGCGTAACCCCGCCGAGCGGGCAGCGCTTCTCGATTATTTGAAGAAGCCGCGCTGAGAGAGTCGCGCCGGAATGCGGTTTGGGCGGAAGACCTCGCCTTCCGCGCACCCCGGCCTGACTGCTATGGTTTCACCCAGTCTGGACGTTGTCCGCGGACCTCAGACGCGCGCGGCGCAACCCCAGAACGTGGGCACTCAATCAAAGGGCCAGGGCGGCATGACAGTGCTCTTGGGAAGTGAACCTGTTCGATACGCGTCCCGACAAGAGCTATGGCACGGGCGCGATCGTCAACGTCCCGGGCGCGACCGTCAATCCGATGCCGACGGTCGCGAACAAGTGGAACGTGATGGAGATCGAAGCGCGGGGCCCGCAGATGATCGTGCGGCTGTCGTGAGGGGGAGGGGCGCTGAGGGGCTGGGAACGCGCGTTATGGTAATCGCGAGATGGCCCCTAATGTTTCCTATCGTCTCAGGTCTGTGTCAGGAGCTTTAGTCACTCCCTCCGGGGCCGCTGGTGAACGCTGCCGTTAGCCGTCTCCAAAAATATCTCCACGATGGAGGTCGATCGCGGAAGATTCCAGTGCACTTCAGGAGGGAAGTTCGGGCTACCTAAGCCCTTGAGACTCAAACCCTTGCGTCCAGAAGTCGCGCGCCATCACCAATTCAGAAAAGCACTCCGAATCGGGTTCGAGTCCCGTCGACCAACCACCACGAAGGACATTCGCTGCGCCCGTTTAGCACAAGTCGTCGTGTCCGGCCACTCTCGGCCAACGCCTGAAAGACGGCACCGCGGACAGATCTGATCCTCGAGGCGCGTTCGGCGAGTAGGGCACGGGCCGGCGTGTCCGCCACTTGTCAGCCCACGCCTGAAGGGCGGCACCGCTCTCAGCGCCTCACACGAATCGAACTTGACCAGTTAAGGCCGTTTCCGGATGACGGTGTCGATTGCGTATTGCGCGCATTCATTGCCTTTGTCACCGCCTCCGCCGATGCCGATAGCGCCGGCAACCATCCCGTCGATTACGATTGGCACGCCACCAGCGCGCGGGAAGTCGCCGATCCACTCAGGTGCGCGATTGCTTCCGGTCTTCACCCACTCCTCAAGCTCGCGCGTTGGGCGTTGCCAGTGTGCGGCTGTCTTCGCCTTGAGAATCGCGGTCTCAGAATTGGTCGCGGTCGCGCCCTGCATCAGGTGGAAGTCGATAAGGACCCCATCGATGCCCACAACGGCCGCCCCGACGAGAATCTTATTCCGTTCGGCGTACGCGACGCAGGTCTCCACCAATTTGCGTGCAGCGTCGCTGCTAATCTCGATGCGGTTCACTGAGATGGACTGAGCGGCGGCGCCGAACGAGCCTGCGCTCACAACAAGCGCCACGGCGACGACCAGCATGGTGCGCATGAATCCTCCTCTCCAGAACTGAGCCTCCCGTTGTCGCGTGCAGTGCCGACAAGTGTATTTGGTCGGCGGGGCGCAGTGTACCGTGTCACCGAGCGTTGAAACGCGGCCGCCCCTCTGATCCGAAAATATGCCATTCGGTCTGAAATTCGGTGGGAATTCGGCTACGTGTCCTTCGCCAAAACTCGATCGGCGCCATCTGTGTGGAGACCTTCCTCCGGGACATTGCCCTTTTCTTGCCCTTTCGGTGCACCAAAGAGCGGCAAATCGCAGCAAGGGCCGGCACAAGGCGAAGGTCCAAAATGGGCGGAACCTACGAGGGATGAGGCGCGATCCGGCAACATCCAGCAAACCGCCGCAAAGAACGGCTAACGCTTCTTTTTCCGCCTGTTAACCGGAGGGTTGCTGGTTCGAATCCAGCCTGAGGAGCCACGCCTTTAAGTTCAATAAGATCAGTGACTTGCGAGATGCGCGCGGGCGGCGATCGGCTAAGTCATTGACCTGTCGTCGCTTGCGGTGAGTGGGGCCGTGCTGGACGATTTCCGCAACTTGGGTTTTCCGTCTGCCTCGCTTGTCGGATCTTTGGCCTCAGTGGGTTGCGGGTTAGTCCTGGTTCAGCGAGTAGCTTGTGCTGCGTCCGCCGCGTTCGTCCTGTTTGAGGAGCTTCAGGTCGATCAGCCCTTGGATGTCTCGCAGTGCCGTGTCATGTGAACTCTTGGTAAGCACCGCCCACTTGGCAGTCGTCAGCTTGCCCTCGAAACCCTCGAGCAGGCGGTTCACAACGTCGCGCTGACGGTTGTTGAGCGGCAGCATCGATGCGCGTTCCCAAAAACGCGCTTTGCGCAAGACCGTCGCAAGCGTCGTTTCCGTGCCGTCGAAAGCTCGTCCTAGACAGCCCAGAAACCACTCTAGCCACGGCGTGACATCAAGCGTGCCTTTCTGAGTGCGCTCGAGGATATCGTAGTAGTCGTTGCGCTCATGGCGTATCTGCGCAGACATACTGTAGAAGCGCTGTGGGCTGTTCTCGGAGCGCGCGAGCTGCCAGTCCGCTATCGCGCGAGCGATGCGGCCGTTTCCGTCTTCGAACGGGTGAACGGTCACGAACCAGAGGTGCACGAGCCCGGCTTTAAGAACCGCGTCTATGCCCTGGTCGGCATTGGCCCAGTCCAAGAACTTCGACATCTCTTTCGAGACCAGCGCCGCCGGCGGCGCTTCGTAGTGAACCTTCTCTTTGCCCACCGGCCCTGACACCACCTGCATCGGCCCTTGCGCATCGTCGCGCCATGCGCCGACGACGATCTTGCGCATGCCACTGCGGCCCGTGGGAAACAGCGCAGCCTGCCAGCCCCACAAACGGTCTTCCGTCAGGGGCTGATCGAAACGCTGCGTCGCATCGACCATCATCTCCACGACGCCCTCGACGTTCCGATCCACCGGCTCGGCCCCTCCCGCATCGAGCCCGAGGCGGCGCGCCAGAGAGGACCGCACCTGTTCGGGATTGAGGTTCTGACCTTCTATCTCGCTCGACTTAACAACCTCAAGCGTGAGGGATTCCAGCTCGGCTTCTTTCTGCAGGGCAAAGCCTAAACCTTCCATACGCCCCAGCAGGCGTCCCTGCCGGTGCCGAATGCTGGCAACGACTGGAGCAAGCTGGTCCTGGGCCCAGTGAAATTTGGGCCATTCCGATCGTTCGTGGATGTACTTAAACGTGTCCATTCCAATCTACGCAGTTTATGCGTATATTGTGGACTGCATTCGACGCGGCGTCAACCGCGTCCGTGCGTAGAATGAAGCTTTAATTTACGCTTGACAGTGTATCGTTACACGCTACAATACTTGAATGCCGCTGGAGACCGACAGCCAAGCCACCTTGGGAGAACACATCAGGAGCGAAGTGCTGCCCAGAGGCATTTCTGTCAAAGCCGCGGCCGGGAGCCTGGATGTCGGGCGCATTGCGCTTTCCAATCTGCTCAACGGCAAAGCCACGCTCTCCGTGGATATGGCTGCCCGCCTTGAGCGGACCTTCGGGGCAAACAGTGTTGAACTGCTCGAGCGACAGGAGCGGATCGCCCGTGCTTCTCGCGATACCGCAGAGAAGACCTTCGCCATTCGTCCGTATGTTCCCTCCTTCCTCAAAATCAAGGCGCTCCAGATCGAGGCATGGGCTCACACCATTGACGCGCGTCACCTCTTGCCGGTTCTTTTGCGCACTCTCATTCATTCCACGGCAAGCGAACTTCGGAAGGTCGACTTCCCGGGTCATGACAACGCACAGCGGCATGGATGGGACGGCGAAATCGAAGCGGACGCAGCAACCGCATGGGTCCCTGAAGGCAGGTCAGGCTGGGAGTTCGGCACAAACGCTGATCCCGAGAAGAAGGCGAACTCGGACTTTGCGGCGCGTGTAGCGGCCATACCGGCATCAGAGCGCGCCGAGCTGACGTATGTGTTCGTCACTCCTCGCAACTGGCCGGGCAAGGCAAGATGGGAGAAAGAACAGAATGCCACGCGCGCATGGAAAGCCGTGCGCGTTCTCGACGCCAGCGATCTTGAACAGTGGCTTGAAGCCTCGGTTCCTGCGCAGATGTGGCTGGGAGAGAAGCTTGGCCTTCCGCGTGACGGTTGGCGCACACTGGAAATGCACTGGCATGAGTGGGCCGGCGCTGCCGATCCCGCTCTCGCGGATGATCTCTTTGCGCCGTCCGTCACCAAGTTCGCCGAGACGCTCAAGTCGTGGCTCGAAGGCGAGCCAGGAAAGTTGTTCGTGGTGTCGGCGGACTCTGCCGAGGAAGCCGCGGCCTTCCTCAGGTGCCTGTTCCGCCACGAGAGCATCGAGGCGCGCTGGTCGGATCTGACGGCGCTCTTTGATTCGGGCCAGACGCTCCGCCAGCTTGCATCATCCGCGGCCCCGTTCATTCCCATTACTATCAACACCGAGGCCGAAAAGGAACTCGCGCCGCTGTACCGACGACTGCATTGCATCGCCATTCGCCCACGCAACGACATACAGGCGGAACCCGACGTTTCCGTCGAATTGCTAACTCACGAAGCCTTCGCAGCAGCGCTCAAAGCAATGGGCAAAGAGGGGGACGAGGCACTCAGGCTCGAGCGCGATTCAGGGCGCTCGCCGACGGTCTTGCGCCGATGCCTCTCCCCAATTCCCGAAGTCAGGACGCCCCGCTGGGCGAAGGAGGAACGCGACGCGCTTAGCCTCATTCCCATGGCACTCGCCGGTGCGTGGCAGGCCACGTCTCCTGCAGACACGGACGCGCTCGCCAGGATCGCCGGGCGTCCCTATGCCGAGGTGGAACAGGACGTCGTGCGGTTACGGCGGGGCGACGACGCTCCGCTGTGGTCTGTCGGCCAGTATCACGGCGTCAAGGGCAAGCTGCCAACGCTCTTCGCCATCATGCCTCACATGACGGCGCCGGCACTCGAGCGATTCTTCCCGGTTGCTGCCGACATCCTCGCTGAGCACGATCCTTCGCTCGAACTGCCGGAGGACGAGCAGTGGGCCGCGAACGTCTACGGCAAGGTCCGCAAGTACTCAGCGGCGCTGCGCAGCGGCGTATGCGAAACCCTTGTCATCCTCTCTGTGCACAGTGAGCAATTTCAGCGCCACGCCAACATCGTCACGCGGGATCGCGTCGACGCCATCATCCACAAGCTGTTGACGCCACTGACGCTCGACAAGCTGCGTTCACACGATGGCGACCTTCCGCGCTACGCCGAAGCATCGCCGCGCGGCTTTCTCAAGCTCATTCAGGACGACCTCAAGAAGCCTCAGCCCGTATTGCTCGGCCTCCTTGCTCCGGTTTCCTCGGGACTTTTCACCCGCTGCCCGCGCACGGGACTGCTCTGGGCTTTTGAGGGACTTGGCTGGCAGAACCTTCGGCCCGTCAGCCGCATCCTTGCCCAACTCTCGCTGACACAGATCGATGACAACTGGGCGAATAAGCCGATCGCCAGCCTTTCAGCTCTCTTCCGCTCCTGGATGCCGCAGACGGCAGCGCCGCTGTCAGAGCGGATCAAAGTGCTGGAAGAACTCGTTCGTGACTTTCCTGATGTCGCGTGGGAAATCTGTATTCAGCAGTTCGACCCGTCCGACAGGACTGGCTTCTACAGCCACAAGCCGGCTCTGCGCGATGACGCCATCGGCCAGGGCGAGCCGCGGACGGGCCGCGAGCACTACGAATTCTGCCGCAAGGCCTTCGAGCTCGCGCTCGCATGGGAATCACCCACCGCATCGCAGCTGGGTGATCTGGTGCAACACGTCGAGGGCATTCCCGAAGAGGAACAGGGCAGGGTCTGGGACCTCATTGACGACTGGGCAGAGCGTACTACGGACGAGAAAGCCAAGGCGACGCTGCGCGAAACCATTCGCCGATTTGCATTCACCCGTCGCGGCCGACGTCAGGGACGGAGCACGGGGCTGGTTGAGCGGGCGCGCAGCGCGTCGGCGAAACTCGCTGCGCACGACCCGCTTGTTCGCGAGGCGTATCTGTTTGCGAAGGACTGGGTCGAAGAATCGGCTGACGAAATTCACGACGTCGACTTCGATTTCAAGAAGCATGGCGAGCGCATCCATGCCGATCGCCAGAAGGCGATGCACGAGATTTTATCGCGGCACGGATTCGCAGGCATCCAGGCTCTCCTCGCCGACAGTGAGGGTCCTGCCACGATCGGACGCTACGCGGCTCTGAACACGTCAGAGGCCTCGGTAGCCGTAACCATCATCGAGCGCCTTCTCGCGCTCGAAGACGATCCCCGGCACAAGGCGGATCGATGCCTGGAAGGGTTTCTTCTTTCGCTCGACGCCGAGCTAGGCGCAACCGTCATCAAAGCCGTCCTGGAGAGCACCGACACGGCACAGACGGCGCGCTTGCTGCGGAATGCTCCCTTTGGCGGAAAAACCTGGAAGCTCGTCGACGAACGCGGGCCCAAGGTTGCTGAAGAGTACTGGCGCAAAGTGTCGCCGTGGTGGCGCGGGCTCTCGGACGAGGACCTTCTCGAGGCGATTGATCGTCTTCTCGCCGCCAGGCGGCCGCGCGCTGCTTTCTTCGCGGCGCATCTTGACTGGGACAAGGTCGAGACCTCGCGACTCAAACGTCTTCTCCATGAAGTCGCCACCGTCGGCGACGAGGATGAGACGAAGTACCGCATGAACGGGCACGAGGTATCCGACGCGCTCGACGCCCTTGAGGGACGCCCTGGCGTGACCGACGATGAAATGGCGCGTCTGGAGTTTCTCTACCTCCGTGGCCTTGAGCGCACCTCTCACGGCATCAAGAACCTCGAGCAACAAATATCACGATCGCCGATGCTCTTCGTGCAGGCCGTGGCGCTGACCTATCGTCGCCGTGATGATGGGGAAGATCCGCCAGAGTGGCGCGTCAGCGATCCAGACCGGCACGCGTCGCTCGTGGCGACGACCCACCGTCTGCTCAGTGACATCCACCGAACGCCTGGCTCAAGCCCTGACGGGAAGTCGATCGACCTCGACAAGCTGCTCGCGTGGGTGAACGAAACGCGCGCTCTTTGTGCCCAGCATGGCCGCGCTGAAATTGGTGACCAGTGCATCGGACAGCTTCTCGCGCGGTCATCGCCAGGACCTGACGGTGCTTGGCCACGGCCGGAAGTGTGCGAGGCCCTCGAAACAACCGCCTCGGAAGAGATCGACAGAGGCTTCCTCGTGGGCGTGCACAACGCCAGAGGCGTTGTGTGGCGCGGGCGCGGCGGAGATCAGGAGCGCGAGCTTGCCGCCAAATACCGCACGCGCTCCCTGGAACTGGCGAACGAATTCCCGTACGTCAGCCGTCTGCTTGAAGACCTTGCCGCTTCCTACGAGCGCGACGCCTCGTGGCACGACACACGATCCGAACTGGAAGACAGGCTCGGACGCTAATGCCCGCGACGGTGAGACGTCCCAACCCACGGCGAAAGGCTAGAGTCGTCGTGACATGGCTCCGGGGACGATCATCAACATGAGGTTCTCTGACTGAGCGAGAGGCGGGAGCGAAGAACTCAATTTCAGGCGAACGTACGTCCAGGTTCCACGACGACGGAATCCGAGGGCACCGAAGCCGCAGGCTCAGCACCACTCCGCTTGGCATTGAGTCGTGCGAAACGATTCCTCTCTGAGCACAGGGGAGATCTCGTTTGACGATATGGGCGGGTACGGCCCAGTATGCTGAGCGGCACAGCGGCCGTGGACGGCCCGAGCCTGTGGTCCTCTTTCAAGGACCCAGCTCGCGAAACCCTGGCGAACCCATCGAAATGGGCGTGTCTATGCCGCTTCGCGGATGAGCCAGTTGCGGAAATCGTCCAGTG
>MEQV01000274.1:0-349 GCA_001770355.1 Betaproteobacteria bacterium RIFCSPLOWO2_02_FULL_62_17
CCACCACAGCGCCGATCGACTCGAACGCGCCATCAGCATCAACCTCGTCATTGCCTGGCGCATCATGCTCATGACCCTGCTGGGCAGGGCATGCCCGGAACTTCCCGCTGAGGTTCTGCTATCCGATATTGAGATCAGGGTGCTGCAGGCCTATGCTCGAAAGAAAAACATCAAGCAACCCACCCATCTTGGCGATGCGGTCCGTCTGGTAGCCCGACTGGGCGGTTATCTTGGTCGCAACAATGATCCGCCACCAGGGCACCAACTCATGTGGCAGGGCTATACGGTACTGCAAACGCTGTGCGAGGGATTCGCCCTCACGGCACCAGATTCAAGTTAGCAATATTTG
>MEQV01000274.1:420-11000 GCA_001770355.1 Betaproteobacteria bacterium RIFCSPLOWO2_02_FULL_62_17
AATAGAACTTTTCAGCGAACGATCGCAATGATAGCCTGAGCCATGGGGGGAGTCTGAATTCCCCCTGCAGTGGCCCTCTGCGGCGTCGCCAGCGACGCGGGCAGCGGCTCGGGAATAGCTTCGCAGGGAGAACCAGACCATGAATGTCGCCCAGATCAAGTTTTCGGTGCTGCTGTATGGAATGCTGCAGGCGATCCGCTTCATGGCGCGCCGGCATCCGAAGTTTGCCGAGCGGCTCAAGGAGAAGAATTTCACCGCCCAGATGAAGACCGCGGACAACGCGGTCGGGCGCTACTTCACCTTCCGCGACGGGAAGATCCTGTCCAGGCGGGGCCTACATCCCGCGCCCGATGTCGTCGTCGGCCTCGCCACGGCCGAGCTGGGGGTGCGCCTGTTCAGCTTGTCGGTCGATCAGCTCGAGCGCATCGAGGCGATGAAGAACTTCAACCTCACCGCCAAAGGGCCCGACGCGCTGGTGCTGTGGTTCACCCAGACGCTCAACATGATGCTGGCGCTGGAATGGGAATTCGGCACGGACATGGGCAACGGCATGCGGCGCTACGTCTCCAACACCAACGGCGGCCCGATGTTCGTCTATGTCAAGGACGGCAAGATGGTGCGCGTGACGCCGATCGAATTCGGCGACGACGATGCGGCCACCTGGACCATCCATGCGCGCGGCAAGACGCTGACACCGCCGCGCAATACCACGATGGCGCCCCACTCCATGGTGTCCAAGGCGATGGTCTATTCCCCCGACCGGCTGCTCTACCCGATGAAACGCGTGGACTTCGATCCCAAGGGCGAGCGCAACTGCCAGAATCGCGGCATCTCCGCTTACCAGCGCATCAGCTGGGACGAGGCCCTGGACATCGTCGCCGGTGAAATCAAGCGCGTCAAGCGCGAATTCGGCCAGGGCGCAGTCATGGCCAACCACGGCTCGCACCACACCTGGGGCAACATCGGCTACTACCTGAGCGCCGCGTACCGGTTCTTCAACGCCATCGGTTACACCCGCGTGATGCACAACCCGGACAGCTGGGAAGGCTGGTACTGGGGCGCCATGCACCACTACGGCTATAGCATGCGCCTGGGCCAGATCGAGACCTACAGCGGCGTCGAGGACCTGCTCAAGGAAGCCGAGATGGTGGTGTTCTGGTCGGCCGACCCCGACACCACCAGCGGTTCCTATTCGGCGTTCGAGGGGACGCCGCGGCGGCAATGGCTGCGCCAACTGGGCATAGAAGTGGTGCATATCGACCCTTATTACAACCATACGGCCGCGCTGATGGGCGGCAAATGGATCGCGCCGCGCCCGGGCACCGACGCCGCGCTGGGCATTGCCATCGCCCATGTCTGGATCACCGAGGGCCTGTACGACAGGAAATTCGTCGAGAACCGCTCGGTCGGGTTTGATAAATGGCGCGATTACATTCTCGGCAAGGAGGACGGCATTGCCAAGACGCCCGAATGGCAGGAGCCGGAAACCGGCGTGCCGGCCAAGGACGTGCGCGCGCTGGCGCGCCGCTGGGGAAAAAAGAAGACTTACCTGGGCGCCGGCGGATGGGGCAACGGCCACGGCGGCGCCTGCCGCAACGCCAACGGCATTCAATGGGCGCGCGTGTGCGCCTGCCTGATCGCGATGCAGGGCATCGGCAAGCCGGGCGTGAATTTCGGCAGCGTGCAGTGGGGCACGCCGATCGACGTGCGCTTTTACTTTCCCGGCTATTCGGACGGCGGCATTTCCGGCGACCTGGAGAACACCGGCATGTCGATCAGCCTTTACCAGCGCACGCCGCAGCTTCCGACGATCAATCCCTCGTCGCAGAAAATTCCGCGTTTGCGCATACCGGAGGCCATTCTCGAGGGAAAGACAGAGGGTTACCCGTGGAACGGGAAGACCATCGAAGGCCAGATGCAGAAATTCACCTATCCGGCGCCGGGCCACGCGCCGGTGCAGATCCTCTACAAGTACGGCGGCGCCTCGATCGGCACCATGAGCGATACCAATCGCTACGTCAAATCCTATCGCACCGACAAGCTGCCGTTCGTGGTCAACCAGTCGATCTGGTTCGAAGGCGAGGCGAAGTTCGCCGACATCCTGCTGCCGGCCTGCACCCAGTTCGAGCGCTGGGACATCAGCGAGTTCGGCGGCACCGGCGGCTACGCGCTGCATGCGCAGACGCAGATGAACCACCGCGTGATCCTGATGCAGCACAAATGCATCGAGCCGCTGGGCGAATCGAAGTCCGATATCCAGATTTTCACGGAACTGGGCGCGAGGCTGGGCCTGGGCACCTATTTTTCGGAAGGCGTGAATGAACTGGATTGGGTGAAGCGGGTGTTCGACGGATCGGACCTGCCCAAATTCATCTCCTGGAAAAAATTCCTCAAGAAAGGCTACTACGTGGTGCCGCCGCTGCCCGAAGGGCAGCGCGACCCGGTTTCGATGCGCTGGTTCTACGACGGCGCGAAAAAGGAGGTGCCCGAACCGCACCCGCTGCCCGGCGACTATGGCGAGGAATTTCTCAGCGGGCTGCAGACACAATCGGGCAAGTTCGAATTCGAGTGCAACAGCCTGAAGCGTTTCGATCCCGACGATCCGGAGCGCCCGCCGATAGTGAAATACAGCCCGTCATGGGAAGGCAGGCAGACCAAGGAACTGTACGAGCGCTATCCGCTGCAGTTGATCACTCCGCACACGCGCTTTTCCTATCACACCCTGGCCGACGGCAAGGACACGCCCATCAACGACATCGAGGAGCACCGCGTCAAGATCGATGGCTACGACTACCTGGTGCTGCGCCTCAATCCGCACGATGCCGCGGCGCGCGGCATCCGGCAGAATCAGCTGGTCAAGATTTTCAACGACCGCGGCGCCGTGCTCTGCGCGGCGCGGCTGACCGAGCGCCTGCCCCACGGCGTGGTGCATTGCTACTCGGCCTCCGCCGTGTATGACCCGATCGGCGAACCCGGCTACTCGGTGGATCGCGGCGGCTGCATCAACAACCTCACGCCCAAAAGATCCATCGCGGCCAAAACCAGCGGCACGGCGGCCAATTCCTGCCTGGCGCAGGTGGAAATCTGGGACGGATCGGGCGCGCTGCGCCCCGCAGTCAGCGCAGGAGCCGCATCATGAAAAAATGGAATCTTGTCATCGACGTGCCGCTGTGCTTCAACTGCAATATGTGCGCGCTGTCGTGCTGCGACGAATATCACGGCAACGAATTTCCCGGCTATGCGGCGGAAATGCCCAATCGCGGGCATCGCTGGATCGACATCAAGCAGCGCGAGCAGGGCCAACTGCCGATGGTCGAGGTCAGCTATCTTCCGGTCACCTGCAATCACTGCGACGACGCGCCCTGTATCAAGGCGGCCCGCGACGGGGCGATCACCAAGCGCGCCGACGGCATCGTCATCATCGTGCCGGAAAAGGCCAGGGGCCAGCAGCAGTTGGTCAAAGCCTGCCCTTACGGGGCGATCTGGTGGAATGAAGAAAAGCAGCTGCCGCAGGCCTGGCCGTTCGACGCGCACCTGCTCGATGCGGGCTGGAAGCAGACACGCGGCTCGCAGGTGTGCCCGACGCACGCGATGCGAACGCTGCATGTCGAAGACCAAGAGATGCAACGCATCGTCAAGGAAGAGGCCCTCGAGGTTCTGCACCCCGAATATGGAACGCGGCCGCGCATCTATTACAAAAATCTGGCGCGCTTCTACAAGGTGTTCGTCGGCGGCACGCTCGCCGGGAACATCGACGGTGTTACCGATTGCATCGAGGATGCCACCGTGGTGCTGGAAAAGGACGGCAAGACGCTGGCCGAGGCGCGCAGCGATGCCTACGGGGATTTCCGCTTCAACGGGCTGAAGCAGAACAGCGGCGCCTACCGGCTGCGGGTGAGCGACGCGCGCTTCGGCGAGAAGGCCGTCGATTTCGACCTGGGCCAGAGCATTTTCCTCGGCACCATCGTGCTCGAGCGGCCCGGCGTCCGGGCGGCCTGAGGCATATATAGCGAGGGGTACGCATAAAATGGAGTGCAGTCCACTTTACTCAGCCCCCTCAGCGCCGCGCCGCCGCCGCCACCCCCGGCACCGCGCCCACCAGCGCGAGGGTTCTGCGCAAGTCGTCCAGCGAGGCGACATTGACGGTCAGAAAGTGCGTGGCGGCGCCATCGCGGCGGTAGCTTTGCGAGCCGGCGACGCCGATCTTCTCGCGCGCGAGCACCTCCATGATGTCGCGCAGCAGGCCCTGCCGGTCGCTGGCGCGCACGGCGATGTCCACCTGGAAGGCGGGGTCGCTGCCCAGCCGGGGCGCCCAGGCAGCCGGCAGCAGGCGCTCGGGGTTGCGCGTGGCCAGATGCGCGAGGCTGGCGCATTCGGCGCGGTGCACCGAGATGCCGCGCCCGCGCGTCACGAACCCGGTGATGGGGTCGGGCGGCGCGGGTTTGCAGCAGCGCGCAATCTGGGTCAGCAGGCGGTCCACACCCACCACCAGGATGCTGCCCTGTGCCCCTGTTGCCGGCTTTTTTGCCGCAGGGCGCGGCTCGGGCGCGGCGGCTTCGCTCTCCCCGCGTAGGGCCGCCTGCACCTGGCGCAGACTGACCTCGTCGCGGCCGAGCGCGGCATAGAGGTCCTCGGCGCGCTCGAAATCAAGCGACCGGGCGATGTCGTCGTGCTTGACGCTGGTGCGGCCTTCGCGCTGCAGTTCCCGCTCCAGCACCGCTCTGCCCGCCGCGATGGTTTCGCCCAGTTCCAGGGCGTTGAACCACTGGCGCACTTTATTGCGGGCGCGTGAGCTGGCGATGTAGCCCAGCGCTGCGTTCAACCAGTCGCGGCTGGGGCCGGCTGCGGCACCGGTGGCCCTGGCATTGGCGGTGATGATCTCGACGCGGTCGCCGTTTTTCAGTTTGTAATCCAGCGGCACGATGGCGCCATTGGCCTTGGCGCCGCGGCAGCGGTGCCCCAGTCCGGTGTGCACGGAATAGGCAAAGTCCACGGGGGTCGAGCCGCGCGGCAGGTCGATCACCTGTCCCTGCGGGGTGAGCACATAGACGGTGTCGTCGAGCGCGGCCTTCTTGAACTGCTCCACCCAGTCCGAGGCATCGACCACTTCGTCGCGCCAGGCAAGCATCTGGCGCAGCATCGCGATCTTGTCGTCGAAAGGATCGCCTGATTTCCTGGCGCCTTCCTTGTAGCGCCAGTGCGCGGCGACGCCGAGCTCGGCATAGCGGTGCATTTCGTGAGTACGGATCTGCACCTCCAGCGCGCGGCCGTCGGGGCCGATCACCGCGGTGTGCAGCGAGCGGTAGTAATTGCCCTTGGGGCGGGAGATATAGTCGTCGAATTCCTTCGGGATGGGCTGCCAGAGATTGTGCACCACACCAAGGGCGGTGTAGCAGTCCTTCAGTTCCTCCACCAGCACGCGTATGCCGCGCACGTCGTAGATCTCCTCGAAGGCGAGATTTTTGGCGCGCATCTTGTTCCAGATGCTGTAGATGTGTTTCGGCCGCCCGCTGAGCTGTGCGCGCACGCCCGCGGCGTGGAGTTCGCGCCCGAGCGCCTCCACGGCGGTGGCGAGGAAGCCCTCGCGCTCGCTGCGGCGTTCATCGAGCTGGCCCGCGAGCTGCTTGTAGAGCCCGGGATCCAGAAACCGCAGCGACAGGTCTTCGAGCTCCCATTTCAGTTGCCAAACGCCCAGGCGATTGGCGAGCGGCGCATAAAGATCGAGGGTCTCCTGCGCGATCTCCCGGTGCTCTCCCCCGGGCAGTTGCGCGAGGTAACGCAGCGTCTGGGTGCGGCTCGCCAGGCGCAGCAGCACCACGCGCACGTCCTCCACCATGGCGAGGAACATCTTGCGCAGGATTTCCAGCTGCGAGGCGCGGCCGGGGGATTTCAGCGCCTGCGCGTCGCGGCTGCGGATCACCACGCGCAGCTCGTTCAGGGTGTAGATGCCGGCGACCAGTTCGGCAACGGTGGCGTTGAAACCGGTTTTCAGTTTTTCGCCGGATTCATCCAGGTAGCTCGGAACCGCGAACAGCAGGCTCGCCGCGCGCGCGTCGCTGTCCAGGTTGAGCGCTGCGATGCAGCCGGTCATGCCGATGGCGTGCTCGAGCGCATCTTCGCCGGTGGACAGCAGCTTGCCTGCATATAGCGGCGCCGCGTAATCCCAGGCGCGCGCGACCATGGCATGTTCGGCAGGCGCCAGGCCGGCGCACAGGGCGTGCGCGCCGTGGGCGGAAGTTTGAGCGGCGGCGGACATGGTGGGTAAAGTGGCCATTCGGACAGCGTTGCAGCAATGATTATTGCACGCGCACCCCGCTCTACCAGGTTGCGGATAGGCGCAGGCTACTTCGCGCCCGGGTGCAGCACGCAGGAATGGTTGGTGGTTCCCTGCTCCACCTGCAGCGTGCTGTGATGCACGGCGAATCGCTCCCGCAAAGTGAGTATGATCTCATCGACAAAAGCGTCGCCCGGGTAGCCATCCGGCATCACCAGATGGACTGTCAACGCGCTCTCCGTGGTACTCATGCCCCAGATGTGCAGATCATGGACATCGGTGACACCCGGGCATTCGCGCAGGTAGGTTTCGACCAGTGTCACGTCGATGTGCTCAGGCACGGCATTGAGCGCCAGTTGCATGGAGCGGCGCAACATTTCCCAGGTACCTGCGACGATGACGGCCACGATCACCAGACTGATCGCCGGATCCAGCCAGTACCAGCCGGTCAACATCATCGCCACACCGGCAAGCACCACGCCCAGGGAGACCGCCGCGTCGGCGGCCATATGCAGGTAGGCGCCGCGAATATTCAGGTCGCCCTTGCTTGCCTTGGCGAACAGCAGGGCCGACAGGCCGTTGATGACAATGCCCACACAGGCGACCAGCGTGACAGTCAAACCCGCCACTGCGGGAGGCTGCGAAAAACGCTGCAGCGCCTCCCATGCCAGAGCGCCGCACACCGCCAGCAGAAACATCGCATTGGCGGTCGCAGCGAGGATCGAGCTGCTGCCCAGACCATAGGTAAAACGCTTACTCGGCGCCCTGCGGCCAAGAATCGCTGCGCCCCACGCGAGCAGCAGTCCCAGCACATCGGACAGATTGTGCCAGGCGTCGGCCAGCAGCGCCGTGGAATTGGCGATGAAACCATAGGCCAGTTCGACGACGACAAAAACCGTATTCAGGACAATGGCGATGACAAATGCGCGGCCGTGATTGAGCGCAGCGCGGTGGTGATGACGGCCACCGCGGTCAGAATGGGCTGCGGGGTCGTGGTGGTGGGCATGGGCGTGGCCATGCTCCCGGGCGTGGTCCTGGTCGTTTTGATGTTTCATCAGCTTGCTGCCCCATCGGCTTCAATGATGCCGCTGCGCTTTCCCAGCAACAGGGCAAGCAATGCGCCGCTTGCCGCCATGGCGCACACGATCATGGCGCCCGAAGGCAGATCGGTGAGCGCCGAAGCGGCAAGGCCCGCCACGTAGCCGAGCACGCCCACGCCGAGGGCTTTCAACATGCGCCGCGCGCGCGAGTAGTAAGTCGCGAGCGCGGGCACCACCAGGGTGGCGAACACCAGGTACAAGCCCACCAGTTGCACCGAGACGGTTACCACGCAGGCAAACAACACATAGAAACCGACGCGGCCCGCGCGCTCGCGCAGCGCGTACCAGAGCGCGAACATGACCGCGTACAGGCCGGCATCGGCAAGGATGCGCTCCCAACCCACCCAGAGTATCTGGCCGGACAGCAATTCTTTGAGATGTTCGCCGCCTTGCGGATTGCTGGCAAGCAGCAGGATTGCCGCGCTCGAACCGAGCACGAACACCACGCCGATGGTGGCTTCCTGCACTTCGGGCCAGCGCCGCTCCGTCCAGGTGAGAAGCAGGGCCCCCGCGAGCGCCGCGGAAAACGCGGCGACCTGCACCGCCGCCCCATGCGGCTCCCAACCGAGCACATCGGCAAGGATCACGCCCACGCCCGCGATCTGCGCCACCGCGAGGTCGATGAACACAATGCCGCGCGCGAGCACCTGCATGCCCAGGGGCACGTGCGTCGCGGTGACCAGCAGTCCCGCTGCCAGCGCCGGCAGAAGAATACCGAGGTCGAATGAGCTGAGATTCATTTGGTACAGGCGGCGCGAGCTTTTTGCGCCGCCGCTCTTACTAGTATTCCCAGGTCGAATGCGCCGAGATTCATTTCACCCCTGCCAGCAGCCGCGCGATGGTGTCATCGAACAATCCGAACAGATCCTTGGCCTTGTCGCTGCCGCCGACCGTGTACGGCAGCATAACCGCTGGGATTTTGCTGCGCTCGGAGAGGAA
This sequence comes from Betaproteobacteria bacterium RIFCSPLOWO2_02_FULL_62_17, assembly GCA_001770355.1. Lineage (GTDB taxonomy): Bacteria > Pseudomonadota > Gammaproteobacteria > Burkholderiales > SG8-39 > 2-02-FULL-62-17. The sequence continues at coordinate 8,734 of MEQV01000274.1, forward strand.
TGCCGCTGCCCTTGGATCGGTATATGCCGAATAAATGATCAGCCTGGCCGGCTCGCGCTGCATCAGGCTGAGCAATTCGGCAAGGTGGCCGGGTGTGGGAGGAAGACCCGGCCTGGGCTCGAGGCTGCCTGCTTCCTTCAGGCCGAGCCAGTTGATGAGATACGTCCACTCGCGGTGATAGACGATGATGCGCGTTTCCTTCAACGGCTGCGCCTGCTGTTCCCAGCGCGCGATGGCGCCGCGCCAGCGCTCGAGAAATGCACTGGTTCGCACCGCATAGACCCGGGCATTGGGCGGATCTATCTTCGCCAGGCGCGCCGACAGCGCTTCGGCAACCCTGGCGATATTGCGTGCATCAGTGTGGATGTGAGGATTGCCGCCGGGATGCAGGTCGCCTTGCGAGCGATCGACGATTTTGGGTATTTCCAGTTTCGTCACGAACTGCGAGGCCTCGAAATAACCGTCATTGCCCGGCCGCACCCTGGCATTGCCCGACTGCATCAGGAGCAGCGGCAACCAGGATGCCTCGATGTCCGCGCCGGTGCACACGACCATGTCGGCCGAGCGCATGCGCGCGATCAGGCTGGGGCGCGCCTCGATGCGATGCACGTCCTGCAGCGCGGTGGTCACCGAGGTGGCCGAGACGCGATCGCCGCCCAACTCCTGCGCCAGCGCCGCCCATTCGGGTTCGCAGGCGAAAATGTTGATCGCACCTGATGCCGTCAGGGGCGGGAAAGCCAGGCCCAGAGCGACAAGCATCTGAACGGCAAATAATTTCATCATAGGTTTCATGATTAGCCTCTCAGAACTTGTGGGCGCCGTGGGCGCCCAGGCTCATGATGTACTGCAGCACCACCTGATTGTCGGGCGCCCCCGCGCGCGATTTGTCGCTGGCGAACTGCAGCCGCAAACGGCTGAATTCGCTGCCGCTCCAGTCGATCATCCAGGTGCTGCGCCTGGGCGTGTAGTGGGCGAGCACCGGAAAATCGGCCGCCGCGAGCGCCCCGTTGGTCACCAGACCAAGGCTGGTGGCGCCGGAATTCAGCCTGTCGTAGCGATACCCGGCACGCCAGCCCTGGGCGAACTGATAGACACCCTGCGCGTACCAGCCTGACTGTTTCGAGGCGTAGGTTCCGGTCTGGGTTCCCAGCGAGGCGGCCGCCGTGTCGTAGGTGAGATTTCCCTGCTCGGTGCGGCGGAAATACTCGCCCTGCAGTTTGAAATTATTGACCGTGGAGTTCCCGTTGGGTGCCCATTTAAACACGCCGCTCAGCGCCCACAGCCGGCTTCGGCCGTTGAAACTGTTGGTGACGCCGGTACCGGTGGAATCGGGGTCCTCGTAGCTGCGGTTCTGCGGCTCGGTCAAGAGGTGCGACAGCCCCACCTCCCAGGCCGAGCTTGCGCCGATGTCGCCGCCCAGATGCGCAAACAGATTGCCCGCGCCAAAGCCGTTCTTGTTACGCCCGCCGGCGGGGCCGGCCGGGAAACTTCTCCCACGACCGATTTCCATGCCAAGGTCGAAATACAACTCTGTCGGCGCCACCCACTTGACCTGGACACCGTCCTCGCCCAGTTGATTGCCGAGGAACACCTTGCTGGCAAGCGACGCGTCGGCGAAGTCCCAGGCGTGCGGATGAAACTGATTCAGGTAGCCGACGTTGGAGAAAAATCTGCCTGCTTTCACGGTAAATCCATTGGATAGGCCCAGTGTCTGAATGAAGCCTTCTTCGATGGCTACGGTTTCATCGGCACCTAGTGCGGCGATCAGGGTGCCACGAAAGCGCGGGTCGATGTTGGCTGCGAACACCAGCTCCGATTCCCCCAGTGACAGGCCGCGGCCGACCGGCGCTACCTCACCACCCGTCGGTGTAAAGCCGTTGATGCGATAGGCGGCCGGGTCCTGCGAAAGATTGCCGTAGGTGCCGTTCAGTATCAGCGAGATGCCGGGGTTCATGGCGCTCTCGCTCACCGGCCGGCTGCTTGCCTGCAGCGCGGCATCTTGCGCCGCGGTCTCCGCCTTGGTGGCGACTGCCGCAGCCTGGCCTGCCGCGCGCTCGGCCTGCTGCAGTCGTTTTTCCAGGGCTTCAATGCGGCTTTCGTATTGCTGCTTCAACTGCCTTAGCTGCTCGCGCAGTTCTTTCAGATCCTCGTCCGTGACGGCTCGAGCAGGCTGGAAAAGTCCGGTCGCCAGCGCGACAGCGAACGCGATGCTTCGAGCGATATTGCGGGTCTTCAACATGTTGGTCTCCTTGCGTAACGGCCGTCAC
>MEQV01000274.1:11016-13201 GCA_001770355.1 Betaproteobacteria bacterium RIFCSPLOWO2_02_FULL_62_17
CGAACACACCCGCCTCGATGCCCGAAGCGGGATCCCGTAACTGCGGAACTAGGAGTGCGAAGGCGGCGCCCGCGAATCAAAAACGATTTGCGGCGCAAACGGCAGGGAAAGGCTGAAACCTGCGAAGTGCAAGGGCGCGGCGCAGCGCGCAATGACCGGCTGCGCCATGCCCGGCAAAACACTGCCGATAGCATGAAACGCGAGACATTGTTCCACGGGATGGCCCACCGGCGGCGTGCTCTTCCTGTCGCCCTGCGCCGCCGCCAGGTCGTGTTTGAAATGCGAGAACGCGTGCAGTTGTGCGGCCTGCTGTGAAAACAGCAGGGCCAGGGCAAGCAGGACGTGGCGCAGGGTGCGGTTCATAGCGGCGCACAGTTTACAGCAAGCGGGGGCGAATTTGCATGGCAGAGCTTGGTGGATAATGCGGGTCCGTTTCCGGACCCTGCAACCGACACATGTATAAAACTCTGCCCGGGAGCCGCGGCATTGCCTATCTGCTGCTGGTCATTGCCATGGCCTGCTGGGGCGGCAACTGGGTGGTGGCTCGGGCCATCGCGCTCGAGGTGCCTTCGCTGTCGCTGGTGTTCTGGCGCACGCTTTTCTTCGCCGGACTTGCGTATTTGCTGGCCCGGCCGCACCTCAAAGCCGACTGGCCGGCATTGCGCGCCGACTGGAGAATGATCAGCTTTCTCGCCTTGATCGGGGTAACCGGCTACGCTTCCTGCGGCTACACCGCGGTGCACTACACCACGGCAACCAACGCGGCGCTGCTGGCAAACACGACGCCGTTTTTCACCGCGCTGTTTTCCTGGCTGATGCTGCGCTCGACGGTATCGCCCAGACAGGCGCTGGGCGCCGCGCTCGCCCTGTGCGGCGCGGTGCTGATCGTCAGCCGCGCCGACTGGGGTGTGCTTGCCGGACTGCAGATCAATCCCGGGGACATGCTGCTGATGCTGGGCGTGGTGTTCTGGGCGCTCTACACGGTACTGTTGCAGGGCCGGGCGAAGATGCGCCCCGAAACCTTTCTTTTTGCCACCACCGCAGTGGCGACTGCGATGGCCGTGCCCGGCCTGCTGTGGGAACTGTCGCTAGGCGAGACCTTTCCGCTCACCGCGCGGGCGCTGGGAGCGCTGTTCTATCTCACGGTATTTTCTTCGTTTCTGGCGTTTGTCTGCTACGCGCATGCCGTGCCGGTGGTCGGCGCCAATGTGGCCACCTTCTTCAGCCCGCTGGTGCCGGTATTCGGGACGCTGGCGGCAATTGTGTTCCTGGGGGAATCGCTGCACGCTTATCACTACGCGGGCTTTGCCTGCGTCGGCGTCGGCGTGCTGCTGGCCGCCAGGCGATAAGGGGCGAAACGCCGCATGGGCTGGTACCGCAACTGGAAACGCAAGCGCCTGCTGGCCGCCGGGCATATCGACGAAGCCTTGTGGCAACGCGTGGCCAGCGAACTGGATTTTCTGCGCGGCATTGCACAGCCGGACCTGGCGCGCCTGCGCGACCTGGCACTGCTGTTCCTCAATGAAAAGGAAATGCACGGCGCCGGAGAACTGGAGCTATCGGACGAGATACGCCTGTCGATCGCGCTGCAGGCCTGCCTGCCGATATTGAATCTCGGCCTGGATGTCTACCAGGGCTGGGTGGGCATCATCGTCTACCCCGGCGAGTTCCGGGTGAAGAGGGAAGAAATCGACGCGGACGGCGTGCTGCACCAATACGACGACGAACTCTCGGGCGAAGCCTGGCCGGACGGTCCGGTGATCCTTTCCTGGGAGGACGTGAAGCACACCAGCGCCGGCTACAACGTGGTGATCCACGAATTCGCGCACAAGATCCACATGACCCACGGCGAGGACGAGGACTGCCCTGCGCCCTTCCCCGGCATGGACCGCAAGCCCTGGCGCGAGACGCTGGAGCGCGATTACCGGCGCTTTTGCGCCATGGTGAACAGCGGCAGGGAAACCCTCATCGACCCCTACGCCAGCGAACACCCCGCGGAGTTTTTCGCGGTGATGAGCGAAATGTTTTTTACCGACTCGGCGGTGCTGAAACGGGATTGGCCGGATCTGTATCGGCAGTTGAGCCTGTTTTACCGGCAGGATCCGCAGGCTTAGTCACCTATATCAAATCCGCGCCGGCCTGGCTACGCAAATTGGATCGCGGCCGCGTTGTGGCCGAGTCAGGG
>MEQV01000274.1:13263-24756 GCA_001770355.1 Betaproteobacteria bacterium RIFCSPLOWO2_02_FULL_62_17
CGGCGATCTCGAATAAAACCTCAGGCGATCCTGGTTTTTAATCGTAACCGCGTTTTCTGCGCGGATGCCTTTTATCCGTGCAGAAAACGCGGTTCACGCGCGCAGCGCGTAGGCTTTTGTTTCACTGCGACGGAATTCAATTTGCCGAGGATAAAAACGCCTTCACCACCGCGATCTGGTCCTCGTGTATCAAAGTCGGCGCATGTCCGACGCCGGGGAATTCGACGATCTTTGCCTTCGGTCCGCGCTCGCTCATGGCCTTGGCCGTCGCAGGCGTCAACAAATCCGAATCCGCGCCGCGCAGCAGCAGCGTCGGGCAGCGGATTGCGTCGTATAGCGGCCAGAGATCAACGTCCTGGTGAGGTTTGTCCGCGTTGAAAGCCATGGCGATGGCAGGGTCGTAGCGGAATACCACGCTGCCGTCGGCCTCGGTCTTCACGGCATGCTCGGTAAGGAAGCGCCATTCGTCGTCGCTGTGCGGGCCGAACGGCGCACTCATCATCCGCAGCAGCATTTCTGCCGCGGCCATCGAGGGAAGCCTGGGCGCTTTGCCTACGTATTGACCGATGCGGTCCAGTGACACTGCGGTGATCAGCGGACCGGCGTCGTTGAGCACCAGGCGGCGGATCGGAGAATCGGGCAGTGAAGCCAGGCCCATGCCGATCATGCCGCCCAGCGAGGTCCCGACCCAATCGACCGATTCGGCGTCGAGGCGCGCGATCAGGGTCACCATGTCGGCCACATACACCGGTACCGCATATTCGCGGGGATTTTTCAGCCAATCGGATTCGCCCCGGCCGGGGATGTCGGGGCAAATCACGCGGCAGTCGCCGCTAAGCGCCCGCGCCAGGAAATCGAAGTCGCGCCCGCAGCGTGTCAGGCCATGGGCGCAGATGAGCACGCGTGCCCGGTCGCGGTGGCCCCACTCCAGATAGGACATGCGGTGCAGGCCGGAAGGGCTGGCACATTGCACGCTGCGGCGGACAAAGGAAGCCTGGGTTGACATCGGCGGATAAGCTGCGGACTATTCGGGGCCGCCAGTGTAAGGCAATGTACTTTGAGGGCGGCCAACGAATACAAGCCCGATGCTAGACTTGCCATTCAACCCCGAGCATTAGGAGACAAGCATGTCATTTCGCCTCCCCGCCCTTCTGCTGACCCTGGGCGCATTGATTCCGCTTCACGTCTTGGGCCAGGCATTCCCGAGCAAACCTGTCCGCATCCTGGTTTCGGCCGCGCCCAGCGTGCCCAACGACATCATTTCGCGCGGCCTGAGCGAACCGCTGTCAAAAGCTTTCGGCCAGCCGGTGGTGGTGGAGAACCGCGTCGGCGCCGACGGCCTGATCGGCATGGAGGCCTGCGCCAAGGCGCCCAACGACGGCTATACACTCTGCTCCACGGCGAGCAACGTGATCATCTGGAACCCTGTGCTGCGCGCCAAGATGCCCTACGATCCTTTGCGCGATTTCGCGCCGGTGGTGCATGTGGGCTTTTTCGACAGCGCGCTGATCGCCCATCCCGGGGTGCCGGCGAATTCGGTGCAGCAGCTGTTCGACCTGGCCAAGGCCAAGCCCGAAAGCGTCACCTGGGCGCACTTCGGCACCAACAGCACCGGCTTCATGTACCAGAGCTGGTTCCGCAAGAGTCGCGGCGCGCTCTTCTACGTGGTGCCCTACAAAACACAGCCGCAGGTGTTGCAGGCGCTGGTCGCCGGCGAGACGCAGGCGGCGGTGTATGGGATCGCCAACGCCAAGGCCTCGATCCAGGCGGGCAAGCTCAAGGCACTGGCGGTCACCGCGGCAAAGCGCGTGGCCGAATTCCCCAACGTGCCGACCTTCGAGGAATTGGGCATCAAGCTGCCGCTGCGCACCTGGTTCGGTTTCCACATACAGACCGGAGCGCTGCGCGAGATCGTGACGCGCTACAACGGCGAGATCCGCAAGATCATGGCCGATTCGGGATTCAAGGACAGCATCCTGAATCGCATGGGCGTCACCGCCAACGACGGCACGCCCGAGCAGTTCGACGCCTACATCCGCGCGCAGTTGAAGGAAGTGGGCGAGCTGGTGAAGTACCTCGACATCAAGCCGGAGTAACAATCGCGCTACCATCGCGGCCGAGCCGTACCAAGCGGTTCTGTCATTCCGACTAATCGTTTTATGTCGTCCTTGGCGACACGCAATACGGAGGAGGCAATGCGAAAACTTTTTTTGTGGGGCGCCTTTCTTTCGGCTTCCCTAATGTTCGCTGCAAATATTCATGCGCAGGACGCCCAGGCGTATCCCGGCAAACCGGTCAGGTTCATCGTACCGGTCCCCCCTGGGGGCGGTGTCGACGCGCTGGCGCGCATGGTCGCCGAAGGACTGCGAAATAAATGGGGGCAATCCGTCCTGGTGGAGAATCGCGGCGGTGCCGGCGGCAATATTGGCGCAGAAGCGGTGTACAAAGCCGAGCCGGACGGCCATACGCTTCTGTTCACGGCGGGGGGAGTGCTGGTCACCAACAAGATGCTTTACGCAACGCTGAACTACGAGCCTGAATTATTCGTTCCGATCTCGGTGGTCGCCGCGAACTACAGCGTGCTCATCGTGCACCCCAAAGTCGCAGCGGACAGTGTGCAAAAGTTAATTGCCTTCGCAAAAGCCAATCCGGACCGGCTGGATTATGCTTCACCTGGGTCCGGCACCGGCTCGCACCTGACGGCCGAGTTATTCAAAGCAATGGCCGGCATCAAGATAGCCCACATTCCATATAAGGGAACCGGCCCAGCGCTGGCCGACATTGTGGGCGGTCAGGTGGCTTCGATGTTCGGAGAACTGGGATCCGTCCTTCCCCACATTCGCGCAGGCCGGCTTCGAGCGCTTGCGGTCACCAGTGACAAGCGCAATCCTGCACTGCCCGAGGTCCCTGCGATGAATGAAGTGTTGCCGGGATTCCTTGCCACGCCCTGGAACGGCACGGTTGCGCCGCCGAAAACACCAGTCGCAATTGCAAACAAGATTTCCGCGGCTATTGCGGAGGTACTCAGGCAGCCGGATACCATAAAGCGTCTGACCGAGCGCAATTTCCAGCCGATTGGCGGCAGCCCCGAAGAAATGGCGCTCTTCATGCGACAGGAAGTCGAGCGCTGGGGCAAAGTGGTACGTGTCATCGGCGCGAAAGCGGATTAGAAGAATGGAACAGACTGGTTTGATCGAATACTTTAGGAGGAAATTCGCATGAACAAGGATGCACCCAAAACAAGGCCGTTTGCATTGACCACCGAAATGGTCACCGACAAGTTCCCGGTCGACGGCGAACCTCCCATCAACACCATGGACAGGCCTCTTATTATTGAGAGTGCCTGTCCCGGGTTTCAGAAGGCAGGCGCCAGATATCCCGCCATTCCCATTTCCCTGGAAGACCAGATCAAGGCCCAGGTCGATTCAATAAAAGCCGGGGCCATCATCGCTCACGTCCATCCGCGCGACCCCAGGAGCGGCGAAGCGCAGATGAATCATCGCCTTCTGGCCGAAGTGTTGGACGGTATTTTTGAAGGCGCGGGGGATTTCGTCACCTATACGCATTCCTGGACGCCTGTACCCGACGTACCGGGGGAAGGCATTTCCGGTACCGAGGAATTGCTGGAGTTGGGAAATGGCAACAAATATTGCCAGGCATCGCTGCTGGTTCCCATCAGCCATTCAACCACCGGGACCGGAAGGCCTTCACTGGTGACGGAGCAAGCGACTATCGACGCCATCAAGTGGATGAACGCGCACGACGTGAAGCCGGTCTACCAGTTGTTCGACACCTATACCCACCTGGACTTCAAGCGCCGCATATTTGATAAAGGCCTTGATCAGTCGCAGCCCTACATAATGAATATCCAATTGGGCAAGCACGACGCGACCGCCACCAGCCAGGACCCGTGGTCGCACATGCAGATCATCACCAGCGTCAACATGGTGCGGCAGAGCATCCCCGGCTGCATCGTCGGGGTCTATCCGGGCGGACGCAACTGGCTGCCCATGGCCAATATGGGGATACTGCTCGGCGCCGACGTCATCCGGGTCGGCATCGAAGACTGCTATTGGATGTACCCGCATCGCAATGACATCATCCAAAGCAATGCGGAGGTCGTGAAAATGTTCGTCGACATGGCCCGCATGCTCGGCCGAAGGGTCGTCACGGATGCGGACGAGGCGCGCAAGATTTTAGGCATTAAACTTACCTCCGCGACCATCAAACCCAGAGTCAAGCAGGCGGCAGCGGCTTGACGCCGTTTGGCGCGGCCGGAACTATCGATCCTGCCAATAGCGGCGCGAGCTTTCGCGCCGCTTCTCGACGCTGATCGCAGCGCCGGCCAAGCGCACGCGGATGGCGCCGTGCGTGTCGCTGCGCAGGATGTTGCTGCCCTGCTCCGCATAGCGCCGCAGCACATCGGCGCGCGGATGGCCGAAGCGGTTGCGATAGCCCGCTTGGAACACGGCATGCGCGGGAGCCACCGCGGCCACGAAACCGGCGGTCGATGAAGTGCCGCTGCCGTGGTGCGGCACCAGCAGCACGTCTGCCTTGAGGCGCCCGCCTTGTTTCGACAGCAGCAACTGTTCGGCGGCGCGCTCGATGTCTCCGGCCAGCAGCGCGCTGCCCGATGCGGTTTCGATGCGCAGCACGCAACTCGCGTCGTTCCCCGACAGAAACGGATTGCCGAGCAAGGCCGCGTTCGGGTGCAGGAACTCAAAGCGCACGCCATCCCATTGCCAGCGCTGGCCGGCAACGCAAGCGCTGCGATAGGCATGCGGCGCGACAGGGCGTTGGTTCAGCGCATTGCCCTCCTCCAGAGACGAGCTCAAATGCGCCACCGGCAAGGCGCGCAGGATCGATGCCGCCCCGCCGGAGTGATCGCTGTCGTCGTGCGACACCACCATCATGTCGATATCCGAAATGCCCTCGCCGCGAAGAAACGGCAACACCACGCGCGTGCCGCTGTCGGATTGTTCGCCCCAGGATGGACCGGCGTCATAGAGCAGGACATGATGCCGGGTGTGCACCGCCACCGCCATGCCCTGGCCGACATCGAGAAAAGTCAACCACAGCTCCCCCTCGCCCGGCAACGCGGGCAGCACCGCGAACATCGGCAGAAAAAGCGTCGCGCCGATGACGCGTGCCGGCGTGCCGCGCGGCGCAAGCAGCCAGCATGTGCCAAGCAGCGCCAGCGCCAGGGTCCAGGGTGCCGGCGCATGCTGCGTCCAGACTGCACCCTCGATACCTGCCAGAAATTCCAGCAGGGGCAGCAGCCATTCGAGCAGCCAATGCGCAATATGCAGCGGAAAATCGAAGGGCAGCACGGCACCCGCCAGCGCCAGTGGCGTCACCACCAGGCTCACCAGCGGAATCGCCACCGCATTGGCCAGCGGCGAGACCAGCGACACCTGCTGAAAAATCACCAGCGTGAGCGGCGCAAGTCCCAGGGTGACCGCCCACTGCACCGCGCCCCACTGCGCCAGCCAGCCGCGCCGCTCCGGGCGGCAGGCGCCGACATAAAAAATCAGCGCGACCGCACCGAAGGAAAGCCAGAAGCCCGGCGCCAGCACCGCCCAGGGATCGAGCACCAGCACCGCCGCCAGCGCCCAGGCCAGCACCCGCGAGCCGCTGCTGGCGCGATTCAACCAAAGGGCCAGCGCAACCACGCTCACCATGTAGAGCGTGCGTTGCGCCGGCACGGCGAATCCGGAGATGAGGCAATAACCGAGTGCGCCGAAGATCGCTGCTGCGGCCGCGGCTTTCTGCGCGGGCAGGCGCAATGCGAGCCAGGGCAGGCGCCGCCACAAATTAAATACCAGCCAGGCACACAGCCCGGAGACCATGGTGACATGCAAGCCGGAGATGCTCATCAGGTGTGACACGCCGGTGCGCGCGAATACCTGCCAGTCGCCGGGCTCGATGGCACGCTGGTCGCCGATCGCCAGCGCAATCAGAATGCCCGCATACGGCGCATCCTCCAGCGCATCCTGAAATCGATCGCGAATGCGTTCGCGCAGGCGTTCGATGAGATAAGAAGGCCGCGCCACCAGGGCATCGAGGCGCTCGCTGCCGCCGCGCACGCGCACGAAACCGGTGGCGCGAATGCCGCGCTCGAGCAGCCAGGCCTCGTAATCAAACCCGTGCGGATTGGCCAGCCCGTGCGGCCGGCGCAGGCGCGCCGCGAGCCGCCAGCGTTCCCCGGCGCGCACCGGCATCACCACCTGATATTCCTCAGGCGTGAGGCCGTTGTACCAGGCAATGCTGACGCGCTGCGGAACGATGGCCTCGGCCGGCAGTGCCGATTCGACCTCGAAATCAAAGCGCACGCCGCGCTCGAAGGGCTGTGGCAGCCCCGCAATCACCCCGGTTAGCGTGACATCCTTGCCTTCCCAGGCGGGATCGAGCCGGTCGGCGAGGCGCCATTGCGCAATGGCGGCAGCTTGGATAAAACCGAAAAGCGCGCCGATACCTGCCGCAACCAATGAACCCAGGAAGCGTTTGGCCGCCGGGCGAGTGCCGGACCAAGCGGCCGTGGCCATCTGTGGAAAAAACAGCGCGCCCGCCACCAACAAAGCAGTAGACACGAGTCCCGCGACAATTGCGGGCCAACCAGGCAGATCAGCCTGCCATTGCAGCAGCCAGATGCCAGCGGCAAAGCCGACAGTGGCGGCTCTCAATTCTGATCGATACGGGACTTCACCGGGATGTAACGCATGAACCGGTTTCCCGGTTGCACCCGGGAAACGATTTTCGGGCTTTCGCCGCTGACAATTGCCTGCAGATTGAAGCGACGCTGACCCGCCGCCCGATTATTCCGGCGCAGCCGTCGGCTTGATTCCCAGGGTTTTGAAAACCGTCACAGCGTTGGCCTTCTCCTCCCGGATGTGGGCCGCGAACTCGGCGGGCGTGCTGGCCACCGCTTCCATGGTGCCGGCCATGATCTGCTGGAGCTGCGAAGTACCCAGTGCTTTGCGGAATTCGGCGCTCAGCCGCTCCATGACAGGCATCGGCGTTCTTGCCGGGGCATAGACGCTGAATCCGCTGGCGAAATCCGGATCGCTGTTGAACTGGGCGAGATTCTGGATGTTGGGCAACGCGGTCGAGCGGGCGGCACCCGTTATGGCGAGTGGCTTGAGCTTGCCCGATTTGACATGCGGTATCACCAGGCCGATGCCGGTGTAGGTCAACTGCACCTGGCCGGACACAATGGCCGGAATCGAAGGTCCCGCGCCCTTGTAAGGGATGGCGGTGATGTCCACGCCGTTCTTGTTCTTGATCCATTCGAGATAAATGGCCGGGGTGCTGCCCGGGCCCCAGGTCGCCCAATTGAGCTTGCCGGGGTTGGCTTTCGCATAGGCAATCATTTCCGGAAAGGTGTCGCCCGGCGCGGAGGCGTTCGCCACGATCACGCCCAGCGTGCGCACCAGGTGGGTCACGTAGCTGAAGTCGTTGTCCGCGTCGTAGGGGAGCTTCGAATACAGCACGGGGTTGTAGACCAGCGGCTCCTTGGTGGTGATGGCCAGGGTATATCCGTCGGGCGGCGACTTGGCCAGCGCAACCATGCCGATCATGCTGCCGGCTCCCGGGCGATTCTCCACCACCACCGGCTGGCCGACCGATTCACCCACCTGCTGCGCCAGCGCCCTGCTAAGGAGATCATTGAGTCCGCCGGGCGAGGTCGGGACGATGATCCTGATGGGTTTCGAGGGAAACGCCTGCCCCTGAGCCGGCGGTAGCGCTGCCATCGAGGTCAACAGCAACAGCGCCGCACCACAGCAACGAATTCGATGCCCCATATCACCCTCCCCGTATGATTCAGTGCGTTCGCTGCCTGCGCCTGCGGTGTCAGGTGGGCGCATCGCCTGGCTTGACGCCCATGGTCTTGAACACCCTGCCGGAATTGACCCGGTCTTCGCGGAGAAAGCGTGCGAATTCATCGGCCGATCCGCCGACGATGTCCAGGGCCTGGGTGCGGAAGAACTCCTGAACTTTTGGCAACTGCAGTGCCTTGGCGAATTCCGCGTTCAATCTGTCAACGATGGGCTTTGGCGTGCCGCCCGGCGCGAAAATACCAAAATAGCTGCGCAGGCCCGGGTCCGCGCCTTCCTCGGCGAGGTGAGGCAAGTCGGGCAACAAGGGCGAACGGCGACCGCCCACCACCGCAAGCGGTTTCAACTTGCCCGCCTTGATATGCGGCAAAATCGCGCCAATGACCATGTAGCTGATGTCGACCTCTCCCGCAAGCACGGCTGGTACCGCCTGCCCCGCTCCCTTGTAGGGCACCGCGGCAATATTGACGCCGACCTCGTGTTTGATCCATTGCAGGTACATATCGGGAACGCTCGCCGGTCCCCAGGTACCCCAGTTGAGCGTGCCGGGCCGGGACTTGGCGTAGGCAATCATTTCCTTGAAGTTATTGAACGGCGCATTGCCCTTCGCGAAAAGCATGCTGTTGCCGCGCAGAAGATTGATCACCGGGGCAAAATCCTTGTCGGGGTCATAGGGCAGATTTTTGAACAGGAACGGATTGTAGGAAAGGCTGTCTGCGACCGTCATGCAGGTCGTGTAGCCGTCGGCCGGCGACTTGGCGCAGGCCTGCATGCCAACCATGGAGCTGGCGCCGGGACGGTTTTCAACCAGCACCGGCTGACCCATGGCCTCGCTCATGGGCGCCGCCACGACGCGCGCGCTGCCGTCCACCGCGCCACCGCCCACATAGGGGACGATAATGCGGATCGGCTTGCTCGGAAAGCTCTGGGCCGACGCCGCCGCGACGCACAAGGTCCCGGCCACCGCCGCGGCCGTCCGAATCAACATCGTATTCATAACGCTCCTCCAGTCCAATTGACAGAAAGCCTAAGCCGCAACCGCTCTCGCACTTTCCGACTTGCGCTGTGGTCTGGCCGAGGTGAGCTTGATGCCAAGGATCTTGCGCGCCTCGTCGGCATCGGTCACCACACGCCGGCCGAGCATGCGCGCCATGTCGACGGTCATTTTCACCACCTCAAGGTTGCTCTTGATGATGTCGTCGCGGTGCGGGTACATCCAGTAGCAGTCCTCGATGCCCACGCGGACGATGTCCGCGCCCAGCAGCATGCCCATGACCGTCATCGGCAGCCAGTTGCGCCCGCCGGGGTAGACGCCGATCAGGCAGCCCGGCACGTTGGCGCGTATGGTGTTCATGATGGCAATGAGTTGCAGATGCGCCCACGGGTCGTGATTGATGGGCGTGGCGTCGTGCTTGCCCAACTGGATGTTCATGATCAGGGGCTGTGATTTGTCGATGTCCTTGTCGAACACGGATCGCTTGAACGCGAGGTGGCTGTAGGTATCGAGCAGCTGATAGACCGGCTTGACATCGTTCCTGTTGAGCCACTCGATGCCGTCGACCGTCAATTTTTCTGTGATCAGCGAAGTCTGGCCGTGGGCCGTATAGCGGATCGGATTGAGGAGCGTACCCTGCACGTACTTGTTGCCGCCGCCCAGCTCGAGCAACTCCTGCGTGCCCGTAATCAGATCCACTTCGGCGCCTGCCACCGGATACCAGGAGTGCGTAAAGGAAACAAAATCGCCGACTTCGTCAAAAACGCCGTCCATCACCTCTTTGAGCAGGTGATGGTCCATGCGCGCCTCGCCGGTCTTCGGGTCCCGGGGATGCATGTGCGAAATGACCGCCCCGGCTTTCAGCGACTCGGCCTGGGCCCTGATCTGGTCTTCCATGCGGATTGGAATGGCCGGGTAACGCGCGCCGCCCATTTGAAATCCCGGGCAGGCGCTTTCCACCAGGAGTGGCCGGTCCATGGTCGGAATTTTCGGCTCGGTGTCCACGGGGAACATGCTGTCGACGATTTCCTTGGTCATCGCAAAGGGGGTCAAAGGCAAATCGGTTTTCTGATCCTTGCTCATCATGCTTCTCCTCAGGGCAGCAATCAGGATTCGGTCCAGTTTGTAGATCGGCGTCGCCGGTACCATATCGACTTTGGGGAAATCGTACACTACTCAAACTGATCTTGCCCCTGAAAAACGTACACTGAAAAACGTAAGCCAGATCTGATGGTTGATTCGAGCAATTGCAGGCGCACAACGACAAAGCCGATCGATTACGATGCGCACAATTGGTGCACAATCAGCAAGATCGACAATCGTGGCACGGCACCCCGCGTAATTGCTGAAAGGATCAATCATGTCGATAGCGCTACGAGACGCGCTGGCAAGCCTCAACGTGCCTGATTTAAAAGATCTGCTGAGCCACCTGCCGGACGCAGACGCGGCTGGGCGCAAGGACCAAATCGTTGATCGAATCTTAATGGGCATGTTCGGCCCTGGATTGAAATCGATATGGTCGGGCCTTGACCAGACGCAGCAAGCCGCCGTCGCCGAGGCGGTGCATGACCCGCTCGGCGAATATTCGGAACAACGGTTCCGCGCCAAGTACCAGCGCGTCCCCTTGTTTCGATTGGCCGGCGCCAAATCGCATGGCCATTTCGGCGGCAAACGCTCGGCCTTAGGGCTGTTCATTCACTACGACCGGCTTGAGCGCTGCCACTACATCCCGACCGACTTGCAGGATTGTCTCAAAGCCTTCGTACCGCAGCCTGCCCCTTTGAGACTGGAAAGCTCGGAGACGCCGGCGGCCAAGGACGGATTGATGCTGCGCCTCACCGAGTGCGAAGCCTGCCAGGAAGTGGTGCTCATGTTGCGCACCATCGAGCAGGCACGCATTCAAGTCGGCGAGAAAACCGCCCTGCCAAACGCGGTGGCGCTGCGCTTTCTTAGCGAAAAGCTGGCAGGCGGTGATTTTTATCACTGGGGCGAAGCGAAGAAAAACAAATGGGACCAGGAAATCGGCCCGATCAAAGCTTTCGCCTGGCCGATGCTGCTGCAGGCCGGCGGTTTGGCGATTCGTTCTGGAGGGCGACTCGCGCTCAGCCCGGCCGGTGTCAAGTCCCTGAGCGCCGCGCCGGCAGAAGTGCTGCGCGGGCTTTGGCGAAAGTGGTTGAAAACCACCCTGCTCGATGAATTCAGCCGTGTCGAAGCGATCAAGGGGCAGAACTCCAAGGGGCGGGTGATGAGCGCCGTCGCGCCCCGGAGGGAGGCGATTGCAGAAGCGCTGCAGGAGTGCCCGGTCGGCCGCTGGATCGCCTTTGAGGAATTCTCGCGCTTCATGCTGGCATCCGATCGGTCCTTTGAGGTGACGCGTGATCCCTGGAAACTCTACCTCTGCGAACACCACTACGGAAATCTTGGCTATGAGGGCTCGCACGGCTGGAACATTCTGCAGGAGCGCTACATCGCGGCGCTGCTGTTTGAATACGCGGCTACGCTCGGCATGGTGGATGTGGCTTATGTCGATCCAGCGGGGGCCCGCGATGATTATCAAGGCATGTGGGGCGCCGACGAACTAAGCTTCCTGAGCCGCTACGACGGCCTGCGCGCCTTGCGTCTGACGCCGCTCGGGTCTTACGTGCTTGGCATTGATGCGGACTA
>MEQV01000275.1 GCA_001770355.1 Betaproteobacteria bacterium RIFCSPLOWO2_02_FULL_62_17
CCCACCGTAAAAGCCGTCAGGTGCATGTGTCCTGGCTCAAGCGCCAGTTTTCGCAATCTGCCCAGGGGCACCTGCAGCGTTCCGGTAACACGGGCAGGGGTCAACTCGGCAAGCGATTGCTCGCGGCGGTTGGGAATCACCCTGACCCAGTCGTTCGCACCAGCCAATACCTTCTCGATCTCGGCGATCGGCAGGTCGCGTTTCAGCTTCACGGTCAGGGCCTGGCTATGGCAACGCATCGCGCCGACACGCACGCACACGCCGTCGATGGGAATCGGTCGGGATTCGCGTCCAAGAATCTTGTTGCCTTCCGCGGCGGCTTTCCACTCTTCTCTGCTCTGACCGTTGCCAAGGTCCTTGTCGATCCACGGCAACAGACTGCCCGCGAGCGGCGCGCCAATATTTTTGATCGGAAAGCCCGGGGCGCGCAAGGCCCCGGCCACCGCGCGATCGATGTCAAGAATACTGCTCGCCGGATCGTCGAGCGCCGCGCGAACCACCCCGTGTGCCGCGCCCATTTGCGCCACCAGTTCGCGCATGTTCTCGGCGCCCGCCCCGGAAGCCGCCTGATAGGTCATGGCGGTCATCCACTCCACCAGGTCTGCCTTGAACAGGCCGTGCAGTGCCAGCAGCATCAGGCTCACGGTGCAATTGCCGCCGATATAATCCTTGAGGCCGCGTTTGAGTGCGGCATCGATGACGTCACGGTTGACCGGATCGAGAATGATCACCGCGTTGTCGTTCATGCGCAGCGCCGAGGCCGCGTCGATCCAGTATCCATTCCAGCCCGCGGTGCGCAGCTTCGGATGGATGTCGTTGGTATAGTCGCCGCCCTGGCAGGAAATGATGGTATCCATGCCTTTGAGGGCATCGAGGGAGCGCGCATCGGCCACCGGCGCGATCGCCCGCCCGATGTCCGGCCCCTTGTCTCCCGCCTGCGAGGTTGAAAAGAACAACGGATCGATGAGATCGAAGTCGCGTTCCTCGCGCATGCGCGCAACCAGCACCGATCCCACCATGCCACGCCAGCCGACTATGCCTACTTTTTGCATTTGCCTTTCCCTGCCTGTTCTGCCATCCGTTATAACGCGGCGAGTACTGCGTCGCCCATCTCGCGAGTGCCCACTTTTTTAGTCCCTGCCTGAAAAATGTCCGGCGTGCGCAGACCCTGCGCAAGCACCTTCTTTACCGCCGCCTCGATGCGATCCGCCGCGGCCGGCTGCTCAAGACTGTAGCGCAGCATCATCGCCGCCGACAGGATCGTGGCAAGCGGATTCGCCACGCCCTTGCCCGCGATGTCGGGGGCGGAGCCGTGTATCGGCTCATACAGCCCCTTGCCGCGCTCGTCCATCGAGGCCGAGGGCAGCATGCCGATCGAGCCGGTCAGCATCGAGGCCTCGTCAGAGAGAATATCGCCGAACATGTTGCCGGTAACAATGACGTCGAACTGCTTGGGATTGCGCACCAGCTGCATGGCGGCATTGTCGACGTACATGTGCGAGAGCTCGATATCCGGATATTCCCTGGCCACCTGGGTGACCACTTCGCGCCACAATTGCGAGGTATCCAGCACATTGGCCTTGTCCACCGAGCACAGCTTGCGGCCGCGCTTTCCGGCCGCGGCAAAAGCCACATGCGCGATGCGGCGCACTTCGGATTCGCTGTAGCGCATGGTGTCGAAGCCCTCGCGCTCGCCCGCGAATTTGCCCGATTCCAGTTTGCGGATGCCGCGCGGCTGGCCGAAATAGATGTCACCAGTGAGTTCGCGAAGGATAAGGATATCCAGACCCGCGACCACTTCCGGCCGCAACGACGAAGCGCCGGCCAGCTCGGCGTAGACCACCGCCGGCCGCAAATTGGCGAAAAGCCCCAGCTCCTTGCGCAGGCCAAGGATCGCCTGCTCCGGGCGCTTGTCACGCGGGATGGCATCGTAACGCGGATCGCCCACCGCCCCGAAGAGAACGGCATCGGCGGCCTTGGCCAGGTCCAGCGTCGCCCTCGGCAGCGGTTCGCCGCAAGCTTCGTATGCCGTTCCGCCAACCGGCGCCTCCTCCATCTCCAGACGAAGGCCAAGCGCGCGCAGCACCTTCAGCGCCTCGGCCACAATCTCCTTGCCGATACCGTCGCCGGGCAGCACCGCGATTTTCATGATTTGCATCCCCAAAAACAAAAAGACCGGGGTTCTTTTCAAAACCCCGGCCATTCACTCTTTTATCAGGTGAACAGCCAGGGCTGCTCGATTTTGCGTTTATCCTCGAACGCGCGAATCACCGCGGCGTGGCGCAGGGTGAGGCCGATGTCATCGAAACCGTTCAACAGGCAGTATTTACTGAAGGGCTCGATGTCGAAATGATAGGAATCCCCGTCGGGCTTGATCACCACCTGCGCCTCGAGGTTGATCTCCAGCGCATAGCCCGGAAACGGCGCGGCCTCGTTGAACAGGCGCTCCACCTTCGCCTCGTCGAGCACGATGGGCAACAGGCCGTTCTTCAACGAGTTGTTGAAAAAGATATCGCCATAGGAAGGCGCGATCATCGCGCGAAAGCCGTATTCGCCCAGCGCCCAGGGCGCGTGTTCGCGCGAGGAACCGCAGCCGAAATTCTTGCGCGCGATGAGAATCGACGCGCCTTTGTAGCGCGCCTGATTCAGCACGAAATCCTTGTTGAGCGGACGCTTGCTGCAATCCTGCCCGGGCTGGCCCTCATCCATGTAGCGCCAGGCATCGAACAGATTCTGGCCGAATCCTGTGCGCCGGATCGATTTCAGGAACTGCTTGGGGATGATCGCGTCGGTATCGACGTTGGCGCGATCCATCGGCAAGACCAAGCCCTTGTGTACGGTGAATTTCTGCATGTGAATGTGTTCCTAGCGAAGTTCGCGAACATCGACAAAATGCCCCGCCACGCCCGCTGCCGCCGCCATGGCGGGGCTCACCAGATGCGTGCGTCCGCCGGTACCCTGGCGTCCCTCGAAATTTCGGTTCGAGGTCGACGCGCAGCGTTCGCCCGGTTCCAGGCGATCGGCGTTCATGCCCAGGCACATGGAACAGCCCGGTTCGCGCCACTCGAAGCCCGCGTCCTTGAATATGCGGTCCAGGCCCTCTTTCTCGGCCTGCAGTTTCACCTGCCCCGATCCGGGCACCACCAGCGCCAGCTTGACGTTGGCCGCCTTGCGACGGCCGCGCACCACGGCAGCGGCGGCGCGCAGATCCTCGATGCGCGAGTTGGTGCACGAACCGATGAAGACCTTGTCGATGCGGATATCCTTGATCGCGGTGTTGGGCTGAAGACCCATGTACACCAGCGCGCGCTCCATGCCTTCGCGGCGCACCGCATCCTTTTCCTTTTCAGGATCGGGCACGCGGTCCTCGACCGTCACCACCATTTCCGGGGAGGTCCCCCAGGTGACATGCGGTTTCAGTTCGCGTGCGTCGATCTGCACCACGCGGTCGAACTTTGACCCCGGGTCGCTTTGCAGCGTGCGCCAGTAAGCCACGGCGCGATCCCACGCCACGCCCATGGGCGCATAGGGCCTGCCTTTGAGGTAATTCAGCGTGACCTCGTCGACGCCGACCATGCCCGCGCGGGCGCCCGCCTCGATCGCCATATTGCAAAGGGTCATGCGGCCTTCCATCGACAGCGCGCGGATCGCGCTGCCGGCGAATTCCACCGCGCAACCGGTGCCGCCCGCGGTGCCGATGCGGCGGATGATGGCCAGCGCAATGTCCTTGCCGGTCACGCCGCGCGGGATGTCACCTTCGACCTGCACCAGCATGTTCTGCATTTTCTTGGCGAGCAGCGTCTGCGTGGCGAGCACGTGTTCGACTTCCGATGTGCCCACGCCATAGGCCAGACAGGCAAACGCGCCATGCGTGCTGGTATGCGAATCGCCGCACACCACGGTCATGCCCGGCAGGGTGAAGCCGTTTTCGGGCCCGATGACGTGAACGATGCCCTGGCGTTTATCCAGAAATGGAAAAAAAACCTTGGCGCCGTATTCCTTGATATTGGCGTTGAGCGTTTCCACCTGCAGGCGCGAGATCGGGTCCTTGATGCCTTCCTCCCAGTGATCCGTGGGAGTGTTGTGGTCGGCCGTAGCCACCACGGAGTCCTTGCGCCACACCCCGCGGCCGGCGACCTTCAGGCCCTCATAGGCTTGCGGACTGGTGACTTCGTGCACCAGGTGCCGGTCGATATAAAGCAGCGTGGTGCCGTCGTCTTCGGCGCGCACCGCATGGCTGGCCCAGAGCTTGTCGTAAAGGGTCTGTTGGATCATGGCGAAATTTCACTGTAAGTCGTTGATTATAACGGATGGACCACCACGCGTCCGCCACGATTCATGGCGTTTCCGTCGCTGCCTGGTAGCGCGCGGCAGGGTGCTGCCACCGATCCTGCGCGGCAAGACCGACCAGGCGAATCAGCGTTTGCGCGCCGCCTGATACAGCGGCATCACGCGCTCCGAATACGCCTGCAGATCCTTGATGCGGTTTTCCGGCGATGGATGCGTGGAAAGAAATGCCGGCCCGCGACCGCCGTCCAACCGGTTCATTTTCTGCCATAGCGAAACCGCCGCATGCGGATCGAAACCGGCGCGCGCCGCCAGTTCGACCCCGATTCGGTCGGCTTCGATTTCATCCTGACGCGAGTTGGGCAGGTTGAAAGTGACATCGAGTATGGTGCTCGACAGATCCACCGCTGCCCCGCCAACACCCAGCAGTGCCGCGCCGATATTGAGCACCGCGCTTTGCAGCACCGCCTGCGAGGCGCGCTCGCGCCCGTGCTCGCGCAAGGCATGCGCGATCTCATGCCCCATCACCGCGGCCATCTCGTCGTCGCTGACCTGAAGTTTCTCGATCAACCCGGTGTAGAAGGCGATTTTTCCTCCCGGCATGCACCAGGCGTTCACCTCGGCGGAGGTAATCACATTGACTTCCCACTTCCATCCCGGCGCATCGTTGCGAAAGGCCGTTGTCGCCGGAATCAAACGTTCGGCAACGCGTTTGACCCGCGCCAGCTGCGCGGCATCGCGATTCAACTGGTTTTTCTTGCGCGCCTCGCCGAGCACCTGTTGATAGGCCTTTTCGGCGCCGCTATTGACCTGTGCAACAGGCAGCAGCGAGGTCATGGTCTGTTTGCGCTCGACCCCGACCACGCCAGGCTGCGTAGTCTGCACCGACTGGCAGGCGGCAAGAATCAGCGCGGCACTCAAACCCAGAGCCAGAAAATGCCGATGAGGATTAGCAGATATTTTCATGATCCGTTCCATCATTAAACGTGAATTTTTCCTGCGCCGATTCGTTGACCCGGACGAATCCGGTGGCGAAGGTGGCGGGTAAGATAGCGCCTTTTGCCGCTTCGCCACCAGCGGCAAACATCCCGGGAGATGTCTCCTTGAATTCAGCGCCCAGCAGCCGCGTTCCGCGCAGCCTGTTTTTCCTCCTGTTCACCGTCTCGGGCTTCGCCGGGCTCATCTACGAATCGATCTGGAGCCATTACCTCAAACTGTTCCTCGGCCATGCGGCTTACGCACAGACGCTGGTGCTGGCGCTGTTCATGGGCGGCATGGCGATCGGCGCGTGGCTGTGCAGCCGCTACGGCCTGCGCTGGGCGAACCTGTTGGTGGGCTATGCGATCACCGAGGCGCTGATCGGCGTCGCGGCTCTGCTGTTCCACGGGAGCTTCGTCGCCATCACCACCTGGGCCTATGACTCGCTGCTGCCGGGTCTGGGAACCGAAACCGGCGCGGCGCTCGCCAAGTGGACGCTGGCGGGTCTGCTGATCCTGCCGCAATCGATACTGTTGGGCATGACCTTCCCGCTGATGAGCGCGGGCCTCATCCGCCGCTACCCGCTCGCGCCCGGCGGCTCGCTGGCCATGCTTTATTTCACCAACAGTTTCGGCGCGGCGATCGGCGTGCTGGCAAGCGGCTTTCTGCTGATCGAAAAACTCGGGCTTCCGGGCACCATTCAACTCGCAGGCGCGCTTAACCTCGCCCTCGCCGCCACCGTCTGGGCATTGGCATATGGCGCCGAACCCCGCCCCGCCGCGGAGAAAAAAACCACGCCAGAGGCGCGGTCCGCGAGCGCTTCCTACTCTTTGTATCTCGCCATCGCCTTGCTCACCGGCGCCGCTTCATTCATCTACGAGATTGGCTGGATCCGCATGCTCTCCCTGGTGCTGGGCGCCTCCACGCACTCGTTCGAATTGATGCTCTCGGCCTTCATACTGGGCCTCGCCTGCGGCGGACTGTGGGTGAAGCGGCGTATCGATGCGATCGCCGATCCGATGCGCTTTCTCGGCTGGGTGCAGATCGCCATGGGCCTGCTCGCCCTTGCCACCATTCCCGTCTACGGGCAGATGTTCGAGGTCATGGCCGCCGTCATCAAGGGACTGGCGAAGACCGACACCGGCCACACCATGTTCCTGCTTTCGAGTCATGGCATCGCGCTCACGGTGATGTTCCCGGCAAGCTTCTGCGCCGGCATGACCCTGCCGCTCATCACCTACAGCCTGCTGCGCCTCGGCCACGGCGAGAAAAGCATCGGCGCGGTGTATGCCTCGAATACCCTGGGTTCGATCATCGGCGTGTTCTTCGCGGCGCACCTGGGCATGCCGCTGCTCGGCCTCAAAGGTCTGATCGCGGTGGGCGCGGCACTGGACGTGAGCCTGGGTCTTGTCCTGTTATGGCGCGTGGGCGGCCCGATCGCGCTGCGCGCCGGCGCCGCTGCCGCGGCGGGCCTCGCCTTTGCCGTGGTGCTTGCCGGCTTTCCGCTCGACCATTACAAGATGGCGTCGGGCGTGTTCCGCCGCGGCGAGGTCTACGACAGCAACGACGCCAAGCTGATCCTGCACAACGACGGCAAGACCACCACCGTCAGCCTCATGGATTTCCCCGAAGGCAGGAGCCTGCGCACCAACGGCAAGTCCGACGGCGCCATTGCCATGGACCCGAACCTGCCGCGCATCTCCGACGAAGTCACCATGGTGCTCACCGCCGCGATTCCCATGGCGGTGAAGCCCGAGGCGAAGAACGTCGCCGTCATCGGCATCGGCACCGGCCTGACCACGCACACCATGCTCTCCAACGCGGCCCTGGAGTCGGTGGATACGATAGAGATCGAACCCCTGATGGCAAAAGCCTCGCAGATGTTCGCGCCGATCAACTCCAACGCCTTCGCCGACCCGCGCAGCCACATCAGTTTTGACGATGCGAAAACTTTTTTCTCCACCCGCAACCGCCGCTACGACATCATCGTTTCGGAGCCTTCCAACCCCTGGGTGAGCGGCGTGTCGAGTCTTTTCACCCGCGAGTTCTACCAGCTCGCGCGCCGCTACCTGAGGCCCGGCGGCGTGCTGGTGCAATGGTTCCAGCTCTATGAAATGGACGCGAGCCTGCTCGCTTCGGTGCTCGCCGCGCTGGGCAGTGAATTCCCCGACTACGCCGTCTACGCCGCCACCAACGGCGACCTGCTCATCATCGGCGGCGACCCGCAGACCCTGGCGCGGCCGCTGTCCAATATGAGCGCCGTGCCGGGGGTCTCGGCCGAACTGCGCCGCGTGCACGTCAACACAGTCGGGGACATGCAGTTACGGCGCATCGGCGGCAAGAAAATTCTCGCGCCGTTCTTCGCCAGCTTCGAGGTTCCCGCCAATTCGGACTACGCGCCCTACCTCGACCTCAACGCGGCGAAATTCCGCTACCTGCAGAAATACGCGGGCGAAGTCACCGAACTGGGCGGTACCGACCTGCCGGTGATCGCCATGCTCGAAGGCCGCACAGCCGATTGGATTTCGCCGCCCTCCTACGACGGCGGCGAATTCTTCGAGAAGATCGACACGCTGCGCAACGCCCGTTACGCGCATGATTTCATCCTCGGCAAGTCAACGCGGGCGCCGGAAAACAGCCCCAGCAATCTGCAGAAAGACCTCGACATCGCCCGCATGCAGGCCGCCGATTGCCGCAACCCCGCACGCATCGACCTGTGGTTCCATTCCCTGCTGCAGCTCGCGCGCACCATGACGCCGCTGCTGCCCGCCGCCGATGCCACCGCGATGTGGAACCGCATCGCTTCGCCGCCGTGCGCGCTGCGGCTCACCGAATCGCAATCGATCTGGCTGGATTTATTCCGCGCCGTCTCGCGCCGCGACGCGCCGCGCATGGCGGCGCTCGCCGAGACGCTGCTGGAGTCGCGCTTCTCGCACTCCAACGCACAGCAGCGCTACCTCATCATCGCCGGGATGACAGCGCATCTGGTGGCCGGCGACAAGGACAAGGCCGCCGCCATCTGGAAGCGCTTTCCCAAGGTTGCCGATAAGACCGCGGACTTCACGCTGCGGCTGCTGTACGCGCATGCCTTCGGCGTCGCTCGGTAGAATTTTATATACCATTATCTATATATTTTCTGGCCAGAAAGCAAGGCAGGCCGGACATCTCCACCAACTGATTCGACCAATTTCATCCACATAAAATGTCTGGCTCAAATCCCTTCGCATCCGCGCTCGCACCACAAATAACTCCGCACGGACATCTGTTTGCCGTGCGGGAAGCCGATGCGTATCCAATGGCGTCGAGCCTTCAGGATCGCCTTGCCCGCGCGTTCGCCCTGGGAGCCGGACATGGTCTGTTGCAACTTGGCGCTGCGGAAGTCGGCAGCGCACTGCCTCCGGCCTGGGGCTGGTGGCGCGATTTCTCGGCGCGCTATGTGACTCTGCTTTGCGCCACGCCAGAAGGTGGAGAAATCGCCGCCGCCCCACTCGGCGATGAGGCCCTGCAGACCCTGATCGCCGATGCCCCGCCGATGACGGGCGTGGAATACGTGACAGTGAAGGTGCTCGCCACCCTATGGGCCGAACTCGACGCGGCCCTGCGCAAAGAACTCGCCGCATCCAAGCTTACCCTTCAGGATTTTCTCAAGGCGCGCCACGCGGCCTGGAACCTGGTGGGAAGGGTACATTTCAACCTTGCGGAAAACCGCAAGGACGCGGAAGCGCCCTTCGCGTTTCTCGCCACCTACACGTCCCGGTTGTCGGCGCATGGCTCGGCCCAGCACCTGCCCCTGTCGCGGGCGCTGGCGGAATTCTCCGACGGCAAAAGCCAGGCGCGTCTGCTGTCGTTGTTGATGCCGGTGCAGCGCGCGGCTGAACAATGCGATTGGCTGCGCAGCATGGTGAACGAAGGAGAGATCTATCATCCGCTGCGCTGGACAGCCGCCGATGCCTTGAGACTGCTCGCCGACGTGCCCCGGCTTCAGGCGGCAGGCGTCGTGGTGCGCATGCCAAGCGCATGGCAAGGCGGCCGGCCAGCGCGCCCACAAGTAAAGGCGAGCGTGGGAGCGGAGCAACCGTCTCTCCTGGGCAAAGATGCCCTGCTCGATTTCAAGATTGAGGTCACGCTCGAAGGCGAGCGGCTGGATGCCAAAGACATCAAGGCCCTACTCGCAGGCAGCGATGGCCTGCAACTGATTCGCGGCCGCTGGGTCGAGGTGGACCGCGAGAAACTCGGGCGCATGATGGGACAATTCCAGTCCATCGAACAAACGACCGCGCACGGCGGATTGCCATTTGCCGAGGCGATGCGGCTGGTGGCCGGAGCGACGCTTGACGACGCTGTTGAACCCGCCGATGCCGACTGGTCGCAACTTGTCGCCGGTCCCTGGCTTGCCGAGACTTTGCGGGGATTGCGCCAGCCGGAGGGTCTTGCGCGGGTGAGCACCGGCACTGCGCTGAAAACCAAGCTGCGCCCCTATCAGGAGGCCGGCGTACGCTGGTTGTACCTGTTGTGCCGCCTGGGATTGGGAGCGTGTCTGGCTGACGACATGGGCCTGGGCAAGACGATTCAGGTACTGGCTTTGCTGCTGGTGCTCAAGCAAGAGGAAAAGGAAGGAGGCGCGAGCGTGCTGGTGGCGCCCGCGTCGCTGCTTGCCAACTGGGCTGCGGAGGCCGAACGTTTCGCACCGGACCTGCGCCTGTTGATCGCGCATCCATCATTCATGCCGGCCGCCGACCTGCGCTCGCTCGATGCGGCGCAACTGGCCAATGCCGATCTGGTCGTCACCAGCTACGGATCGCTCGCGCGCGTGCCGGCGCTCGCGGCCATGCATTGGCGCCTTGCCGTGCTGGATGAAGCGCAGGCAATCAAGAATCCGGGCGCCAAGCAGACGCGGCAGGCAAAGACCTTGCAAGCCCGCAACCGCATCGCGCTCACCGGAACGCCAGTGGAAAACCGCCTGTCCGACCTGTGGTCGATTTTCGACTTTACCCACCCTGGTCTGCTGGGGTCGGGCAAGGTCTTTGGCGATTTTTCCAAGCGGCTGGCCAAGACCGGGCATTTCGGACCACTGAGAGAACTGGTGCGACCCTACATCCTGCGCCGCCTGAAAACCGACAAGCGTGTCATCACCGATCTGCCGGACAAGACTGAACTGAAGGCCTGGTGCCACCTGCGCCCGGCACAGGCGGCGCTGTACGCGCAAGCGGTGAAGGACCTGGCCGCCGCGCTTGAAGAGGCCACGGGGATCGCCCGGCGGGGCCTGGTACTGTCCTACCTGATGCGCTTCAAGCAGATCTGCAACCACCCTTCCCAATGGCTGGGCGACGCCGCATGGGGCGCGCAGGACAGCGGCAAATTTGCGCGCCTGCGCGAACTCGCCGAAGTCATCGCCGCCAAGCAGGAAAAGGTGCTGGTGTTCACCCAATTCCGCGAAACCACGGCGCCGCTGGCGGCGTTTCTTGGCGCCGTGTTCGGCCGCGAGGGCCTGGTGTTGCACGGCGGCACGCCGGTGGCCAAGCGCCGCGACATGGTCAAACAATTTCAGCAGGATGAACTGACACCTTACTTCGTGCTCTCGCTCAAGGCCGGAGGCGCGGGACTCAACCTCACCGCCGCGTCGCATGTGATCCACTTCGACCGCTGGTGGAACCCGGCCGTGGAGAATCAGGCCACCGACCGCGCCTTCCGCATCGGCCAGCAACGCAATGTGCTGGTGCACAAATTCGTCTGCCGCGGCACTATCGAAGAGCGCATCGACAGCTTGATTGAATCCAAGCAAGCCCTGGTCAAGGACGTGCTTGAAGGCAGCGCGGAACTCCTGCTCACCGAGATGAGCGATAAAGAGTTATTGGATCTGGTTAAACTGGATATCCACGCCGCGCAGGAAACCTGATCCATAAGCAGTGCAACGCGGGAGGCAGGAAAAATGAGTTATTACGGATGGAGACCCTATGTTCCCGTGGCCGCGCGCCGCAGACAGGCTGAAAAGCTGGCGGCCAAGGCCGCGAAGAAAGGCAACGCCCTCTTGCCGGTGAGCGCCTCATCGGGCGCCATCGCAAAAACCTTCTGGGGCCGCGCCTGGTGCGAAAACCTGGAGCGCTACAGCGATTTCTCCAACCGCCTGCCGCGCGGGCGCACCTATCTGCGCAACGGTTCGGTGATCGATCTCAAGATCGGCGAGGGCAAGGTGCTGGCCCAGGTGGTTGGCTCCAGTCTCTACAAAGTCGCGATCACGGTCGCGGCGGTGCCCGGCAAACAATGGCAGGCCATCAGCGCCGAATGCGCATCGTCAATCGATTCGATGGTGGAACTTCTGCAGGGGCGCTTGTCGAAGGCGGTCATGGAACGCATCTGCATGCCGGGCGCGGGCCTGTTTCCCGCGCCGCGGGAAATCAAGCTCGATTGCAGTTGCCCGGACTGGGCGGACATGTGCAAGCACGTCGCCGCGGTGCTGTATGGCGTCGGTGCGCGCCTGGATCAGCAGCCGGAATTATTGTTTCAGTTGCGCAAGGTCGACGCCAAGGATCTGATCGCGCAAGCGGGGGCCGGACTTCCCAAAGCGCGCAAAGGCCCGGCTGCCGGCAAGGTGCTCGATGACGCGCGCATCGCCGATGTGTTCGGCATCGAGATGGATACGGGGGTGGCAGCGAAGCAAGGCGTGGCGCCAGGCACAGCCGCGGCACGGGGGAAAACTGCGAAGCCGGCGAAGCTTAAGGCTTCATCGGGCGCAACGGCGGCGGCCAAGACCAGGAAGCGAGCTGTGGCCAGGGCAGCCGCATCAGCCAAAAAACCGCGCGCGAAGCGGAGCCGGTAATACTGGAGGACAACTGGCATCCCGTATATGGGTTGCTACATTGGCGCTTAGTAGTGTCCAATGGATGTTTCAGCCAAGAAATTCTCGCAATTACCGTTCGACAATGCGACATTCCTGCAACTTCTACGGATCCAACAACCAAGACATCAGGACATACCTTGGCCTCCGCGGAACCCTCCATTGCGAGCTGGCAGCCAATTGGCGAGCGGCGCGAATCCCATATAGCGGTGGAGATATAGCGGCATATGGATATATATCTCCGTAGATGTTTGCACCTGCCGATAGATGGTTCAAGGAGGAAAGGTCGGCGCGTGCGCGCCGCTCGCAGGTGAAGTGGCAGCGCGCTTTGCTCCCGATCCGGCCATTGCCTGCGCGGAGCTTCGCTAGAGTGCATTCGTGGTACTGGGGTTGCCAGGCAAAGCATCGCGCGCTCGAGGTTGTTCCAGGCGGTCAAGCGGACTGTGCACGCCGCGCCCGCCCTTGTTCATCACATGTGTGTAGACCATAGTAGTTTCCACGTTCGAATGGCCCAGCAGCTCCTGCACCGTGCGGATGTCGTAGCCGTTCTCCAAGAGGTGGGTGGCGAACGAATGCCGACTATGTCTCGCAAGACATAGGAGGCACTATCTACCCTCCCTGACTATGTCCACACGACACCAATTTTTCTATGGTTAGCGGGCACAAGTGGGCTCGCGGAAAGCAAGGCGCTGATCTGAAGTCGTCCAGGCGCACAAACGCGGACTTTGAAAGTTTTGCTGCCGAATGTGATCAGGTTTGCGCATTGGTCAATCGCCTTTGGGGTTGCATCATGATCGATCATCCAATCGCGAAGAATTTTATTCTCGACGTTGCT
>MEQV01000276.1 GCA_001770355.1 Betaproteobacteria bacterium RIFCSPLOWO2_02_FULL_62_17
GCCGGCACCTGTTCGAGCAGAGCCAGCGGTTTGCCGATGAGACCGTCCCGCGACTGGCCGAGCATTTCGCCCAGTCGCCGGTTGCAGCGGACGACTTTGCCTTCGCCCACCAATGCCAGCCCCACCGACGCGGTCTCGAAAATGGTTTCCTGCTCGCGCAGCGCCGCGGTGACCGTTTTCTCCGCGGCGCGCAGCATCTCCACCAGCTCGGCGTTATCGCGCCCCAGGCCAAGCGTTGTCATCAGCGCCCGATGCGCGGAAATGTAGAGCGAGAGCAACACGCCGGTAAAGACCAGCAGCAGCAGGCCCGTGGCGGTGTTGACCTCGCCCCCGGAGGAGAACATCAACGCGACCACCGGCGCCAGGATCGGCAGCACGAAGCTTACGAAGGCTTTCGGGCTGGGCGCGAGCGAGGGCGGCAGACCCATGCTGATGGTGCTGAGCAGGAACGCCACGGTGAGTTCGGGCACCGAGCGTGCCTGCGAGGTGAGCAAAAGCAGCGACAGGCCCCAGCCGGTGCCCAGCGTGGCGCTGACCAGGCAGAAAATATTCTCCCAGCGCAGCGCCTGGTCCGGGGTCGGCTGCACCCGCTGGTACAGGCGCGCAAGCAGATAGCGGGCGACGCTGGCGGCGATCAACCACAGCGCCCAGGCAAGCAGCAAGGACAGCTTGACCACGCCCCAGAGCGCGAACACGGCGACCGAGGCCACCAGAAGGATCAGGGGCGTGTCTTCGCCGCTCAGCCGGTAGAGCAGCGCGACCCGTTCGTGCAGGAACTCGCTGCGGGTCAGCACGAAACGGCTGGAAGCTGGCTGTTCGGGGCTGGTGAGCGGGGAATCTGGCGCCAGTGGCATGCGGGCATTGGCTTGCGCGGGAGGAGTTGTGCAAATTTTATTCCATTTCCCAGCGTCCAAAGGGTTAAATTCTGTGTAATGGCAGCGCTTTCTACCGCTATTTGTCATACTCGCTGCCCTTTGATAAGGGACCCCTCGTGTCCAGCACAAAATGGCCGATCACACGGCGGGGCGCTAAACTTACGACGTCGTCGATCGCGCTATGCCAGGGAAAGCCCGCGGCCCGATTCCGGTGATGATGCCCAGGGGTGTATGTTCGCGGCAGCGGAGGAGTGATGCTCAAGTTTTTTGGCGGTAAGCCGGATCATCCGATGGCGGACCTCAAGGAGGCGCGCAAGATCCTCGATGAGATCCCGGCAAACGACGTGCAAAAGGCCATCGAAGAGTTGGGCAACTGGCTGGATTCGGTCAGCAGCACCGAAGGGTTCAAGCCGGAATTGCGCGCGCAATTGTTGTTGCTCATTGACGAAGCCGCGCAGCCTCATGTGCGCAAGCTCGTCCGTGATTACCTGTCCACGGCGCGCCTGACCAAGTTTCAGGAGAACCGCCTGTGGGGGGCGATTCACGGTTATTGGCGGCAGGCAGCTCTGGCTTTTTCCGTCTGCGTGGAGGCGTACGGGTCCGGTGCGAAAGGCACTGACGGATACAAAGGCAGCATTGCCCTGCTCACCGTGCGTGCCCTGCGCGCCTTGGCGCAACAGATGCGCTGGCAGTACATGCGTTATGGCCCATTCGAAGACAGCTTGTGGGGCGCAGTCGCGAAGATCTATGCGCTGGCGGAGAACAGGAAGTACGCGCGCAACAAGGTAAGCGCCTACCCCGCGGTTCCCGGCGAGACTTCACCCGAGCAGGAATTTTTGCGTGTGGTGATGCTGGCCTCGTCGTCGCCGGACTCCCTGTTGCCGGTGGAGATAGAGCTCGCCGAGCGCTTGATCGCACATTTTTCCGCTTACTTCACCCTGGTTCTGGATCAGCAGCCGGATATCGCCTACTGGATAGACCTCGCGACCAGTCAACCGCCCTTGCGCATCGCGCGGCCCCCGCAGCGCGCGCCGACACTGAGGTTTTTCGCCGCCGGCAAGGCCTTGCAGGAACTCGATGATCTGATTGCCAAGGTCAAATCCAGCAACGCCATACCCGCCAACGTCAGCCTTGGCGGCACCTATGAACCTTCGATGGTTCTGGATGTGTTGCGTCACCTGGCTTTGTACTGGTCGGCCAAGCCCCCGGAACGCAAGCATCCGCGCCATCGCGTGAAAACCCGGCTGGCCGTGGCCTACGGTCTGGAGGGCGTATTAGGCGCGTTGGGTGCATCGGCGTCGCTGGATTTCGAGGCGGTGGCGACCGAGAGCTGGATCGTCGAAAACGTCAGCGCGGGTGGTTTTGGCGCGAGTGTTCCGCAAATCAAGGGTGAATGGCTGAAGATCGGCTGCCTGCTCGGCCTGCAGCCCGAAGGCGGCAGCAACTGGGTGTTGGGGATCGTGCGGCGCTTCAACCGCGAGTCGCCGCAGCAGGGCAACGTCGGAATCCAGACGGTCGCGCGCACCATGGAATCGGTGAAAATGCGCATGCAGGGTGGCGCCGAGGACGGCGAAACCTGCGTGCTGCTTGATCCGCCGGGGATAGCCTCTGCCAGCGAAGCGACCGTCCTGTTGCGCAACGGCGTAATGGTTCCCGGCCAGAATCTGGAATTCGAATTTCTGGGCAAGCAGATCATGCTGCTGCCGCAGGGCGTGACCGAGCGCGGCGATGATTATGAGCTGGCGAAATTCAAGGTCATGCTGCGCGATACGGGAGAGTAAATCTAAGAACCCGTTGCATAATGATTTTGCAATGGATGCCATAAGCCTGCTTCAGGCATTTCAGAACGAACACATGGAACCTCGTTTTCTGTAGGGATGGTTTGTATCCCTACAGAAAACGAGGTTGGCGCGCGCAGCGCGCAAGCTTTTTGAAAAAGCTGCACGGACTATAAATCCGTCCGTGCGGATCGCCGCTTGCGCACGGATGGTGAAGCTATCCGCACGCAAGCGACGATCTTTACATAAACCGCCTTCCTCTTTTTGAAACCGGTTCTGAAGCTTTCAGGGCTTACCTTTCCAATACGCTTCTCAGCCAGGCCGCGATATCGGCGACTTCCTCGCCGCAAACCGAGTGCGGCATGCGGTAATCATGCCATTCGACACGATAGCCGTGTTTGCGCAGCAGCTCGCGCGATTCCACCGCGCGCGCATGCATGACCACCGGATCGGACAACCCATGCGCCATGAATATCGAGGTCGCGCGGTTAGCCTGGGCAGCTTCGGCCGCGAAACTTTCCGCAAGAGGCAGGTAACAGGACAACGCCATCACCCCTGCCAGGGGTCTCGCGCAGCGCAAAGCGGTATGCAGGGAAATGGCGCCGCCCTGCGAGAAGCCTGCGAGCACCAGCCGGGAACTGCTGACGCCGCGCCGCAGTTCCCTGTCGATCAAGGCTTCGACATTCTTCTGCGAGGCACGTACGCCGGAGTCATCTTCGCGCCGGATGCCGGCGTCGCTGATGTCATACCAGGCGCGCATCACCATGCCATTGTTGATGGTTACCGGCTGCATTGGCGCATGAGGGAAAATGAACCTGATCGGCAGATCGGACAAATCCAGTTCGGGCACGATCGGCGCGAAATCATTGCCGTCGGCGCCAAGCCCGTGCAGCCAGATGACCGCTGCGGCGGCATCGGGCGCGGTTTCAATCTCTATGCATTCGAGCAGATCGGTCAAAGTTCACCTATCGGGGAAGGTTTTTCGATTCGTGGCGGGCAGCGATGGCCGCCTCATGCGACGGGCTTAGGGCGGATCGCGGATTTCGGGCGAAATGCCTTGATGACATTCTCGTGGGTTTCAATATAGGGACCGCCGATGAGATCGATGCAGTAAGGCACCGCGGCGAAAATGCCAGGCACCAGGGTTTTGCCCTGCGCATCCTTCAGGCCTTCCAGGGTTTCGCGGATCGATTTCGGCTGTCCGGGCAGATTAATGATGAGCGCCTGTTTGCGAATCACCGCGACTTGCCGCGAAAGAATGGCGGTGGGAACGAATTCAAGGCTGATGCGGCGCATCTGCTCGCCAAAACCGGGCATGACCCTGTCGGCGACGGCCAGGGTTGCCTCCGGAGTGATGTCGCGACGGGCGGGTCCGGTGCCGCCCGTGGTGAGTACCAGATGGCAACCCAGGCGGTCCACCAGGGCGACTAAAGCGGTCTCGATGAGCGCCTGTTCATCCGGTATCAGGCGGCTTTCCATGCGCCATGGCGAGGCAAGAGCCTGCGAGAACCATTCCTTGAGCGACGGGATGCCTTCGTCCTTGTAGGCGCCTGCCGAAGCGCGGTCGCTGATTGAGACCAGGCCAATCAACAGTTCTTTGCCGGAGGTACTCATTCCTGATTCTCAGCTGCCGCGGCGCCCGGGCCGGTCACGGTTTCCCGCACCAGTCTGAAAAGTTCGCGGAAGCTCCGCGGCGGCTTGCCGGCGGCGCGCTCCGCGTTCGCGTTGCGTACCAGCAATCGCAATTGCCGGATATCGGCGCCGGGATACTGCCGCGCGAAGCCGGTGAGCGCGGCCTCGTCCTCGAGCAGACGCTCGCGCCAGCGGATGATCGAATGTTCGAGCGCGACGTTGCTGCTTGATTGCCCATCCCATTGGGAGATCTTTTCGCGGATCGGCGCCGGGTCGACGTCGCGCATCAAGCGTCCGATGTACTGCATCTGCCTGCGGCGCGACTCGTGGCCCGTTATCCTGCGCGCCTCCATGACCGCGTCACGGAGGAATTCGGGCATCTCGATCGCGGCGATCTGTGCTTCATTGAGCGCGACAATGCGTTCGCCCAAGGCCTGCAATTCGGTCATTTCCTGTTTGCGCTGCGTCTTGCTGGCTCGGGTCGTGTCTTCCATCTCTGTTCCTGTGTTCGGGCCGGGTTCCACCCCCGGGGTTTCGCCCCCGGGTTTCACCCGAAAATCGGCTGCTATGATAGCGGCTTTTCCGCGGCGCACATTTCATGCCCAGCAGCAGATTTTCGGTAGCACAGGATACGCTTCGCACTATCGTCGAGGATGTGCTGGCTCGCGCGGCACGGCGCGGTGCGACACAATGCGAAACGGAAGCTTCAGAAAGCTACGGCCAGACCGTGACCGTGCGCTGCGCGGAAGTGGACACTATCGAGCACAACCGCGACAAATCGGTTGGTGTGACGGTGTACATCGGCAAGCAGCGCGGCTTTGCCAGCACCTCGGATTTCTCGCCCCAGGCAATCGCCGAGACCGTTGATGCGGCATTGTCGATTGCGCGCTTCACGGCGAGTGACGAATGCAGCGGCCTTCCTGAAGCTGAGCTGCTGTGCACGGAATCGCGCGATCTGGATCTCTTTCATGCTTGGGACCTGGGCGTCGAGGACGCGATACGCCTGGCGAAATCCGCCGAGCGCGCGGCCTTTCGCCTGGACAAGCGGATCGTAAATTCCGAAGGCGCGAGCGTATCCTGCCAGCAAAGCCAGTACGCGATGGGTAACAGCGCCGGATTTCGCGGCAGCCAGCAAAGCTCGCGCCATTACATATCCTGCGCGGTGATCGCCGCCGAGGGCGACAAGATGCAGCGCGATGACTGGTACTCATCGCAGCGCTCCAGCGCGGACCT
>MEQV01000277.1:0-25038 GCA_001770355.1 Betaproteobacteria bacterium RIFCSPLOWO2_02_FULL_62_17
AAGCACGCGCCCGGCGTGCTCCAGGGCATGCGTGTAGTCGGCGAACAGCACCAGCGCGGCGAGGCCCGCCGAACCGATGGCGTAGCCCTTGGTGACCGCCTTGGTGGTATTGCCCACGGCATCCAGCGGATCGGTAATGGCGCGAACCGAATCGGGCAGCTCGGCCATCTCGGCGATTCCGCCGGCGTTATCGGTGATGGGACCGTAGGCGTCCAGGGCGACGATGATGCCGGTCATGGAGAGCATCGAGGTCGCGGCAATGGCGATGCCATAAAGTCCGGCCAGCTGATAAGCGAGAAGAATCGAGACGCACACCGCCAGCACCGGCCAGGCGGTGGCTTTCATCGATACGCCGATACCGGCGATGATGTTGGTGGCATGGCCGGTGGTGCAAGCCTGTGCCACGTGGCGCACCGGCGCGTACTCGGTGGCGGTGTAGTACTCGGTGATGATCACCATCAGGCCGGTAAGAACCAGACCGATGACAGTCGCGCCGTACAGGTGGCCGACGCCGATGGTCGTCGCCTTGCCGGAAATGTCGAAGGTCACTTGCTTGAGCACATCGCCCATGATCCAGTCGGTGAGCGGATAGAAGGCGATCAGCGCGAGCACGCCGGCCACGATCAGGCCGCGATACAAGGCGCTCATGATCTTCTTGCCGGGAATCACCTTGACGAACAGGCAGCCGATGACCGAGGCGATGATGGCAAACCCGCCCAGCACCAGCGGGTAGATCACCGCGGCATCCGAGGGGGTCTTGACCACCAGCGCGCCCAGGATCATGGTGGCGATCAGCGTCACCGCATAAGTCTCGAACAGGTCCGCCGCCATGCCGGCGCAATCGCCGACGTTATCGCCCACGTTATCGGCGATAACCGCGGGATTGCGCGGGTCATCCTCGGGAATGCCGGCTTCCACCTTGCCCACCAGGTCCGCGCCCACGTCGGCGCCTTTAGTGAATATTCCCCCGCCCAGCCGCGCAAAGATAGAAATCAGCGACCCGCCGAATCCCAGGCCCACCAGCGGCTTGAGGACATCGGAGAGCGGCATGTTGGGCTGCGCGGCCACCAGATAGGCGTAAAAACCGGCGACGCCGAGCAGGCCCAGGCCCACCACCAGCAATCCGGTGATCGCACCGCCGCGGAAAGCCACGTTGAGCGCTTCGTTCAAGCCGGTGCGCGCCGCCTCGGCGGTACGCACGTTGGAGCGAACCGAAATATTCATGCCGATATATCCGGTGGCGCCCGACAGAATGGCGCCGATGGCGAAGGCAATTGCGGTTGTCAATCCGAGCGAAGGCCAGATAACCACGAACAGAATCACCCCGACAACGGCGATGCTCGTGTACTGGCGGTTGAGGTAGGCCATGGCCCCCGTTTGAATCGCCGCCGCGATCTCCTGCATGCGCTCATTGCCAGCGGGTTGCCGAAGAATCCAGTTTCTCGAGTACCAACCGTAAGCAATCGCGAACACGGCACAAGCGAGCACGAACCAGAGTGCGGTAGACATTACTTCCTCCACTGATGCAGGCCCAGGACGGGCCCGCCTATTTTTGACAAAGCTCGCGATTATAACCGGTGGCCGGTGGTCGCTGCGAATGCCGCTTACCAGTCAAGTGTTGACAATTCTTGCGAAGAACTGGGGTTTGTATAGATCCCGTCAATTTGTAAAGTTGCGACTTCTCAACTTTACAAATTGACGGGAAAAGTGGCTGTCCAGGCGAAGCAAGCGGTTGGCATCCGGCTCTGCCGGCTCAGGCTCTTTTCGGTAGGTCCTTTTCGGTGTTTCCCTGGAGCTATCGCAGCGCTTCCAGCGCGCGGCGCGAAATTTCCTCGACCGACCCGGTACCGGAGATCTTGCGCGTTTTGGGCGCCGCCTTATCCCCGCCGGCCGCCCATCTGGAGTAGTACTCGATCAGCGGCCGCGTTTGCGAATGGTAGACCTGAAGGCGGCTTTTTACGGTCTCCTCCTGGTCATCGTCGCGCTGGATCAGGTCATCTCCGGTGACATCGTCGCGGCCGAAAACCTTGGGCGGATTGAACTTGACGTGATAAGTGCGTCCCGACGCCATGTGCACGCGCCGGCCGCTCATGCGGGCGATGATTTCCGCATCCGGTACATCGATCTCCAGCACATATTCGATGGCGACGCCCGAAGCACGCATCGCCTCGGCCTGAGGAATGGTGCGCGGGAATCCATCGAAGAGGTAGCCTTTCGCACAATCGGGCTGCTTCAGCCTTTCCGTTACCAGACCGATAATGATCTCGTCGGACACCAATTGCCCCGAATCCATGACTTTCTTTGCCGCCAGACCGAGGGGGGTGCCCGCCTTCACCGCGGCCCGCAGCATGTCTCCGGTGGAAATCTGAGGTATGCCGAAGCTCTCCTTGATTACATTGGCCTGAGTGCCTTTGCCGGCCCCCGGGGGGCCAAGAAGTATCAGTCGCATGATTTTTTCCTTCCGTTATTGATTTGTATGGCGCACTGCCGAGTGCTAATTCCATTATTTCCCCCGCAAACTGGCCCGATGCTGACGCCGATCAAAGATTGGCCAAAAAAATCGCGCGCACGCGCTCCAGATCCTGCGGCGTATCGACGCCCGCGTGGGGGGCGTCGGGCCGTTTGGCCACGGCAATGTGGAAGCCGTGCCATAGCGCGCGCAACTGCTCGAGGGCCTCGAACTGTTCAATTGGCGCGGGCGCAAGCCGCGGAAACTCCGCGAGAAATGCCGCGCGAAAAGCATAAATGCCGACGTGCCGGAAGCACGGCAGGCCCGCCGGAATCGTCTGCCGGCCACCGGCAAACGCATCACGTGCCCAGGGAATCGGCGCGCGGCTGAAATAGCGCGCATAGCCCTGCGCATCAAGTACCACCTTGACGACATTCGGGTTGAAAAACTCCTCCGCCTCGTGAATGGGATGGCAGGCCGTGGCAATCGCCGCCTCCGGAGTCGCGTCGAGCAAGACGGCCACAGCGCGTATCAGGCCCGGCTCGATCAAAGGTTCATCGCCTTGCACATTGACGACCAGCGCGTCACCTGCCAGTCCAAGATGCGCCGCGGCCTCGGCGATCCGATCGGTCCCCGAGGGATGATCCGCGCGCGTCAGAATGGCCTGAAAGCCATGGGCGCGAACCGCCGCGGCAATCGCTTCATGGTCCGTTGCCACTGTGACGCTTGCGGCGCCGCTGTCGCGCGCGCGCTCCGCAACCCGGACCACCAAGGGCTTGCCGCCAAGATCCGCGAGCATTTTTCCGGGCAGCCGCGTTGCCGCATGTCGCGCGGGAATGATCACAGCGAAGTTAACGATGGGTCTGCCCCCCTGAATTCCCGAACCACGCCACTAGCCGGCGACGCTTTTCAGCCGGTGCCGGGATTTTCGTCCGTGCCGAGCTTGCGCGCGTCGTCCTCGAGCATTACCGGGATATCGTCGCGTATCGGAAAGGCAAGCCGGTCGCCCCTGCAGACCAGTTCCTTCTCCGCCTTGCGATATATCAGCGGCCCCTTGCAAAGCGGGCAGACCAGAATATCAAGAAGCCTTGCGTCCATGCAGCCAATTCTCAAGAAATTGGGCGAACCCGGGATCGAGACTCGCCTCGATGCGCAAGGCATACAAGTCGGGGCGCGAGAAGCCCGCGAAGTCGGTGCGCGCGAAACCGGCGCATTTTACCGCATCCTTTTCGGTCATCAACACTGCGTCGCAATTCTCGAACACAAGTTCGTTCGCCGCATAATCGTGATGATCCGCAAAAGCATGCGTCGTGACCGCAAGGCCGAGTGCGTCCAGGCTCGCAAAAAAACGCCCCGGATCGCCGATTCCCGCCACGGCATGCAGGCGTTTGCCGCGCAGCAACGCGGCATCAATGTTTCTCTCCTGCTGGTCCAAACGGTACAGACCGGCCGGTTCGAGTCGCATGCGATAAGCGCCCGGCGGCAGTTTTTCCCTTGCTTCGGCCGTTGCATTGATGACGCGCGCGTCGACCGGGCGGGTGGCGGGCTCGCGCAGCGGGCCGGCCGGCAGCATGCAGCCGTTGCCGAAGCCGCGTGCATCCTCGACCGCGATTTCAAGATCGCGTCCCAGCCGGTAATGCTGCAAGCCGTCGTCGCAAATAAGTAGGTCGCACTCGGGGTGAGCGCGTAACAGGGCGTTGGCGACCCGAACACGGTCCGAGCCGGACCAGACCGGCGTCCCGGCACGCATTGCAAGCAGCACCGCTTCGTCTCCGCTGACGCGGGGATCATCGCTCCCAGTCACGGCGGCGGGCTCGCGGCGCGTGCCGCCGTATCCGCTGGCGATCACACCCGGCCTTCGGCCCCGTTCGCGCAGCGTCCGGGCGAGCCAGATCACCAAGGGCGTCTTGCCGGTGCCACCCGCCGTGAGGTTGCCCACCACGATCACCGGCACCGGCATGATGCTCGGGCGCAGCA
This sequence comes from Betaproteobacteria bacterium RIFCSPLOWO2_02_FULL_62_17, assembly GCA_001770355.1. Classification (GTDB taxonomy): domain Bacteria; phylum Pseudomonadota; class Gammaproteobacteria; order Burkholderiales; family SG8-39; genus 2-02-FULL-62-17. Next base: position 4,427 of record MEQV01000277.1, read on the forward strand.
CGCGCAGCCGGTAAAGCAGAACCCTCGCCCAGACCAGCAGGCGAAACAGCAGACTGACGGGATACAGCAGCGCCGATACCGCGCTGAACCGGTACCAATGGCGCGCGGCGAATCTTGGACTCGTTGCTAAGCACGAATTCATCGGGACCGGCGCCGGACTGGCTTTAACTGCTATCTGGCGGACTGCTCGACGGCAAACGCGATCTGGCCGTAACCCGCCTGACGCGCGGCATCCATCACTCGCACCACCGCCTGGTGGGTAACGCTGCTGTCGGCGTTGATCACCACCACCGGGTCCTTTAGATCGGCGCCCGCGAGTCGCATTTCCTGCGCGAATGCCGGCACGTTGGTGAAAGTAATGGCGCGCCGATTGATCCGATATTGACCGTTGGCGGCCATCACAATACTTATTTCATTGGGCCGCTCAAGCTGCTTCTCCGCTTCCGCCGAGGGAAGATTGATCTGCAGCTCGGCAAAACGCGAATAGGTGGTGGTGAGCATCAGAAAAATGATGATGACCAGAAACACGTCGATCAACGGGATCAGGTTGATCTCGGGATCCTGCTTGACGGCGGTGGCGCGAAATTTCATGCTTGCGCCCTGGGCGGCGGCGCGCCTTTGGAAAAGTCGAAGCGTTCGCCATGCACAACGTCCACCAGTTTCGCGGCCTGCTGTTCCATCACCACCACGAAATTATCGACGGTGCCGCGGAAATGACGGAAAAATATCATCGCCGGAATGGCGATCACCAGGCCAAAACCGGTGTTGTATAGCGCCACGGAAATGCCATGCGCGAGCACCTGCGGATTGGTGCCCGTGGGCGACTGGGACCCAAAGATCTCGATCATTCCGACCACGGTGCCAAAAAGGCCCATCAACGGACTGATCGATGCGATAGTCCCCAAGGTGGTCAGAAAACGCTCCAGCTCATGGGTGACGGCGGCGCCGGCTTCCTCGATAGCCTCCTTCATCACATAGCGGGAACTCTTGACATTGCGCAATCCGGCGGCAAGAACCTGGCCAAGCGGCGAGTCCCTGGCCAGTTGATCCAGCAATTCCTGGGTGACGCCCTGCTGCTCATGCGCGGCCAGCACTTTTGCCAGCAAGTCCTTGGGAACAATGCGCTCCTTGCGCAAGGTGACCAACCGCTCAATGATGAGCGCAACCGCGATAATTGAAGCGAGAAGCAACGGCCATATCGGCCAACCAGCGGCCTGAATAATTGCAAACAACGTGAATCTCCTCGGAAAATCGGCGCCACTTTAGCCTGCGCATGCCTATTCGGCAAGGCAAGTATTGCCAAGCGACTGCCCCTGGAACCGGCTGCGATGCTCTTCGCAGCCGCGCGGCAGTAATGGCCTCGATGAAGAATCCGTGCGTTTGCGTCGCGATCCCGGCAGCGCACGCGCGCGCAGCATTGCGGCGCAACTCGACAGGGTTCGCCCCTGTGCAAAGTGAGCGTCAAGCCGCGCAAACCAGGCGCGTCAGCGCCGCCAGCCGTTGCTTTATCCCAGTGGAACTGACAAGCTGTTTTTGCCGCGCCGGCTCTTATCCACATTTGCTGTGGATAAGGATGTGCATAACCATAGACGGAGCAGCTTAAGTGGATTGCCGCAAACGATTTTTTTCTTTGTCACATTTTTTAAACAAGGCGATTCCTTATAAAAATCAATGAAATGCAGAAATCTTCCGAGGGGGCTCATAGGAGAAACGTCAAGCCCCCTGCGCCAAGTCATTGATGTGGATAGGTTACAATCGGCGCATGCCTCAAGATCAAGGATTGGTGCGGTTCTCCACAGGTTTTTCCTCTGATATTTTGAGCGTCAGCGAGCTCAATCGCAGTGTCCGGGATCTTCTGGAACACCGCTATCCGCTGCTTTGGGTGCGCGGCGAAATCTCCAATTTCATTGCCGCGAAATCCGGACATTTCTATTTCGTCCTGAAGGACGCACAGGCGCAGGTGCGCTGCGCGATGTTTCGCAATCGCAACCAGCATCTCACCTGGCTGCCGCGGGATGGTATGCAGATAGAGATGCAGGGGCTGGTTACGCTGTATGAGGCCCGCGGCGAGTTCCAGTTGATCGCCGAGACCCTGCGCCAGGCCGGGCGCGGCACGCTTTTTGAAGCGTTCCTGCGGCTGAAGGAAAAGCTCGAAAAAGAAGGCCTGTTCGACGCGGCGCGAAAACGACCGCTGCCCACCCTCGCGCGCAGTATCGGGATTGTGACTTCCGCGCAGGGAGCCGCGCTGCGTGACGTTCTCGCCACGCTCGCCCGGCGTAATCCTTCCGTCGCGGTGTTCGTGTACCCGACACCGGTGCAGGGAGAAGGCGCGGGATTGAAAATCGCACAAGCCATATCCGTTGCGGGTTCCAGAGGCGAGTGCGACGTATTGATCATTTGCCGCGGCGGCGGAAGCATCGAGGACCTTTGGGCATTCAATGATGAAACCGTGGCACGCGCCGTTCGCGCCTGCCCGATTCCGGTGATAAGCGGGGTGGGACACGAAACGGATTTCACCATCGCCGATTTTGCGGCGGACGTGCGTGCACCGACTCCGACGGCCGCCGCGGAACTGGTCTGTCCCGAGCGCTCGGCGCTGCTCAATACGGTGTCGGATCTGCTGGCGGCGCTGCGCCGGTACCTGCTGCGCGATATCGACGATCGCGCCCAAATGGTCGACCACCTGTCGCGCAGATTGCAGCGCCCGGGCCAGCGCCTGCGCGAACGCGAGACATGGGTCGCGCAACTGGGCCAACGCCTTGAGCGTGCGGGGCGTCGCCGCATTGAACAACGGAGCTGGATGCTGGCTTCAATGCTGCAACGCCTGCTGGGCAGCACGCCGCGAGTGGCGGAACTGGCGGCGCAGGCGCGCAATCAGCTTGCGCGCATGGACGCGGCAATACGCTCGACGCATGCCCGCGACCAGGCGCGTCTCGACCGGTTATGGTCCAGCCTCGAACATCTGGCGCCGCAAAGCGTGCTGGAGCGCGGCTATAGCCTGGTTCGAGACGGCGCCGGACAGTTGGTGCGCGACGCCGCGGTTCTGCGAGCGGGTGCGGCATTGGATATCACTTTCGCGAATGGCGGCGCGCTCGCGCGCGTGGAAAGCGTGGAAGTCCGGCGCAATTGAACCGTGCGCGGCCGTATGACAATGGGCTGAAAAATCCGGGCTTTGTGCTAGACTTCCTGGCGGTGCTGCACCAGTTGTGCTAGGCGCGGGACCCGGGGAGCAATGCGCAGGGGCCACGTGCCGGGGATCTGCGGGCAGTGCTTCGGGGCAGTACCCCGCGCAGCGAAAGCCGATCTAAACAACATTACAAAGGAGGGCTCAGCATGGGCGCGATATTTTCATCTCTCGGACGCACCATTACGGCAGGCGTGGTACTGCTGCTCGTCATCATCGGTCTGGTCGCCGGGATGGACGCGACCTCGATGGACCTCAGCGGGCATGCATGGTGGTCGTTTTTTACACGCTGGCTGCACGTGCTTTGCGGTGTCATGTGGATAGGCCTGCTGTGGTATTTCAATTTTGTGCAGACCCCGTCCATGCCAAAAATTCCGGATGCTGAAAAACCCGCCGTCACCAAGGTCATCGCGCCTACCGCGCTTTTCTGGTTCCGCCACGCGGCGCTTTGGACGGTCATTACCGGACTGGCACTAACCGCCATGACCGGCTCCATCGGCTCGCTGCTCACCTTTGCGCGGCCGAACACCGCGATCGCTATCGGCATGTGGCTCGGACTGATCATGGCATTCAACGTCTGGTTCATTATCTGGCCAAATCAGAAGAAAGCGCTGGGGATAGTGCAGGTCGAACCCGATGTGAAAGCCAAGGCCGCGCGCATGGCCGGCATGACTTCGCGTTTCAACACCATGCTCTCCATACCGTTGCTTTACTGCATGGTGGCGCAGCAGAACGGGGGCCTGTAGACCGAATGCAGTAAGCTGCAACGAAAAGGGCCGCGCGAGCGGCCTATTGCCGGCGGCGCATCAGCGCGAGGCCGGCGCCTTGTCCAGTCCGGTGATGCGCACCCCGGCCTTCAATCCACGCGCGGCAAACCAGCCACGATCCATTTCCAGCGCATAGGGTACGGGACGCAAGGCGCAATGCGAGGTCTCGTCGTGAGGTTTCATGTCGGCGATATTGACAATCATGCCATCCGTCGCGATGAAGGCCACAGACAGGGGAATCAGCGTGTTCTTCATCCACATGCAATGCGGGCTGATCTCATCGAAAACGAACAGCATGCCTTGGTTGGGTTGCAGCGACTTGCGGAACATCAGCCCGCGCATGCGGGTGTCATTGTTCGCCGCGACTTGCGCGCGTATCAGGTGAATGCCGGCACCCAGCGAAATCGTTGGAGTCTGAGCATGCCCCGTCGCGGCCGGCAACGACAACGCGGCCGCGATCGCCATGGCAGTCAGCGTGCCAAGCATTCAGCGTGCCTTGGCCTTCTTGCTGCGCGGGGCCCTGGTCTTTTTTGCCTTGCTCTTGGCTTTGGCCTTGACTTCCGCCTTGGGAGAACCGCCGGGCGCCGCCTGCACTGACGGCACCAGGGACTGCGCGGGTGCCGCCTGGGCGGGCGCAAACCCGCCGACGCAGGCGAAAGCGACTGCGACCAGCAATGACAGAGTTTTTTTCATGTTCATTTCCTCGATAATTGATCAACGCCCCATTTGCGGGCCCTGAGTCACAAACGCCCGGGCATTTCTCCCGGTTGACCTGGATCCGCGCCTATTTTCGCCTGGCAGGGCTCCAGGTAGCGTTCACTATAATACTGCTTTGCTCGCTGTCCGCCTCGCGTTTTCCTGGCGATCCCAGATGCGGCGCAAGCCACCAAGCAAAACGGCGTCGCGGTGAAATGCGCGACCATCACGCCGGCCGAAAAGCGCGTCAGTGCGCGTGGGCAGGACCTGCACGATGTATTTGCCGCGGTGCACACCTGCGCGCGCTATCGCGGTTGACGGCCCCCTCCATCTGGCATAAGTTTTGTAGACATGGCAACGCGATCAAGAGAAGGTACGGTACTGGAGACCCGCAAGGCGCGGGTCAAGCCGCCGCCTATGTTTAAGGTAATTGTGCTCAATGACGACTACACTCCCATGGAGTTTGTGGTCATTGTTTTGCAGAAGTTTTTTTCGATGAGCAGGGAAAAAGCTACCCAGGTCATGTTGAAAGTTCATCGTGAAGGTATGGGGGTTTGCGGCCTGTACCCGAAGGACATAGCAACCACCAAGGTCGAACAGGTTGCGTCGTACTCAAAAAAACATCAGCATCCATTACAGTGCGTAATGGAGGAAAACTGAGCTGACCGGAGCCGCGAGGCTTCCTAGGCTTCACCGCTTTGGATTCGACCAGGGGATGGAAAATCTATGATCGCGCAGGAGCTTGAAGTCAGCTTGCACATGGCCTTCGTCGAGGCCCGGCAGAAGCGGCATGAGTTCATCACGGTGGAGCACCTGCTGCTTGCGCTGCTGGACAATCCCACTGCCGCCGAGGTATTGCGCGCCTGCGCCGCCAACCTTGACGAGTTGCGCAAGTCACTCACCGATTTCATCACCGCGCACACGCCCACGATCGCGGGATCGGAGGAAATCGATACCCAGCCGACTCTTGGGTTTCAACGTGTCATCCAGCGCGCCATTCTGCATGTCCAGTCCTCGGGCAAGAAGGAAGTCACCGGCGCCAATGTGCTGGTGGCCATGTTCGGCGAAAAAGATTCCCATGCGGTGTATTTCCTCCACCAGCAGGGGGTCACGCGGCTGGACGTGGTGAATTTCATCGCGCATGGCATCACCAAGAACCAGCAGCACGGCAAGGAGCAAAAGAACGAGCACGGCGAGGAACAGAAAGACGAGGAACAGCAAAGCGGCGGCGCCCTCGATACCTACACCACCAATTTGAATGCGCAGGCCCTGGTCGGCAAGATCGATCCGCTGATCGGCCGCGAACACGAACTGGAACGCGTCATCCAGACGCTTTGCCGGCGCCGCAAGAACAATCCGCTGCTGGTGGGCGAGGCAGGCGTGGGCAAGACCGCCATTGCCGAAGGGCTCGCGCGGCGCATCGTGGAGAACCAGGTTCCCGAAATTCTCGCCAATTGCCAGGTATATTCTCTCGACATGGGCGCGCTGCTCGCCGGCACCAAGTACCGCGGCGACTTCGAGCAGCGGCTCAAGGCGGTACTCAAGCAACTGGTCGACAACCCCAACGCCATTCTCTTCATCGACGAAATTCACACGCTGATCGGCGCCGGCGCGGCTTCGGGCGGGACACTGGATGCCTCCAATCTGCTCAAGCCCGCGCTGTCCTCGGGCGCGCTCAAATGCATCGGCGCCACCACCTACAACGAGTACCGCGGCGTGTTCGAGAAGGATCACGCGCTGTCGCGGCGCTTCCAGAAAATCGACGTCAGCGAGCCGTCGGTCGACGAAACGGTTCTGATCCTGCGCGGCCTGAAATCGCGCTTCGAGGCGCACCATGGCATCAAGTACAGCGCCAACGCCCTGTCCTCGGCGGCCGAGCTGTCGGCCCGCTACATCACTGACCGGCACCTTCCCGACAAGGCCATCGATGTCATCGACGAGGCCGGCGCGGCGCAGAAGATCCTGCCCAAATCCAAGCAGAAAAAACTGATCGGCAAGATCGAGATCGAGGAAATCATCGCCAAGATCGCGCGCATCCCGCCGGCGACCGTGTCACAGGACGACCGCACGGCGCTGAAGAACATCGACCGCGACCTGAAGGCCGTGGTGTTCGGGCAGGACAAGGCCATCGACGCCCTGGTTGCCGCCATCCGCACTGCCCGGTCCGGACTGGGCAATCCGCAAAAACCGATCGGGGCGTTCCTGTTCTCGGGGCCCACCGGTGTGGGCAAGACGGAGGTCGCGCGCCAGCTCGCCTACTGCATGGGAATCGACTTGCACAGGTTCGATATGTCCGAGTACATGGAGCGCCATGCGGTGTCGCGCCTCATCGGCGCGCCGCCCGGTTATGTCGGCTTTGATCAGGGCGGCTTGCTCACCGAAGCGATCTCGAAAAAGCCCTACGCGGTGCTGCTCCTGGACGAAATCGAGAAAGCGCACCCGGATATCTTCAACATTCTGCTGCAGGTGATGGATCACGGCACGCTGACCGACAACAACGGCAGGAAAGCCGACTTCCGCAATATCATCATCGTCATGACCACCAACGCAGGCTCGGAAGCCATGAACAAGACTGTCATGGGCTTCACCGCGAAAAAGGAAGTCGGCGACGAAATGGGCGAAATTAAACGCCTGTTCACGCCGGAGTTCCGCAATCGCCTCGACGCGACCATCTCTTTCGCTTCGCTGGACCGCCAGGTCATCCTCAGGGTGGTGGACAAGTTCCTGATGCAGTTGGAAGGCCAGTTGCACGAGAAAAAAGTGGAGGCAAGCTTCACCGACGCGCTGCGGGAACACCTGGCCAAGCACGGCTTCGATCCACTGATGGGCGCGCGCCCGATGTCACGACTCATCCAGGACACCATCCGCCGGGGTCTCGCGGACGAACTGCTATTTGGCAAACTCGCCAACGGCGGCAAGGTTACGATCGATGTCGACAGCGAGGGCAAAATCTCCATCAAAATCATCGAAGAGAAACCGCCCGAAAAGGTGGTCGCGGCGGACCCGGCGGTCTGATTCTTCCGGGAAGCTCGCGAGTTTCACGCCAGGGCCGCGTCACGCGGCCCTTGTTACTTTTGGTGCTTTAGATATTCCCAGACCAACCTTGACACTCCGCTCGCCCGCAGGGAAACTCCGTCTTCGCCCGCCTCGCCACGGTGCCCGCAGAGTCTGGCGCCCGGCGACGGATCCACTGAGGAGAACCGCATGAACCGGACACTGCTGCTTGCCGCCCTTTTCCTGGCTGCCGCTCCCCTGGCTGCGCAGGCCCAGAGCGCCGATCCGAACCTGGGCCGCATGCTCGCTTCCAACTGCGCCAACTGCCATGGCACCAATGGCGCCAGTGTCGGCGGCATGCCCGGCCTTGCCGGCAGGCCACGCGCTGAAATGCTGCAGATGCTGCGCGAGTATCGCGACGGCAAGCGCCCGGCGACCATCATGCACCAGCTCGCCAAGGGCTATAGCGATGCACAGCTTGAGGCGGTGAGCGCTTTCCTTTCCGCCCAGAAGCCAAACTAGGAGGCCGCGATGACAAATAGACGCAAGTTTCTCCAGGGCAGCGGCGCGGCGCTTATCGGGTCCGCGGTTTCCTCGATCCTGCCAGGCTGCGCGGGCGCGCCGGAGCTCAGAAAGCCCATCGGCAGGGTCATGATCATCGGGGCGGGTTATGGCGGTCAGACCGCGGCCAAGTACCTGCGCATGTGGTCGGCCGGCAGCATCGAGGTGATGCTGGTGGACCGCGAGCCGACGTTCATTTCCTGCCCGATGTCCAACCTTGTAATCGGCGGCAGCAGGACACTCGCCGAAATTACGCGCAGCCGCAATCGCCTCAAGGAGTACGGCGTGCAGCTTCTCACCGACGAAGTCACCGCGGTGGATCATGCCAAGAAGATCGTCAAGTTCAAAGACCGCTACGCGGACATGGGCTACGACCGGCTGATTGTTTCACCCGGTGTCGATTTGATGTACGAAGCACTGCCAGGCATGAAAAGTCCGAACGCGCAAAGCCAGGTGCTGCACGCCTGGAAAGCCGGCCCGCAAACCGTGGCCCTGCGCAAGCAGCTCGAATCCATGCCTGGCAACGGCGTGTTCGTGATTTCCATTCCGCTCGCGCCGTATCGCTGCCCACCGGGGCCTTACGAACGCGTCTGCCAGGTGGCGCACTATTTCAAGCAGGCCAAGCCCAAAGCACGGATCATCGTGCTCGATGCCAACGAGAACATCACCTCCAAGGGACCGCTGTTCCGCGCCGCCTGGAATCAACTCTACAAGGGCATGATCGAATACCGGCCGAATGCCGAAGTCAAGGATGTCGATGTGCGCGGCAAGACGTTGAAAACCGATTTCGACAGCATCAAGGGCGATGTGCTCAACGTGCTGCCGCCGATGCGCGCCGCGGATATCGCGCGCTCCACGGGCCTCATCAATGCCAACAACCGCTGGTGCGGCGTGGATTGGCTCAGCATGGAATCCACCGCCGTGCCGGGCGTGCACGTGCTCGGCGATGCCACGCTGTCCGCGCCGGCGATGCCCAAGTCCGGCCACTTGGCCAACCAGCACGGCAAGCTTGCCGCGGCCGCCATCATAGAAATCATGAATGGCCGCCAACCCAATCAGGCGCCGGTCATCGCCAATACCTGCTACAGCTTCGTATCTGACAAGGAAGTCATTCACGTTTCCTCGGTGCACCAGTACGATGCTAAGCAAAAAACCCTGGTGACCGTGCCGGGTGCCGGCGGCGTCTCGGCGCAGCGCAACGAAATCGAAGGTGCTTACGGCTGGGCCTGGGCGCAAAACATTTGGTCTGATATGCTCGGCTAGGTCAGCTTTTTCCGGTGCTGCCGAATCCGCCGGCGCCGCGGTCGCTGGCTTCGAAATCCTCCACCACGTTCAGCTTCACCTGCGCCACCGGCACGATCACCATCTGCGCGATGCGGTCCATGGGCTGGACAGTAAACGCGGTTTTGCCGCGGTTCCAGGTGGAGACCATAAGCGGTCCCTGGTAATCCGAATCGATCAGACCGACGAGATTCCCCAATACTATGCCGTTCTTGTGAGCAAGGCCGGAGCGCGGCAGGATCATGGCGGCGAAGCCGGGATCGGTGATGTGAATCGCAAGGACGGTCGGGATCAGCACGGTATCCCCCGGCGCGATCGTTACCGGCGCATCGATACAGGCGCGCAGATCCAGCCCCGCCGAACCCGCCGTGGCGTACTGCGGCAGGGTGTCACGCATGCGCGCGTCGAGAATTTTCAGATCCAGCTGCTGCATTAAACCAACGATCAGCGCTTTTTCAGCATGCCGGCGATATGAGCGATCAACTGCCGCGCAATCGCGATTTTCGCCGCCCGCTTCAATTCGTGCTGGCCCTTGTCGTCAAACAGGGTCAGCGCGTTGTCGTCCCGCCCGAACGCTTCCTGCGCAAGGTTCGCGGCCAGCAGCGGAATTTTCTTGTGCTTGCGCTTGGCCTGCGCATTGGCCCGCAGGTTCTCGGTTTCGGCGGCAAAGCCGACGCAGAATGGCGGCTTCTTCAGCGCCGCCACCGTAGCGAGAATATCGGGGTTGGGCGCGAGCTCGATGAAGAGATTGCCGGTGCCGCGCTTGATCTTGTGCGATTTCTCGCCCACCACGTGGTAATCGGCGACGGCCGCCACCGCTATGAAAATGTCGCTCGCCTTCGCCCGGGCCATCACCGCATCGTGCATTTCGCGCGCGCTGCGCACATCCATGCGCACCGCGCCGGCGGGCGTTGCGAGCGCGGTAGGGCCGGAGACCAGCGTCACCTCGGCGCCCGCCTCGATAGCCGCCTGCGCCACCGCGTAGCCCATCTTCCCGGAACTCTGATTGGTGATGCCGCGCACGGTATCGATAGGCTCGTAGGTCGGCCCCGCCGTGACCAGTACTTTCTTACCCTTGAGCAGCCTTGGACCCAGCAAAGCGGCAACAGCCTCGAACAGTTCCTCGGGCTCCAGCATGCGTCCCATGCCGGTTTCCCCGCAGGCCTGATCGCCCGCGGCAGGCCCCATCAGGATAATTCCATCTTCCCGTAAACGCGCGACATTGCGCACGGTAGCAGCGTTTTCCCACATCTCGACATTCATCGCGGGAGCGACCGCCAGCGGAATGCGCCGCGCCAGACAAAGCGTGGACAGCAGATCGTTCGCCTCGCCATTGGCGAGTTTCGCCATGAAATCCGCGCTTGCCGGCGCCACCAGGATCAGGTCCCGATCGCGCGACAGCTCGATGTGCGCCATGTTGTCGCGCACTCTTGCATCCCACAGGTCGGTGTAGACCGGCTGCCCTGACAGCGCCTGCATCGTCACCGGCGTGATGAAGCGGCAGGCCGCTTCGGTCATCACCACGCGCACATCGATCCCCGCCTTGACGAACAGGCGCGCGAGCGCCGCGGCTTTGTAGGCGGCGATACCGCCGGTGAGGCCCAGTAACAGCCGTTTTCCAGAGAGCGAAGTCATCGCTTTGCGAGGTGGCGCGTTGAGATTGGGATTCAGATTCTACGCGAGTGCACCTTGCGGTGCAGCATGAGTGGCATTGAGCTTCGCAGGAGCCATTTCCAATTCGAGGGGCAGACAATGAGCATTTCAGACTGGCCGATTGCCGAGCGGCCGCGCGAACGCCTGCTCGGCCAGGGACCCCAGGCGCTCGCCGACGCTGAATTGCTGGCGATCTGCCTGCGCACCGGAATACCGGGAAAAAGCGCCGTGGAGCTCGCGCGCGACCTGATCGGTCAATTCGGTTCGGTGCGGGCGCTCCTCGCCAGTAGCGCCGGAGAACTGGCCGCGCATCGCGGCCTGGGCAATGCGAAAGCGGCGCAACTGCTGGCCTCGGTCGAACTGGCACGCCGCTCCCTGCGCGAGGAGATCGAAACACGCGACGCGCTGGCCTCGCCGCAGGCGGTGCGGGATTACCTGCGCCTGATCCTGGCGCGCAGCGACCGGGAAGTCTTCGTCGCGCTGATGCTCGATGCGCAGCACCGCGTCACCGCCACCGAGGAATTATTCCACGGCACCCTCACCCAGACCAGCGTCTATCCGCGCGAAGTCGTCAAATGCGCGCTGCGGCATAACGCCGCCGCGCTGATCTTCGCGCACAACCATCCTTCGGGAATCGCCGAACCCAGCCACGCCGACGAACTGCTGACGCGCTCGCTGAAATCAGCCCTGGCACTGGTTGACGTGCAGGTGCTGGATCATTTCATCGTGGCGGGAGGCCGAACCTTGTCGTTCGCCGAACGCGGCTTGCTCTAAACGTGCTGCTGTTCGAGCCCGGCCTGGCTCCCCGCCTTTTATTGCTCTAACTTGAATCCGAACGCCTTGATGCGGCTCCCGGTCAAGTCGTATTCTTTTTTCTGCATAGCCGCGAGCTCCTTCGGTCCGAGCCCGGTGGTTTCCAGCCCGAGCCGATCGCCCAATGCCTTGACATCGAGTTCATTGACGCCGTCGATGATCGATTTCGAGAGGCGCGCGATCGAGGCGGCGGGCGTTTTCGCCGGAGCGTATATCGCGAACCAGCCGCCCGCCTCGATGTCGTAGCCCTGCTCCCTGAAGGTCAGAACCTGCGGCAGGTGGCGCGATCGCTCGGCGTTCGCCACGCCCAGGACCTTGAGCTTGCCCCGGTTGGTCAGCTCAACGAAATCGGCGGCATTGCCTATCATGGCGGGCAGCTGGCCGCCCAGCATGTCGGTAATTGCGTTCGCGGTTCCCTTGTAGCCGACGTAGGTCATGCCGATCTGGGCGGCGCGGGCAAAGGCTTCCGCGGCCATGTGCGCACCGCCGCCTTGCGAAGGCGAAGAATAGAACCCGTACTTGTTGTTGCTTTTTACGAGCGCGACGAACTCGGCAAGATTGTTCGCCTTGACATCAAGCGTCACGGCAAACACGTACTTGAATTGTGCAACGTGCGCCACCGGTTCGAAGTCGTTGAACGGGTCGTAATTGAGCTTCGGGTAGAGCCAGGGAAACGCGGTCAAAGGCGTCAGCGACGTCAACATGATGGTCTTGCCGTCGGGCTTGGCCGCTTTGAGCTGCTCCAGGGCGATACGTCCGCCCGCTCCAGGCTTGGCCTCCACGATCACTGTTTCGCCGAGCGCGGCTCGCATCTTCTCGGCGATGGCGCGGGCCATCGCATCGCCGCTCGCGCCCGGCACGAATCCGGTCAGAAGGCGGGTGTTGGACGTCGATTGCGCGACCGAAATAGACGGCACGCAAAGCGCGGCAATGAATAGCAAGGTCAGGCGTCGTTTCATTGGGTACCTCGAAATTGGGGTTAGGATGCCCGCATTTGCCGGGCACAGGGCCAATCATAGGGGAGAAAGCGATGGCAGGAATTCTTGATGGACTGGTGGCGCTGGTCACCGGGTCGGGCGCCGGCCAGGGTATCAGCGGCGTAGCCGAGGTCGGGCCGGGCATCGGCAGCGAGATCGCTCATCGGCTGGGCAGCCAGGGCGCTCGCGTGGCTGTTAACGACGTTGACGCCGACGCGGTTGCACGCTGTGTCGAGGAGCTCAGAGGCCAGGGATTGGACGCCTTTGCGGTAACCGGCAGCGTCGCCGACCCGCAGCAGTCCAGCGACATCGTCAAGCGGACCGCCGAGCACTTCGGGCGGCTCGATATCCTGGTCAACAACGCGGCCCGCGGCGGGAAGGCCATCGCTGTCGAGCGCATGCCTCTGGAGGAGTGGCAGGCGACGGTGGATCTCAACCTCACCGGTCCGTTTCTGATGAGCAAGGCGGCCGTGCCGATCATGCGTGGCCAGCGATATGGCCGGATCATCAACATCTCGTCGATCGCCGGCCCGCGCGTGAGCTTTTCCAACGGCGCCGACTATTCCGCCACCAAAGCCGGCCTGGAGGGATTGACCCGGCACCTTTCAACCGAGATTGGCCGCTACGGAATCACCGTGAATGCCATCTGCTGTGGCGGCATCATGAAGCCGGCACGCAAAGCCAAGCGCACAGCCGCGGAGGTCCAGGAGGGCGCTGCACGAAACCCTGTGTTGCTCATCGGCGAACCCGTCTACATAGGCTGGATGGCCGCTTGGCTGGCCAGCCGGGAGGCGGCTTTCATCACCGGGCAGTCCATCGCGGTGGACGGTGGCTCTACCATCCTGCCGGGTTACTTCAATGCGTATATCGCCGGCGCGCCGAAGAAGGACTTCGGCTAGGGGGGAATAGCTGCCGCTTAGTTCTTGAATCGTGCCGCGGTTTTTTTCGACAAACCCGGCCTCCCGGTGCGCGCCGCCTGTTCCACCAATGCCTGGTTATAGACCTCGCAGACAACAGGTTCGTATTTGGGCGGATTTTCCGGGCTGTGGCAGGTCGGCAGGCATTCGATCAAGGTCCTGCCATGCGGATAGGTGAACAAGGGTTGCGAAATGCGCGCCTTGTCGCTCGCATTGGTCACGCGATGCAGGGTCGAGACATACAGATCGTTGGTCCACATCTGCAAGGTATCGCCGATGTTGACGACGAAAGTTCCCGCCATCGGCGGCACCGCAATCCATACCTCGTCGGCATTGCGCGCCTGCAATCCGCCCAGGCTGTCCTGCAGCAGCAGGGTGGCCACGCCGTAGTCGGTATGCGGCGAGAAATTCCACTGCGTTTCCTTCATGGCAACCGTATCCGCCGGCGGGTAATAGTTGTACATCAGCGTGCCGCCCATGTAGCGGTACATCGCGTCGAAATAGTCCTCGGGCAGCTCCAGGCTCAGCGAGATGGCGCGCACCAGCCGGCGCGCCAGGTTGCAGCGCTTCGCGAGGTGCGCTTTCATCGCCGTCTCGAATCCCGGCAGGACTTCAGGCGAAGGCCAGACCGCCTCGCCGGTGTTGAAACTGGCGCCGGGCGGCTCGTCCGGCAGGCGCACGCGGCTCATCGCGAAGCGCTCCTTGATGTCCGGCTCCGCCGCCGACTTCGCATAGGGATTGACGCCGCCCGCGGACACATAGCCTTGTTTGCCGGGGCTGAGCGACTGATGCAGTTTCATTTTCTCCTCGTGCGGCAGGCCGAAGAAACGGTGCCCCCACTCGATCACGTCATCCAGTTCGGATTCGGCAATGCCGTGCCCGGTGATGTAGAAGAATCCGATATTGATGCAGACCTGGCGCAGTTCACGCGCGGCCCGCCGGCGCTCATCGAGAGTGCTTTCACGCACGAACGGGCTGATATCGATCACCGGCAGCGTCTTCAATGCCTCGCGCCTCACCGCGAACTGCCCGGATTGCCGGTTGTATTCCGCGAATACCCGCGCGCTGCCATCCTGAACAATGTGTGTCATTTACCCGTCCTTCAGTCTGGCGGAACAGTCCAACTGCCGCGCCGCTGTCTAAAGCTTACTACCTCGTTGCCATGGCATCAAAGCCAGCGCGAGTTAACGCGGCTTCGAATGGGTTCAGCAACAAGGTGGAGAATCATGCTTGCGCCGTGGCGCTTTACTACATGCATTACAACTTCGGGCGCATTCACAAGACGCTCTGCGTTATCCCGGCCATGCAATCCGGGATCAGCGATCATGTTTGGACGTTGGAAAAAATTGCAGATCTGGCAAGTTAGTATCTGCTAACGAGCATAATTGACTGACTTGGCTCTCTTTCCTAATATTGGAACGTTTTATGTCACACTGCCTCTAAGCAATATCATTCGTGCTTGGCTGCTTCTGAGATAGGGGAAAATTATGAGTCTGTACTGGCTCCTTGGATTTCCAGGTTGGCGCATCGCGGCCAATCTTGGTATACCCATAAGAATCAAGGTTGATGTTTATAACGATACCGAAGCTAATGTCTATTACGCGGTAAATAAAGACATTGGATTGGCAGTTGAGTCTGAAAGTCTCGATGGGTTAGTGAAGGAAATTCACGCCGCAATGCCTGAATTGCTTTTGCTAATTCATTCGCCAGCGCAGAAACCAGAAGCTGATATCAGGCTACGTGGCAATTTCGCCATGGCATGAAGGGCTACGAAGCAGAATTGAAGAAAATACTTGGCGAAAACGGTTGGAAGTTCCGTAGGTCAGGGAAAGGCTCCCACGAGATTTGGACAAACGGAAAAAAGAACACTACGATCCCACACGGGTGCAAGTCGCGAGATTTGGCGAACACCATACTTAAACAATGTGGGATTAGCCACAAGTTCTAAGCCCGCTTTGGCGGGTTTTTTGTTTCACGCGTGATATTGGATATTCAATTCCGCGCGTGTTTGAAATTGATTTCAACCCAAAACGCTGTTACCACTCAAACTGAGACACTACCCAGAGCCCCAATCTGGAGAATATTGGTTGAAAATCAGCGGCGATCCCCCTATAATGCCGCCCTTTCTCCAAACGGAGCCCGTACCATGGCTCGAGTATGCGAAGTTACCGGGAAGAAGCCGCAGTATGGGCAGAATGTCTCCCACGCCAATAACAAGACCAAGCGCCGCTTTCTGCCCAATCTGCAGTACCGCCGTTTCTGGCTGGAAGACCAGAAGCGCTGGATCAGCCTGCGCGTCACTTGTGCCGCGCTGCGCACCATCGACCGCAAGGGCATCGACGTGGTGCTCGCCGAGATGCGCGCCGCCGGCAAGAAGATCTAGGAACAGGAGCCTGCGCCATGCGTGAAAAGATCAAACTGGAATCCACGGCCGGCACCGGCCATTTCTACACCACCACCAAGAACAAGCGCACCAAGCCGGACAAGATCGAGATCATGAAATTCGATCCCAAGGCGAGGAAGCACGTGATCTACAAGGAAGGCAAGATCAAATAATCGTCAAGCCGGACCGCTGCGCGGCCGGTTGACGTGTTCGCATAGGAACGGCGCGCTGCGCCGTTCAATGCTCACAAGAAAAGGGCCGCATCGCGGCCCTTTTGCATTTGCCTTGCCGGTGATCATGCGTAAGAGCGCAGCCTGAACGAAAATTCCTGCAAGGGCCGGATGCCGCTCGCCTCGGCGCGATGGCACCAGTCCTGAAGTTGCTTGAGCAACTGCTCGCTGGAGGCGTGGGAGCGCTCCCACAGCGCCTTGAGCTCCTTGCGCATGTTGTAGGCGGTCTGCAGCGCCTGGTGCTTGGCCAGGGCCTGCGCCAGGCGCGCGCGCTCGGCCTCGGCAAGCTTCTGTTCGTCGCGATTCAAGGAACGCTTGATGGCCTTGATCATTTCCACGTCCTTGCGCGCTTGCAGCTTGGCCAGTTCCTCGCGATAGGTCGCCTTCAGCGACGCGGCATATTTTGCGAGCACGTCGTAGCGGTTGGCTATCACCGCCTGCAACGTGTTCAGGTCAACCGGCTTGGCAGCGGCAAACTTAGGCGTCGGCGCGATTTTCTTCACCACGGCGAGGCCAAAGAATTCGAGCAGGCAGATATACATCCAGCCGATGTCGAATTCATACCATTTGCTGGAGAGCTTTGCCGAGGTTGCAAAAGCATGGTGGTTGTTGTGCAGTTCCTCGCCCCCGATCCAGATGCCCCAGGGAACGATATTGGTGCTTGCCTCGGTGGTCTGCCAACTGCGGTAACCCCAGTAATGTCCGATGCCATTGATCACACCGGCGGCCCAGAATGGAATCCACCCGATCTGCACCACCAGAATCACCAACCCGGGCACCAGCCCGAACAGCCAGATATTGATCGCGCCCATCAGGATCACGCCCAGGATGCTGTGGCTCGCGTAGACATTGCGCTCGATCCAGTCGTCGGGCGTGCCGTGTCCGTAGCGCTCGATGGTGTCGCGGACAAAGGACTCCTTGACATAAAGGAACACGCCCAGCCACAGCACGCGGTTGATGCCCAGGATCTGCGGGCTGTGCGGGTCCTCGGCGGTTTCGCACTTGGCGTGGTGCTTGCGATGGATCGCGGCCCATTCCTTGGTCACCATGCCGGTGGTCAGCCACAGCCACAGGCGGAAAAAGTGGCTCACCAGCGGATGCAGGTCAAGCGCGCGGTGCGCCTGGCAACGGTGCAGGAATATCGTGACGCTGGCAATGGTGATGTGGGTGAGAACCAGCGCGGTGGCCACCAGTTCCCAGAATGAGAGGTCGAAATACCCGGAAAACAACATGTGGGATGGATTCTCTGTTATCGTTTGACGCTGAATTCTACGTTAATTTGCCGGTGCCGCAAGAGCTCCGTTCGCGTTCCGCGCGAAGCCGGTAACGCCTTGAAGGCAATTACTTAAAACTTCATATTTAGAGAGCTTGCGGCGCCCTGCGGACTGGACCAGCGTTCAAGCCGCCCGCTCCAGTACCGCCGCGAAAAACCCGTCGGTGCCATGCAGGTCGGGCCGCAATTCCAGATACTCCCCCATCGCAAGCGGAATCCTCTCCTCCCGCAGCACCTCGCCCGCCGGCCGCAAGCTGAATTGCTGGTGAGCGGCGAGAAACGCCTCGACCACGGCGCGGTTTTCCTCATTGAGCAGGCTGCAGGTGGCGTACACCAGACGCCCCCCGGGGCGCACCAGTTTTGCCGCGCCGGCGAGAATCGACTGCTGTTTGACCTGCATCTGCGCGACCGCCTCGGCGGTCTGCCGCCATTTCAGATCGGGGTTGCGGCGCAGCGTGCCCAGGCCGCTGCACGGCGCATCCACCAACACGCGATCCAATTTTCCTGCGAGCCGCTGCAGCCGGATGTCCTTTTCGTTCTCGATGCGGCGCGGATGCACGTTCGACAATCCCGAGCGCGCCAGCCGCGGTTTCATTTTCGCCAGGCGCTTCTCCGACACATCGAACGCATTCAACCTCCCGGTCGAGCGCATCAGCATGCCGATCGCCAGCGACTTGCCGCCCGCGCCGGCGCAGAAATCGGCCACCATCTCGCCGCGCCGCGCGCCCAGCAATAGGCACAGCAACTGGCTGCCCTCATCCTGCACCTCCAGGGCGCCGGTGACGAAAAGCGGATGGCGGTTGATGGGCGGTTTGCCGGATACACGCAGGCCATAGGGCGAATAAGGAGTGTCGATGACCGTCACGCCATCTGCCGCGAGGCGCGCGCGCGCTTCGTCGCGCGAGGTCTTGACGATATTGACGCGCAGGTCCAGCGGCGCGCTCTGCAGCAAGCCCGCGGCGAGGGCGCGCAACTGCGTTTCGCCGTATTGAAGGGTGAGCATCGCAATCAGCCAATCGGGCAGATCGCATACCACTTCGAGAGGCAGTTCCCCATGCGCCAGGCGCTTGGCATCGGCGATTTTTTCCATATCGCCGCGGCGCGCGATGGCCTCCAGCTCGCGAATGTTCGCGCCAAGCAACACCGCCCAGGCCGCGAGCACAAGCTGCCGTACCGCGCCGCCGCCCAGGATGAACTCAAGCAGCCGACGTCGGCGCAACACGGCATAAACGGTTTCGGCCACCAGTGCCCGGTCCTGCCTGCCCAATTGCGGATGCTGGCGGAAAAATCCCGACAGCACCCCGTCGGCCGGATACTTCAGACGCAGCACCTCGGCGCAGGCTTCGCAGGTGGCGTCGAAATTCTCCTCGGTGAACCTCATTCGGAGGCCACGCGCGTGGCGACCTGATCGAGACGCGTGCCGTCTTTTTCCACCACCAGTACGCGCACCGGCACGTAATGGTGGCGCACCGCCAACCACAGCTCGGTGCCGCGATCGTCGCCGGGGTCGCGCTGCTTGACGAGTTTCAGCGCTTCGAATTCACCGGCAGGCGTTTTGAGTTTCTCCGGTCCGGAAATGGCGTAACGAAAGCGGCTCACGCCGCGACCGTCGGCCACATCCAGCGCGATTTCCCTGCCGCCAGGCGGCGTGAAGGCAAAACTCCACAGAAATGACAGCCGGTCCTGCATCGCTCCTTTGATCGGCGTCGCCTCGCTTTTGCCATTGCGCTCCTCGACCACCTGGTATTTCGCCCAATCGAAGCGCGCGAATTCAGGCTGCCGGTCGCCGCGCTGGTCGCGAAACTGCAGCGGCCGGATGCCGCCCGCCTCGACTGTGCCGCGACTTTCGCGTTTCACGGAGCCGCGATTCGCAAGCGCAAACAGCCCCTTGCCGCGCGCGTCCGAATCGATGCGGTAGGTCTTGCCGTCATGGGTCAGCGTTTCGTTCACCTCCACCATGACCGTGCCGTTGCGGCTGGTTTCGTATTGCACGCTCAGTTTCTGCGGCGGCAATGCGAAGGCCGCGCCGGAGCCTCCCAGCAATGCGGCGAGCAGCGCGGCGAACAGGCAACGCGGCAGATACAAGGAGCGGATTTTCACGGACGAATTCACATTGCAGGGCATCATGGGGCCATCAATAACTGAGCGGTGTCATCACCGCCCGCCTTGCTGTCTGTAACGCGCACCACCCCGTCACGGATGACAAGCCGCTCCTCGGCGAACCAGCGCAGCGCCATCGGGTAAATGCGGTGCTCCTGCGCGAGCACGCGCGCGGCCAGCGTCTGTTCGTCGTCACCGGGCAGCACCGGCACCGCGGCCTGTGCCACGATGGGACCATGATCCAGCGACGGCGTGACGAAATGAACCGTCGCGCCATGCACCTTCACGCCTTCCTCGAGCGCGCGCCGATGGGTGTGCAGGCCCGGAAACATCGGCAGCAAAGAGGGGTGGATGTTGATCATGCGGCCGGCGAAGCGCGCGACGAACGCATCGCCCAGGATGCGCATGAACCCCGCAAGCACCACCAGGTCGGGCCGGTGGCGCTCGATCGCCGCGGCGAGGGCCGCATCGAAGGCCTCGCGCGTGGGAAAGCCGCGATGATCGATGGTCTCGACCGCAATCCCTTTTTCCCTGGCATAGCCGAGCCCGGCGGCATCGGCTCGGTTGCTGATCACCGCCGCCACGCGCAGCGGCAAGCGCGCCTCGACGATCGAGCGCATGTTGCTGCCGCGTCCGGAGATCAGAATAACAATGGACTTTATAGCAGTGGATTTCATGGCGCTATTGTATCTGTCACGGAGCGCGCGCCTTCGGTGGATGGCGATCGAAGCCACGGCAGCTAGTCCACAACAACGCCGCCACCAGCAGCGCCGCGGCAGCGGC
>MEQV01000277.1:25142-32684 GCA_001770355.1 Betaproteobacteria bacterium RIFCSPLOWO2_02_FULL_62_17
GCGTAAGTTTGCGTCATCGCAATCGCCGCGTAACCCGCGGCTATCACCAGCATCGCATAGGCGTAAATACTCACAAAGCCGACGCGATAGTGAAAGCGGTGCTGCATGATCGCGCCCCCGCCGCTGGTGAGCGACCCGAGGCAGATAACCAGCGCCGCCAGGCCGGTGGATTCCACGCCGATGTCGCGCAGCAGGAAGGGAATCTGCACCGGCGTCATGTAAAACACCGCCAGCAGAAAAAAGGTGAGCGCATAGGCAAGCGCCAGCGGCTTGACCGGTGCCGGCGTATCGGAAAGCTCGCCGGCTTTGCGCGCCTGGCGCGGCGGTTCGCGCAGGTATTTCACCGCGGGCAGCAATGCCGCCCAGGCGGTGAGATAAATAAGAAACGGCCAGCGCCAGTCGAACTCCGCTAGGATGCCGCCGGCGCCGACGAATACCACGCCGGCCAGGGACATGAACGTTCCCTGCATGCCTGCGTACTTCAGGCGTTCCGTGCCGACAAAATAATCGCCAAGCAGGGTGCTCGCGGTGGTCATGGTCCCCGCGACCGCCACGCCCAGCAGCGCGCGCCCCGCGAGAATGCTGTGCAGATCGTCGAGAAAAAACCCCGAGGCGCCCGCGAAACCGTACAGAAACAAGCTGGCGAAAAGATACTTCAGCCGGCCATAGCGGTCGATGAGCACGCCGGCAAGCGGCGCGCAGACCACGATGAACAGCGCCGGCGTGGTGAGAATCATCTTGGAAAGAAACGGCGCGTCGGGCGTATCGCTGAACACCTCGGCCATGCGCGGCATCGAAGCGGCAATGGTGGCATTGGCCATGACCGAGAAACTGGACACCAGCAGCAGCGCGGCTTTGAGGTGAAACTTCGGGTCGCCTGTCACCGGCTCATGCGCCCCGCGTCGACCGACAGCTCCACCATTATTTCCCTGGACGTGGCGGTTTAAGTCGATCGCCCAGGCGGGCATTGAGCGCGGCGCGTATCGCCTCCACGCGCTTGCGATTGACGCCGAAGTCGCTGCTGCCCAGCCGCGAGGCCGAGCGCACCTGGATCAGCGAAGCCTTTTCATCCAGCAGGAATTCGACATCGTCCACGTAGCCCATCAGCCGGGAAGTAAACTCGGCGTGCAGATAACCGGATTTTTCAGCGACGATGAGCACCCGCGGCTCTGCTCGCAGCACCGCGAGCAGGGCCGACCAGGCGGCCGGCGCTCCTCCGGCAATGGCAAGCGGCGCGATGTAGTGACCGCCATCCTTCGAATCAGCCTGGCTGCTCACGCAGTTGGACGTGCTCGCACAGGGTGCGAGCCGTCCGTCGCGTGCGCCCAGATTACCGGGTCTTTGTCCGCTGAAAAGTCCCACGTATCCACCGAGAAGCAGCACCAATGTGATAACCGCGGCAAGCGCGATGATCCACTTTAGCGCGGTGCCTGCCGACTTTACGCCTGCTTGCGCAGCGGCCTCGCGCGCCTCAGGCCTTGCCGCCTTCAGCGGACCCATCCTGCTGCGCGATCTGGCGCATGACTTCTTCCATGTCGAGTTCCTTGGCCTTGGAAAGCATGCCCTCCAGCCCGGCCGGAGGCAGCGCGCCCGCTTCGGAGTAGATCACGACATTTTCCCGGAAGAACATCAGGGTCGGGATCGAGCGGATGTTGAACGCCTGGCCGATCTCGGGCTCCTCGTCGGTATTGACCTTGGCGAACACCACGTTCTCATGTCTGAGCGCGGCGGCCTCGAAAGTCGGCGCGAACGCGCGGCACGGCCCGCACCAGGGCGCCCAGAAATCGACAACCACCATGTCGTTGCCGGTGACGACCTGCTCGAAGTTATCCTTGCTCAGAGCGACAATCGCCATGATCCATTGTCCTTCCTGATCAAAGCACAATCTTAGCAGACGCCCCCGCCGGTCGAGCCTTGCTACCGCGAATTCCGCACGGAATCAGGCACGGTTATATTGATCGGTGTATTAGGCTGGGTTTCTCTCACCGTGATATCCAAAACCATGTGACCGCCCTTGATCTGCCGGATCTGCATCGGGAACATGATCGGACCGAAGTTCTGGTATTCCGAGTAGCTCGTCACCACCGCCGTTTCACCCAGCACCGGAACCGGCAGACGCGACTCGACCTTCTCCACCAGATATTTATCGTTGATGTAAACAGTGGCCCTAAAGCGGCCTGGTTCAGCGAACGACACTGCCGCAAGCGACCTGCCGCCCTGAACTGTCCACTCGAGCGTGGCATTATTGCGCATCGCGGCCTTGATCGCGCCATGCGGCGTGATCCACAACTCATGCAGCCGGTCAGTCGCGGCGAGCGCGGCGGGATTGGCCGTGCTCCCCGCCATATTCCACGCGTAAGGGCCGCTGACGAAACTATTGGCGCGGCGCTCACCCGGCTGCCCGAACGGGGGCAGACCGCCGCCACCGCCTTGCAGTTCGGCTCGCGTCGCGATGCTTTCCTCGGACATGGAAGCGGTTTCATAGTTGATGCTGCGCACGTAGCGCTGCAGGTTCAGCGTCGTCCAGGGCGCACCGGGCTTGAACGCATGCCCTGATAAAGCCCCACTGCCGCTGCCGACATAGCGCAGCGTGCGCAGATCGGTCGCGCCCATCGCATCGGAGGCGCGTTTGAGCACGCCGGCGGCTTCGAGGGAAAATGCCGTGCTGGGCGGCAATGCCATTGTCGCAGCGGCCAGTGACGCGATGGCCAGGTTGCGAAATTCGATCATCTGTTTCTCCTCGTGGTTCCCGCAGACCGCGGGCCGCAAGTGTATTACAACCGGCACAGTCTTCCTGCAGGATGCGAGAATCGCTGTCCATGAATGGCTACCGCGGACGTTTCGCCCCCTCGCCCACCGGACCGCTGCATTTCGGTTCCCTGCTTGCCGCCGTGGCAAGCTACTGCGAAGCACGCACCCATGGCGGTGGGTGGCTGGTGCGCATGGAAGATCTCGACGTCACGCGCTCGGTGCCGGGCGCAGCCGATGAAATACTGCGTACGCTGGAGCGCCTCGGTTTCGCCTGGGAAGGCGAAGTCATGGTGCAGAGCCGGCGCAGTGTGGCCTACGCGGAAGCGCTGGAGCAACTGCAGGCGCTTGGCCGCGTTTATCCC
Organism: Betaproteobacteria bacterium RIFCSPLOWO2_02_FULL_62_17; assembly: GCA_001770355.1. Classification (GTDB taxonomy): domain Bacteria; phylum Pseudomonadota; class Gammaproteobacteria; order Burkholderiales; family SG8-39; genus 2-02-FULL-62-17. The sequence goes on from MEQV01000277.1 coordinate 28,256, forward strand.
TGCGCCTGCAGCAGAAAAGAAATCGCGGATTCTTCGCTCAACTTCGACGGCGAACGCGTCTATCCCGGCACCTGCCGAGTCGGGCTCGCCCCGGGCCGCGAGGCGCGCGCGCTGCGCCTGCGCGTCGGCGATGAAGTGATCGGCTTCGAGGATGCCGTGCAAGGCCCGGTACGGCATGATCTTGCGCGCGCGATCGGCGATTTCGTGCTGCGCCGCGCCGACGGCCTCATCGCCTACCAGCTTGCGGTGGTGACGGACGACGCGGCACAGGGCATCACCGACGTGGTGCGCGGCGCCGACCTGCTGGGCTCCACCTCGCGCCAGATCCTGCTGCAGCGCCTGCTCGGTGTCGCCACACCCGGCTACGCGCATGTGCCGGTTGCGCTCAATGCCGCGGGCGAAAAACTTTCCAAACAGACGCTCGCGCCCGCGATTGATGCCGCCCGCGGCGCGGCGAGTCTGGTGCGTGCCCTGCGGTTTCTCGGCCAGCCGGCCCCCGAGGCGCTGCGTCGCTCAAGCCCGGGCGAAGTCTGGAGCTGGGCCTTCGCGCACTGGGACCTCGCCGGCGTGCCGCGCCAGCGCAGCATGGAAGTCCCCGTGTGACCGTCTGGCAGGACATTAATCTATAACTTGTTTATCGTCTATCTCTAATACTGGCGCGTATTTCCAGCCAGCTTTGCGACCTATTTTGTCAACTTCATGCTCCTGAGGGATACGCCTGCCGGCAGTTCAAGCAGGCGCGCCTTCACCCCGCCACCCTGAATAATCAGATCCCCAAGCGAGATCGACAACCTGAAGCGGCGCGGCCCCGCGCTTTTGGCTAATGGCTCCCGGTGCCGTTCGAATTCGGATACTGGTCGGAAGTCGTGCGACTGCCTTCATCATCACGCTCGCTGTCATCGTCATCTGAAACATGGTTGTATTCAGGTGCTGTCGGGGCTGTGCGCACCACCTGAGCTACCGTCGCGGTAAGAGCCCCCGGAGTTGCTGGTGTTACTGGCGCTGCCGGTTCCCGCGCCGGCCTCTGGGTTCCTTGAGCCGCTGCATTAGGGACTTTTTGGGGCTTTGCTACGGCCGTTGCCTTCTTGCCGGTGGGGTTGGATTTCGCCAGTTTCGTCGGGGTGGTTTTCGATTTCACAGGCTTCTTTAACGACTTGGCTCGAGCCGCCGCATTAGGGACTTTTTTCCTCTTGGGCCTTGCTACGGCCGTTGCGTTCTTGCCAGTGGGTTTGGCTTTCGCCAGTTTCGCCGGGGTGGTTTTCGATTTCGCAGGCTTTTCTAAGGGATGGGAATTTGATTTCCGTATTGGCGCGTTTTGCACCTTCTTGATTGCTTTCTTCGCTGCTTTTCTTGCCTGCTTTGCAGCCTTCTTCTCTGCTTTTCTGGCTTTCTTCTCCGCTCGTTTTGCCTGTTTTGCGGCTTTCTTCTCAGCCTTTCTCGCCTTTTTCTCCGCCAACTCCTTCGCTTTTGTCTTCTTAACCATATCTGCCTCCGTCGAGAGTCTAGAAAATGATGTAAACAACAAGTCGGCGCATGAGTTCGTGGCCGCACACGTTGTCAAAGATATTACGCCGGGCAACCGGAATCCAGTTTGGGCCGACACAGGCAGATGGTCTTGATTTGGATCAATCAGTATGGGGCGCTTACGCCATCCGCGCCTTCAGTGGGCGGTCCAGCCGCCATCGACCAGGAGCACGTGGCCGGTGACCATGTTGGAAGCACTGGAGGCCAGATAAATGGCGGCGCCGGCGACGTCCTTGGTGCTGGCAATGCGTCCCATGGGAATGTTCCGCAGAACCGCATCGCGAAAGCCCTTCTCCTCGAACATCGGCTTGGTCAGCGGCGTTTCCACGAAGGTCGGCGCGATGGCGTTGACGTTGACGTTATGCGGCGCCCATTCGATCGCGAGGATTTTGGTCAGCAGGTTGACCCCCGCCTTGCTCGACGAATAGGCGGCCCTGCGTTCCATGCCGACGCTGCCCATGGTGGAGGACATATTGATGATCTTCCCGCCTTTCTGCCGGATCATCAGCTTCCCGACCGCCTGGCAGCAGAAGAAAAGCGCCTTGAGATTGAGGTCGTTGACCTTGTCCCAGGCTTCCTCGGTGACCTCGACGGCCCATTGCGGGATGTTGATTCCGGCGCAGTTGACCAGGATGTCGACATGGCCGAACACCCGCGCCGATTCATCGACCATGGCCTGAATGGCGGGAATCCTGCAGACATCGGCCTGCTGGACCAGCGCCTTGCGGCCGAGTTTTTCGACGTCGGCCTTGATATTTTCCACCTCGGGCAGGATGTCGCAGGCAACCAGATCGGCGCCGTACTTCGCCAGTTCCAGCGCGATCGCGCGGCCCAGGCCCCGCGCAGCCCCTGTCACCAGGGCCACCCTGCCTGAAAGATCGAATTCAGGAAACGGCGATTTATCCATAACTTTTTGCCTCCTCGACCGCGTACCCGGCCATCCTGGCGCGCAGCTCAGGCGAAATCGGAACGGCGCGCAGCGTTTCCAGCGAGACCATTGCGATCACGTGCCGGGCGCGCATGCGTTCCTCGCCCGCGACGATCCCGGAGATGCGAAGCTCAACCGACGCGCGTCCGAGCCGCGCAATTGAAAGCTGCAGCGTCAGGATCTCGCCGATGCGCGAGGGCTTGAGAAACTCACAGCGGGTGTCGACGATCGGGAAGCCCAGCCGCTGGCGAATATGTATCTCGGCGAACGACAGGCCGAGCGCCTCGCCGAACCAGTCCTCGACCGCGGCATTGATCATGTCGAAGGTATTCGGCGAGTACAGGATGCCCGCCGGATCGCAGTGCGAGAAGCGCAGCGGGTGGCGCGAGAGGAATACTTTCGGCGGCGCGGCCCCGCCCGTGGCGATGCGCGGCAGCGGCGCCGCGCCCAGAACGTAGGGCGCGACCTTGGCCAGGAGCGCCTCGGGAATCGGCACCGGGCGGTAGCTCTCCAGCGAGACCATAACGATCACCTGGCGGGCGCGCAGGCGTTCTTCGCCGCGCACCTTGCCGGAAATCTGGAAGTCGATGGTGCTGCGGCCCAGCCGCGCGATGGCGAGCCCCATCTCGAGCCGGTCGCCAATGTGGCAGGGCCGGTAGAACTCGCATTGCGCCATCACCACCGGCAGGCCGAGGCGCCTTTGCATCAGCCTGGGCTCGAACGGTGCCTCGACCGCCTCGTCGAACCAATCCTCGACAGTGGCATTGATAAAGTCGAAAAAATGCGGAAAGTACACGATCCCGCCCGGATCGCAGTGGGAGAAGCGGACCTGGTGGACGGCGCGAAACACGATGCTCATCAGGCGCGCACTTCCTGCCGCTGAAACGCCATGTAGGATGCCGCGAACAGGATGATCGCACCGGCAATGAGGCCGGTGAACTGCGGCCACACCAGCAGCAGGCTCTGACCAAAGGAGAGCGGCGCGCCGGCCACCGCGCCCTGCACCTGGCTCGCAAACACCACCCCGAAGCTGCGGGTTGCCGGCTGCAGCATGCCGATCACCGCTTCGCCGAACAGCGTGGAGGGCGACAGGCGCCCAAGCACCTGCTGCAATCCAATCTGTTGCGGATTCGGGATGCCCAGCAGCAGCGCAAGCTCGGTGGGCGGATAGGCGATCTCGGCGATGAAGCGCGCCATTAACGGCCACAACAGGCTCAGCAACAGCCATGCACCCAAAGCGGAGAACGCGGCCGTGGCCGGCGAGCGGCACAGCACCGAGCAAAGCATGGCCACCGCGAGCCAGACGCCGCCGTAGGCCAGCGCCACGCCAAGGAACACAAAGCCGCGCGCCACTTCTTCGCCGCTCGGCGGAACGCCCAAGCGCAGCAGGCCCAGGCCGGTAATCAGCAGCCAGAGAGTGACCAGGCCCACGGCGAGCGTGGCCAACCCGCCGGCGAATTTTCCCAGCAGCAAGGCATCGCGGTATATGGGTTGGGCCAGCACGCGGCTCATGGTGCGGCGGTTGAACTCGCCGTTGATGCTGTCGAACCCCAGGCTGATCGCCATGAGAGGAATCAGAAAGCTCAGCACCGCGAGGAACGACGGCATCGATTCGCGCGCATCGGTGAAAAGGCGCAGGAACAGGAACGGGTCCTGCGCAGTGGTGGTGCGCAGCCCCTGGATCGACATGAATACCGCGCCGATGCCGGTGAGCAGTATCAGCCACTCGAGCACCAGCATGCGCGGGCTGCGCAAATGGTCGGAAAATTCCTTTGCGAACACGACGCCGCAACCCTTCCAGGGAGAACCGCTACGCCGTGACATGCGCTGTGCCATTTATTTTCTCGAAGTAACGCCGGTAGATTTCGTCCAGGCTCGGCTCGACGCTGGCCAGCCGCAGAATCGGCGCGCCCGCATTGATCATCGCGCGCGCCACCGCGTCGCGCACATCGCGCAGGGCGAGCACGCGAAAGCGTC
>MEQV01000278.1:0-4015 GCA_001770355.1 Betaproteobacteria bacterium RIFCSPLOWO2_02_FULL_62_17
CGAACTGGTGATCATCGGCAGCCAGTCGGTACTGGGCCAGTTTCCGGATGCGCCGGTGGCGCTGCTCATGTCAATGGAGGCGGATCTCTACCCCCGAACTCACCCGGAACTGGCCGACAAGGTGGACGCCGCCATCGGCGAGGGGTCCGCTTTTCATCAGGCCCATGGATACTATGCGCAAGGCGTGGGTCCCGACACGGCCACATTGCCCCGCGGCTGGCAGCGGCGGCTGGTGCGCGTGGATAATCCCAATACCAACGGCTACGCGGGGCTGTGCCTGGAAGTCCACGATCTTGCGATCTCCAAGTACGTCGCCGGCCGCCAAAAAGACAGGGAATTTACGCGCGAACTCGCGCGTCATGCGCTGATCGACAGAATGACGCTGCAAAAGCGCCTCGCCGCGACCAGGCTCGTCCCTGCCGTGACAAGACTGGTAAAAGGAAGGATCGCAAGGGATTTTCCGTCAAAGACTGCAGCGTAATGGCGGCGACAGGGCCGGTTCCGCGCACGCCCTACCAAATAAAAACGGCGCCGACCTTGCGTCGACGCCGCCTCACAAGCCTGCGAGACTCGCTTACTGCCAGGCGCGGTTGTCCACCGTGGTCTCGTAGGTCGCGCCGGGGGGGACCAGTCCCCAGCCCAGCGTCCAGTTGTAGTTGTCGTTGAAGCGTTCGCGCGTGTAAGGCACCGGCGGGGCGTTAAGAATCCGCCACATCTTGAGTTCCTTCATGGTGATCAAACCGCCGGCTTCCTCCAGAATGTAGTGGGCGTGCTTCTCCGGATTTTTCTGGATCGCCTCGGCCGCATGGGCTTCGGCGCGGAACATCTTGGCGAGCGTCGCGCCGTCCATTTCGTCGCCGGCCGCTTCGCTGCGGGTCGAGCGTGACTCGATGAGGATGCGGCAACCCTGCGCCTCGGCGACGCTGATCCAGGGCTCCTGCAGGCTCACTGCCTTGACATTGCCGGCGCGCAGCGCTTCCAGCCGCTCACGATGGGTGCCGAAGTCGGCAATCTTGATTTCCTCGCGCTTGATGAAACCTTCCATCATCTTGAGCATGGTGAAATGCGAGCCGTTGAACTCGCTCACCGCGATCGGCACGTCCTTGAGCTGCTCGGGTTCGTAGATGCCGTGCCGGGGATCGGTAACGATGGCGAAGCTCGACATGGCCGAACCCAGCGCCACGATCTTGGCCGAGCGCAGTCCGGCCTCCTTGTTGGTCTCCACCGCCCGCTTCATGATGCCCCATTCGCACATGCGGAACTGGTCGCACTTACCTTCGTCGTACAGCTTCTCCATGGTGCGCTTGAAGATGTCCTGGCGCAGCGCCTGATGATCGGATCCATGCTGGCCGCTGCCGGGTGTCTTGAGAATCTCCACGTCCAGCCCCTCGTCGCGGAAAAAGCCCTCGTCGCGCGCGACCAGCAGCGGCAGGTCGTGGATCGCGTTCATCATTGAAGCCTTGACTTTCTTCAATTCGGCCATTGCTATCCCCCCAGATAGGTTGGTGACGCCGCGTTCGCGGCCCGGAAAAATACTCGCAAATGATCATACGCCTGTCAATGGCTGGCGGGCGCAGAGTAAACATCCCCCGGCTTTGCCTGGCAATACTTACTTCGCATCCAAAACGACAAAAGTATAGATATACGGTGAGTTGCTTGTCCCCACTATTACGGTGTCGCCGTCCTTGAGGGGTATCGATCCCCCGGAATCCTTGCCGCCTATCTCGGCATCGCCGACGATGGTGCCACAGGCACTGCCGCGATCGACGAGCACGTAGCCATCCACGGTGCGGTCGATTTGGAAGTGCTCGCGGGAGATATGAAGCGGCCGTATCAGATCGAGCAGATACAGATCGTTGTTGGGTACTTGAATACCTGGGCGCCGCCGCTCGATCCTGCGGATTTCGCCATTGACGTTGGTGAAGCGCGATTCGCGCCCGACCCGGAACGGGAACCGCCTGATGGTTATCAGTCCGTCCGCGATCGTGCCGACGGGCACCGCGCGTGCGGCCTCCTCTGTCAAGGGTTTGAGGGCCGCTTTCGGAGCAAGGGCGCTCACTATCGATTGTCTATCCAGCAATTCCGGATTCATAGCCAGTTAGAGAGAAGTCTACGCTTGAAATATACGCGGGTCCGCCGACAATCCGAAAAACTTAACGCATGCTCTCCACCGCAAAGCCGGCAATTTTTTTGTAGTTGTCGGACTGCGACCGCGGTTCACTCAGAATGTCCGCCAGCGTGCGCGCGTCGATCAGTGCCTGCGCCGCGCCATTCGAGCCGCGCGGGTACAACCGATGCGCGGCATCGCCCAGCACCGTCTTTGACATGGTTTCTAACCTGGTCTACTATTAAACCATGATTAAGCTAAACATTAACCAGGCCAAGACCCATCTTTCTGCGTACCTCGCGCGGCTGCGCCAGGGCGAAACCATCGTGTTGTGCAAGCGCAATACCCCGATCGCCGAAATCCGGGGACTGCTTCAGCCGCGCACGCGAAAACGCCCGATCGGACTGGCGGCGGGCGAATTTGTCATTCCGGCGGCGTTCTTCGACCCGCTGCCGGAGGATCTGGTGGCGGCATTCGCCGGCGAATCCAGATTCTCATGAACCTGCTGCTCGATACCTGCACATTCCTCTGGATCGCGCAGGGTTCGAGTGAGTTGTCGCAAAGGGCGCGGGATGTCTTTGTGGATCCGGCCAACGACGTCTACCTCAGTGTGGTCTCAGCATGGGAGATCGCGGTCAAGCATTCGCTCGGACGCTTGCCGCTGCCTCAAGCGCCGGATCACTATGTGCCGCAGCTGCGTGCCCGGCACGGCATAGAAAGCCTCGCACTCGATGAGGACGCGGTCATGCAAATTGGAAAACTTCCAGGCCATCATCGCGACCCTTTCGACCGCATGCTGGTGTGCCAGGCGCTCGCGCATGGCTTCACGCTGCTTACTCCGGACCCGCTTATATCGCGCTACCCCGTTCGCACCGCGTGGTAACCCCTCTCCTATGGATAATCAACGCAGGCTCTCCACCGCAAACCCAGCGATTTTCTTGTAATTATCGGACAGCGATCGCAGTTCTTCCTGATCGATGTAATCGTCAAGCCTGTTGAAGGGTTTGTCGCCGGTCAGTTCTTCCACCTTGATGTTGATGAAATCAGGTGGAAATTCACGGTTGGTGCGCACCACTTTTGACGCCGGCGCGAGGCGCACCTCCTCGTATTCTTTCAGCGCCGTGGGCGCATCGGAATTCTTGCTCAGAATATCCGCCAGCGTGCGTGCGTCGATCAGTGCCTGCGCCGCGCCATTGGAGCCGCGCGGGTACATCGGATGCGCGGCGTCCCCCAGGAACGTCACGCGTCCGAAGGTCCAGCGGTCCACCGGGTCCTTGTCCACCATCGGGTACTCGAGGATCTGGTCCGCGTTGCGGATCAGTTCGCCCACGTCGAGCCAATCGTATTTCCAGTTCTCGTAAATGGGCAGAAAGTCTTCCAGCCTGCCGGTTTTGTTCCAGTCGTTGATCGCCGCGTTTTCAGTCTGGATTTCGGCCATCCAGTTGATCAGCTGATTGCCCTGGCCATCAACGTTATCGATGATCGGATAAATAACGATCTTGCCGGTGCGAATCGATCCCACCCGCATGTAGCTGCGCCCGGTCAGAATCGGTTTGTGGCGCGTCACCCCGCGCCAGGTATTGATGCCCGCGAACGCCAGCTGTTCATCGGGATAGTGCTGCCTGCGCAGCGCGGAATTGACCCCGTCGCAGGCAATGGCGACATCCGCCCTGACCGCCGGCTGATCCGTCCCGCTCGTGGTTTCCCGCATGCGCAACAAAACACCATTGTCGTCCTGATCCACGCCCAGGCAATGGCGATTGGTGATGATCCGGTCGCGGCCCAGGACCTTGAGCGCTTCGTCGTAAAGAATCTTGTGCAGCTTGCCTCGATGAATGCCGTACTCAGGATAGCTGTAGCCGGCAAATTTGCCGCGCGGCTCCTTGTAGAGTAACTGCCCGAAGCGAT
>MEQV01000278.1:4094-12922 GCA_001770355.1 Betaproteobacteria bacterium RIFCSPLOWO2_02_FULL_62_17
CGCGTGCGGCAGCAGCGTGATGCCCACCCCGAGTTCCTTGATTTCCGGCGCTGTTTCATAGACATGACAGGAAATCCCGCGCCTGTGCAGATTGAGCGCCAGGCTCAGCCCGCCGATGCCTCCTCCCGCGATTGCCACTTCCATTGACGATTCCTCTAGTGAATGTTCATCGAAAATTGCCGGTAATTATCCGGCGTATCCACATCCTGCGCCAATCCTGGCGAACTCACGACGCGCAGTTGAACGCGTGCCTGCCGCGCCTGCGCCAGATGCTTCGCGAAACTGCCGGGTCCGAAGCAGTAGCGGATTTTACCGGCAGGACGCACCCCAAGCGCATTGCTGCCTTCGCGCAATTGATCCGGGGCCAGTACCACACCCGCATGCCGCGCAATCCCCCTGACTAGGCCCGCTACCTCCTGCACCTTGAGTCCGGGAAGGTCGGCGTGCAGCACCAGCGTTCCCGCGGCGCCGTGCCGCACCGAAAAACAGGAAGCCTCGGTGACCGCGCGATTCAGACCTCGCCCGGATTCACGCAGAGCCCGCACACCCAGGCGCCGCGCCAGGCCGAGGACTTCCGCGGCGCGGCTGACCACGACAATCCGTTGCGCGTGGACCACGCGCCGCGCCGTGCGTACCACATGGATCAGGCTGTCACGGCTGAAGCGCCGCCGCGCCTGCGCATCGAGCACCGGCGCGAGACGCGACTTGCCTTTGTCAAAAGCCTGCCCCGGAATGATGATCCATATCGCGCGCATTCCTATTCGAGAGCCCTGGCGAATTCCAGCACCCGCCCGGCGAGAACCGCCGCGACAGCGGGACTGGTCATGACGGTATCGGTGACCAAAGCGCGAATGCCCAATGCTTCCACGGCGGGCGCCAGCGCCATGTCTGCGCGATCCAGAACAAAACCGTCGAGCAATCCACGGTAGTGGCGCGCCACCGCAAGCGCCGACACTTCATGCTCGAGCTCCTGCATGATTTTCGCCGCCGGTCCTTTCAGCGCCTTGCCACCGACTATGGGAGAGACCGCGACCACAGGGACGCGCCGCTTGCGCAATCGCTTTTCGAACCCGGGCACCGCAAGTATCGGAGCGATGCTCAGGAAAGGATTTGACGGCGCCAGTACGATTGCCCGGAGTGCCGGCGACTCCCAGGAGGCCGCTACCGCCGGGCTCATGGTCGCCGCGTCCGCGCCATCGAAGCGCAATTCGCGCAGCCTGGGTTCGCAGCGCAAACGCACAAAATAATCCTGGAAGGCCAACTCGCCTCGATCGGTGCCGACCATGGTGCGCACCCTCGCATTGCTCATGGGCATGACGGCGCAGGTCAGTCCGAGTCGCGCGCACAGCGACGCGGTGACCGATGAGAGCGTTTCGCCCGCTGCCAGCCTGCGGGTGCGTTCAAGATGCACCGCGAGGTCCTGGTCGCCGAGCCGAAACCAGGTTTCGCCCCCGAGGCGCCCGGTCATCGCCATGAAGTTCCAGGTTTCGCCGGCCAGGCCCCAGCCGGTTTCGCGATTATTCAGGCCGGCAAGGGTGTACATGACGGTGTCGAGGTCCGGTGAGATGCAAAGACCCATATGCTCGAAATCATCGCCGGTGTTCACCACCACGGTGAGATCATCGCCCAGCACCTGATACAAGCCTTGCGCCAGCTTGGCGCCGCCCACCCCTCCGGCCAGAGTCAGAATCACGAGTGCCTCACCGGAACAGATCGAGCGATCTGGGGCGCAGCAGTTCCGCCGCGCTGCTCTCGCGCAACGGGTAGGGAAAACCGCGCACCAGGACCACGGGGTGGCCCTCTCCGGCCTGCCCCATCAGCAGGGAAGCCGCCGCGGCCAGTTCGTCGGCCACCGCCACTTCGGTGGAGCGCAACTTGCGGCCGAACAGATCGGGCCGCCCGCGCAGGTCTTCGACCGCGGGCACGCCTGCGACGCCGAGCGCAGTGCCGGTTGTGCCCATGCGCCAGGCGCGGCCCCAGCTGTCGTTGATGAGCACCCCCGCATCGGCGCCGGTCGCGGCTTGCAGCGCGGCGCGCAGAGCCTGGCAACTGGCATCCGGATCAACGGGTAGCAGCAACACCTTGCCTTCATCACCGACGTTGGAAGCGTCCACGCCGGCATTGGCCAGCACATTGCCCAGACGATGCTCCACCACCAGCACGTCGCGGCGCGCGCGCAGCACTTCGCGCGATTCCCCCAGGATCACTTCCACCAGCCGCGGGTCCTTGTTGCAAAGGCGAGCCAGTTGCAGGGCACGGGCCGAGGGCTCCACGCCGGCGAGTTCCAGGTAACGCCCTTCGGACTTGGAGACGATTTTCTGCGCAAGCACCAGCACGTCGCGGTTCTGCAGGCTGAGCCCCGCTGTCTGCAACGCGGCAACAATCAAACCGGCAAGCGCATCCCCGGGTTTGACCAGCGGAATGCCGGGCAGCGCAAACAACTGCATGGAAACAGCACCCATCGGATCTGCTATTTGCCGTCGAAGACGCCGGTGATGCGGATGCCCGCAGCGGGCACCTTGTAATGGCGATTGATGGCGATCAATGCCGAGGTCAGGGCTTCGGCCGCGGCGGAATTGGCCAGCACGCCGGCGTGCACGCCGCGCAGTCCCGCGTCGGCCGCGAGCCTGACCGCCACCTCGCGCGCATCCTTGTCGTCGCCGCACACCAGCACGTCGCATTCAATGGCGCGATCGAGTTGCGCGAGGTAATGCGCCGAAACATTCTGGAAGGCGGACACGACGCGCGTATGCTCACCGAGCAACTGCTGGATAGCTTCGACCGCTGAACCGCCCGCAGGCAACTGCACGCGCGCTACTTTTGGCGGGAGCAGCGGCACGGTCACATCGATCAGTATCTTGCCTGCCAGGGCGGCGCGCACCTCTTCCACGGTCGCACGCTGCGCGGCATAGGGCACTGCCAGCACCACGATTTCCGCCGCTGCCGCCGCGCTGCGATTGTCCGTCCCGCTCAGGGCTGCCCGACCCAGACCCTGGTTCAGCGCAGCGGCCGCTGTTTCCGCCTTGGCGGCGCTGCGCGACCCCAGAATCACTTTGTGACCCGCATTGGCCCAACGCAGCGCCAGGCCGGAACCTTCCGGGCCGGTGCCGCCCAGCACGGCAATGCTCAAGCGTGCCGGATCATGCATGCCTGCCCTCCTCCAGCGGCGCTGTTTTCTTCCTGCTGCGCGCCGGCTTCGGTCCGAGGCGAACCTCAGTCAGAGGCGCCGCGCGCCGCGCCGCCGCTTCCCGCTCGGCACCGGCGGGGCCATACAGCGTGTTTCGCTGCAGCGGCTCGCGCCCGGTGGCGTGAATCAGATCGCACATCGCAGCAGGCGCGAACTCCTGCCCGTGCTCGGTGCCGGCAGCGCGTGAAATGCTTTCGTTCATGAGCGTGCCGCCAAGGTCGTTGGCGCCGGCTTCCAGGCATTGCCTGGCGCCTTCGACCCCCATCTTGACCCAGGAGGTCTGAATGTTGGTGATATGCGGATGAAGGGCAAGACGTGCCACCGCATGCATCAGGATCGCCTCGCGGCTGGTGGGGCCGCGCCGCGCCCTGCCTTTCAGATACATCGGCGCCTCCATATGCACGAAAGGCAAGGGCACGAATTCGGTGAAGCCACCGGTTTGCGCCTGCAGATCGCGTAGGCGTATGAGGTGCCGCGCCCAGTGCAGCGGCCGCTCCATATGACCGTACATGATGGTCGCGGTCGAGCGCAGGCCCAGCGCATGCGCCTCGCGCATCACCTGCAGCCATTCGCCGCTATTCAATTTGTCCGGGCAAATGACCGCACGCACTTCGTCGTCCAGTATCTCGGCCGCGGTGCCGGGCAGCGATCCCAGGCCCGCGGACTTCAGTTCGATGAGAAATTCGCGCAGGGACAGTCCAAGCGTCCGCGCGCCGTGGGTCACTTCCAGCGGCGAGAAGGCGTGTACATGCATGGGCGGGCAAGCCTGCTTTACCGTGCGGCAGATCTCAAGGTAGGTTTCGCCGCTGTAGTCGGGATGAATGCCGCCCTGCATGCATACTTCGGTCGCGCCGCGCTCCCAGGCTTCGGTTACGCGCCGCGCAATTTCTTCCATCGGCAGGTCATAAGGCGTGCCGCGCAGCGCTTCGTGCGTCTTGCCTTTCGAGAAAGCGCAGAAGCTGCAGCGGTAGGAGCAGATGTTGGTGTAGTTGATATTGCGGGTGACCACGTAACGCACCACTTCGCCGCTGTTCCTGGCACGCAACTCGTCGGCCGCTTTGCAAACCGCGTGAAAATCCGCGCCACGGGCTTCGAACAAGGCCGTCACCTGTGCTTCGCTCAAAGGTTTGCCGGTTTCAACTTCGGCCAGCGCGCGCGTAACCGGCATCGATACGCGGCCCGACTTCGGAACCGGGGAAAGCCGCACTCCCGCAATGCCCGGCGCCCAGCTATCCGCGCGCGCGAAACCCGAGGCATCGCTCGCGGCGAGCAGCGCAGGCGCAAGCGCCGGATCGAGCCACTTTGCAGGATTGAGCGCATAAGCCGGATAAACGGTAAGCCGCTCGACCAGTGTCTTGCCCTCGGTCGCGCTGCGCGCGCGCAAGGCTTCGACCTGCGGCCAGGGCGCTTCGGGGTTCACATGATCCGGCGTGACCGGCGAGACACCGCCCCAGTCGTTGATGCCGGCACCGATCAGTTCTGCGTAACGCGCGGTCAAATTCGGCGGCGCCTGAATGTTCATGCCGGCGCCGAATACCAGCCGTGCCGCGGCGATGGTCCATTTCAGCTCGTCGTCGTCGGGCTCGCTCGCCCGCGCCATTTTGGTATCCGCCTTGGCGCGAAAATTCTGAATGATGATTTCCTGCAGATGCCCGTGGCGCCGATGCAAGTCGCGCAATGCCAGCAGCGCATCCACGCGTTCCTCGCGCGTCTCGCCTATTCCAATCAGGATGCCGGTGGTGAACGGCACTGCCAGTTCGCCGGCCAGGCGTATGGTTTCCAGCCGCGCCGCCGGGTGTTTGTCGGGGGAGCCGAAGTGCGGCCCGCCGCGCTCGCACAAGCGCTCAGAAGCGCTCTCCAGCATGATGCCCTGCGAAGCGCAGGAGCGGCGCAGCAGGGCGATCTCATCGCGGTTCATCACACCTGGATTGGCGTGCGGCAGCAGGCCGGTTTCCTTGCGCACCAGTTCGCACATCGCCGCCAGATACTCGATGGTGCTGGCGTAACCCATCCGGTCGAGTTCCTCCCGCGCCTGGCGATAACGCAGTTCCGGCTTGTCCCCCAGGGTAAACAGCGCCTCCTGACAACCGGCGCCGGCCCCCGCGCGCGCAATGGCAAGCACCTCCTCGGGCGACAGATAGGCGCGTACGCCTTCCCGCGGTGAGGTCGCGAAGATGCAGTAATGGCAGACGTCGCGGCATAAAGTGGTCAGCGGTATGAACACCTTGCGCGAATAGGAAATTAAATTGCCATGGGCGCTGTCGCGCAATGCCGCGGCGCGCGCCATGAGGCTGTCAAGCGGCTCGCGCAGACTCGAAGCGGCGAAGAAATCCTGGTTCATCCAATTCCTGCTTAAATCGATTTTTGCGCTAATCTTTGCCAATCATACCTATTGGATGCGATCGGCGGGAGTCGATCGGCGCCGGAAGCATTTCCGGGAACGCACACGCAGGAGACAGTGATGGGACAGTTTGCAATGGGCCAGCCGGTGCCGCGCACCGAAGATCCGCGTCTGCTGACCGGCCGCGGCAAGTACCTGGACGACATGACCCTGGTGGCCCAATGCCATGCGTACGTGCTGCGCTCACCGCATGCGCATGCGCGCATCGTTTCGATCGACACCGCCGCCGCGGAGAAAATGCCCGGTGTGCTGCTGGTGCTCACCGGCCGGGACTGGGCCGCCGGCAACTATGGTTTTCTTCCGCCGCTGATGCCGCGCAAGCGCCGCGATGGCACGCCATTGTTCAACCCGCCGCGTCCCGCACTCGCCTCCGGTCGAGTCATGCTGGTGGGAGACCCGGTGGCCTTCGTGGTTGCCGAAACCGTGGCGATGGCAAAAGACGCGGCAGATCGCGTTGCCGTGGAATACGAGCCTCTGCCTTCGCTTACCGACACCGCGCGCATCGGCAAACCCGGCGCGCTTGAGTTATGGGAAGGATGCCCGGATAACGAAACATTTTTTTATACCCTGGGCGACAAAGCCGCGGTTGACGCCGCTTTTGCCGGAGCGCATCACGTCACGACGGTCAAATCAGCCATCAATCGCGTCACCGCGGCCACCATGGAACCGCGCTGCTGCATCGGCGATTATGATTCCCGCGACGAGCGCTACACGCTCTACACCGGCACCCAGCGTCCGCACTCGACGCGCTTTGACATTGCCACCAAGGTGCTGAGAATTCCCGAAACCCAGTTGCGCGTGGTTGCCGGTGAAGTCGGCGGCAGCTTCGGCATGAAGGGTGGGCACTATCCGGAGTACGTCTTGTCGCTTCTGGCTTCGAAAAAGATCGGCCGGCCGGTCAAATGGGTCTCCGAGCGCGGCGAAGGCATGGCCAGCGACGACCATGACCGCGACCACATCAGTGAAGCCTCGCTGGCCCTGGACAAGGATGGAAAATTTCTCGGCTTGCGCGTGTCGAACGTCTCCAATATCGGCGCCTTCATCATGCCCGGCGGGCTGATCTCGCCCACCGCGCATCTGGGTGGACTCTCGGGTACCTACACCACGCCCGCCATTTACGTGGAAGTTTCGGCGGTGTTTTCCAATACCGCCTGCAACGGCCCCTACCGCGGCTCGGGCCGGCCCGAGGCTTCCTATATCCTCGAGCGCGTCATCGACAACGCGGCGCGCGAGATGAACATCGACCGCGCCGAATTGCGCCGCCGCAATACCATTCCCACCAGCGCCATGCCGTTCAAGTCGGGATTGGTGTACCACTATGATTGCGGCGAGTTCGACAGGAATCTCGAGCGTGCCCTGGTCAATGCAGACTATGCCGGATTCGAAGCCCGCCGCGCCGAGGCGAAAAAACGCGGCAAGCTGCGCGGCATCGGCATGGGCAATATCATCGAGCAGACTTCGCAGGCTTTTGGCGAGTTCGTGAATGTCCGCTTCGACCCGACCGGCGGGGTCACGGTGGTTCCCGGCTCGATATCGCATGGCCAGGGACATGAAACCATGTACAAGATCCTCCTTTCGGATCGCCTCGGCATACCCGAGGAGCAGATTCGCGTCTCGCGCAACGACACCGACCTTGCCGCCGATGGCGGCGGCACCTTTGCATCGCGCACTGCGGTGCTGGGCGGCTCGGCGGCGCGCATCGCCACGGACAAGATCATCGAAAAAGGCAAGAAGATTGCCGCCCACATGCTGGAAGCCGCCGCCGCGGACATCGAATTCTCGAAAAGCACCTTCACTGTCACCGGCACCGACCGCTCGGTGAAGCTGATCGATGTGGTGCAGGCCGCGTTCCAGCGCTCGAAAATTCCCGCCGACATGGAAACCGGACTCGCGGAATCCGCGACCTTCTCCCCGGAAATCCCCAACTTCCCCACCGGCTGCCACATCTGCGAAGTCGAAATCGATACGGACACCGGCAAGACCGAAGTGCTGCGCTATTCGGTGGTCGACGATGTGGGCACGGTGATCAATCCGCTGACCCTGGAAGGGCAGATCCACGGCGGCATCGGCCAGGGCGTCGGCCAGGCCTTTTCAGAGCATATCGTCTACGACCCGGACTCGGGCCAACTGCTCACCGGGTCCTTCATGGACTACGGCATGCCGCGTGCCGACGACATGTGTTCCTTCGACATGGAAAACCGCCCGGTGCCGACCAAGACCAACCCCATCGGCGCCAAGGGTGCGGGCGAGGCCGGTAATGTCGGCGCGCTGGCTGCGATCATGAATGCGGTGGTGGATGCGCTATCGCCGCTGGGTATCACGCACCTCGAGATGCCGGCCACACCGGACAAGGTGTGGCGGGCGATAACGCAGGCTGCAGGGCACTGACCCCTGGGAATTCGGGGAATATCGGCTATCGGCGGTCGTGCGGCACAGTGGGACAATAGAGTCCTGTCATGAAGGACATCAATGAAGGACTACTACCGAATTCTTGGCCTGTCGCCCACGGCAACCGTGGCCGAAGTAAAAAGCGCGTACCGCAAGAAAGCCTCCGCGCTGCACCCGGACCGCAATCCCTCCAAGAAAGCCCATGCCGACTTTCAGGAAATGCAGGAAGCCTACCAGGTACTGTCGAGCAGCGCCAAGCGCCTGGCCTATGACGACAACCGCCGCCGCAGCCTGATCGAACACCCGATCGACACGGCGCGCGAGGTCTGGAGCGCTTACCTGAAGGGCATCCTCACATGAAGCTGTCGCCGTTTTTCAAGGATCTGTCCAAGTCCTACGCCTATGAAATCGAGGATCTGACCTACGACTCGGGCGGCGGCAATGTGCTCAAGTCGCGGCTCAAGATCAAGCGTGACCAGTTCGCCGAGCTGCTGCCGATGATCGAATTCGAACCGGTGATGGTTGCGCCGGCGTTTCACGGCGCATTCAGCTTCAGCGACAAGGCATTGCTGGAAAAACTGGTCGCGGCCAAACCCGGAGGCTTTCCGACTTGGAAAAAACTGGCCGCGACGGTCAAGATGGAAGCCTGGGCAGACAAATTGGCGCGGACCGCGCTGAAAAGCGAAGGCGGCGAGCAGTTCATGCTGATCGCCGCTGGGCTCGAGTTCATCCTGTCCGGCATCGGTGTCGCCGCCGCCGCGGGCGACGCCGAACCTGCCGCCGCCCCCGCTGACGTCCCCTCGGAAGAAGAGGAACGACCGCTTGACAGCAACGACGTGGGTAAAGACCTGG
>MEQV01000278.1:12976-16786 GCA_001770355.1 Betaproteobacteria bacterium RIFCSPLOWO2_02_FULL_62_17
ATCCACGCCGGCGACATCAGCGCCGCCGAATCGGCGCTCACCGAGCTGGTCGAAACCGAAGGCGACCACGCGCTGGTGGCCGTGCTCGATGAGCTGGCGCCCAAGGACCTTCTGGCCATCATCCGCGAGTACGACTCGGCAAAACCCTCGGTGATTAACCTCCTGGTGACGCCGCAGCAGTTCGCCGAAGCGGTGATCATGGAGCGCTTATACGCCGAGCGCAATCGCGACCGCCTGCGCTCCATGATCAATTCGGTGATTTATCGCGAAGACGTCGAGCCCGACGAGTTCATCGACGCGCTGGCCGCAAAGGATCTCGGCCTGGAAGTCCTTGCCGATTATCTTGACGACCGCTTCGAGGAACTCACGAACTTCAAGAACCACGCCAGCTTCATCGTGATCGACGAGGAGCGCACGCCCAAGGACGAAGAGGACGATACCAGCCGCGAAGACCAGTTTGAAATGCCCAAAGGCGGAGTCACTCTCGACGAAGTGCGCGACCAGGACTGGATGGAACTCACCTGGCGACTGGCGCACCACTTTCCCGACGAGTTCTTCCACGTATACCAGATCCTGGCGGCACGCAATCGCGCCGCCGAAGCAGCACCGGTCAAGACTGCCGAAGACGAGGATGCTTCGAGCGCGGCAGGCGAGATACCTGCGGGCCGCGGGCCTGCCGAGGAGTCCGCGCTTTGAGCCACGCCATGCCGGCGAAAGCGGCATCGCAGGCGGTCGCCGCCTATGACGACCGCCCCTACTTCGCGCGCGCGCTCGATCATGGCCTGAAGAACGGCATCATCGATTCGGAGAGGCTCGACGCCATGCGCAGCGAAGGCGCCAAGGGCGTGGTGCAGATCGCGGATTATTTCGGCACCGCGCACCTGCGCACCGACCTCGACGATGCCGTCAAACGCATGGTCTATCTGGCAAGCCTGTATCTGGAGCACATGTCGGAGGGAAACCTGGCGCGCGCGGCGCGCTCCTTGCAGGAAAACTCCTTCCTTTCGCATTCCCGCGGCGGCTCGCAAATGTTGAAAGCCTTGTTCGCCATGCCGGTCGATGCGACCATTCCCGACCCCGCGGATGCCGAGGACGTCAAGCATTTCCTGCGCGAACGCAGCCTGGGCGAGCAATGGAGTGTCGCCGAGTATCGCGCCCGCCTGGCCAAGCGCCGCGCGTTTCAGGATGAAATCGACGCGGCGCTCTGGTTCGCCGATGTAATGCAGATCCCGCAAGCAGCGCTGGTCAATGAATCCTCCGAAAGTGTTCTGCATGCGTGCCTGTTGACGCGCATCGCCGGTCGTATGGCGGGCCGCCTGCTTTCCGCGGAGGAGCTCAAGAATTTCCTCAAGTCCATTCGCCGTTCAAAGAAAATATCACCGGTCGGCGAATCTCTGCTCGACGACGTGCCCGAGGCCCATCGCGCGGTGATTGCGCGGCACCTGAAAGGCATGCTGGCCAAAGACCTCCCGCGTATCAAAGATACCAAGGTGGCATTCAATGACCTGGTGCGCGAATACCACGACCGTTTCCATCCATTGTCGCTTTCCATCGAAGTCAGCGACTACGACAGCATGGTCACCGACGAATGGCGCAAGGTGACCAGGGGAAAGACCGACAGCGACTCGATGAACACGGTATTTCTGTGCCTCGCCGCCGGCATGACGCCCAAACCGGAGATCACCGCCAGCGAGGCGAAAGCGGCGATTCTCGCCATCCGCAAGGACGGCGCGGCCATCAAAAGCGTGCCGGAATTCGTCCTGCGCAGCGCCCCCCACCAGATGATCGACGGGCTGCTCGCGTTGTGGGAGGACGAATTTTTTCCCGAAATGATCGCAGCAGTCATCCTTGGGGACCCGGACGATTCTCCGGAACTGGTGACACGCATACTGACCGAGCACTGCCACATCAGGAGAAATGCGCCGCGAAAATCCTGAGCCGGGCTCATTACCCTTCCGGCCATTCGTTCCAGGGAAGCAATTGCACGCCATTGCGCACCATGGAGCGACTGCCTCCATACACGACAGTGGGTCGGCGCGCGCGCGGCCCCGCCCAGGCGAGCCACCTGTGCATGGCGGCGAAATAATCGCCGCTTGGGGTCTGGCCCGATTTCATTTCAACGGGTTGAAGGCTGCGGCCGTGGTCGAGCAGGAGATCGATCTCGTTGCCGACGTTGTCGCGCCAGAAAAATGCGTTGCCCGGAAGCGCCTGGTTGAAGCGGTGCTTGAGCCATTCGGACACCAGCAACGACTCGAACAATGCGCCCCGCGCCGGGTGCGTCTCCAGTTGCCGCGCTTCACGAATATCCAGAAGATAACTCGCGAGCCCGGTGTCGTAAAAGTAGAGCTTCGGCGTTTTGACCAGCCGCTTGCCGAAGTTGACGTGATAGGGCGGCAGCAGATGCACGATGTAGCTCGCCTCGAGCACCGTCAGCCAGGCGCGCGCGGTCACGTGCGAGATGCCGCAGTCGTTCGCCAGACTCGACAGGTTGATGAGTTGTCCGCAGCGGGCCGCGCACATCTTTAGAAAACGCCGGAATGCCGCAAGATCGGAAATCGCCGCCAATTGGCGCACGTCGCGCTCGATGTAGGTGGCGACGTAGCTCGCGTACCACTGCGGCGGCGTGACACGGCGCGAAATGAGCGCCGGATACTGGCCGCGAAAAATGACCCTGGACAGGGTGGAGCCGAGCATTCCCTGCGCCTTCATTTCGGCAAGCGCGAACGGCAGCAGATGCATGATCCCCACCCGGCCCGCGAGCGACTGGGTGATGCTCGCCATCAGCCCGAATTGTTGCGAGCCGGTGAGTACAAATTGCCCTGCTGTGCGCCGCTCGTCGACCCTCGTCTGAAGGTACGAAAACAACTCAGGGGCGCGCTGCACCTCGTCAAGAATCGCGCCGCGCGCAAAACGCGCGAGGAAGGCGCGCGGGTCCTCCAGCGCGAACCCGCGCTCGTCCGGGTCTTCAAGCGAGACGTACGGCTTGCCGGGAAAGGTCGCGCGTACCAGAGTGGTCTTGCCCGACTGGCGCGGCCCGGTGAGCGCCACCACGGGAAAACCACGCGCCAGGCGGCGCAGCGCGGCGGTAGCATCACGGTTAAGCAGAGGCATGCCGTATCTTACACATTGAAGGTGCGACTTTCAATTTGTAAGACCTCGGCGCCGGATTATGGCAAATAGCCGGCGGTTGCCGCGGCCTGAAAGACCCCCGTTATCGCTTATTGCTTGAGCGCTTCGTCAACTGCCTTGCCGCTCGTTTGGCCCATGCCCGCTTCGCGGACGCTGAGAGCTGCTTGGCCGCGTACTCGGCCTTCGACGCGGCGGATCGGTCCGCATACTCAAAGCTTGCCAGCAGCCGCTTCGGCGGGTGCGAACGCGTGTAACGCGCGCCCCGCCCTGACACATGCGCCGCATAGCGCCTGGCCACATCGACGGTGATGCCGGTGTAGATGCTGCCATCGGCGCACTCAAGCAGGTAGAGATACCAGCGCTTCATGCGGGGGCCGCTGACTGCCGATTCTCCTTCAGAAACCCAGTATCCCGCGCAACGCCTTCACGCCTTCCTTTACCGCATCGACAGGCGCAGGTTTTGCCTGACTCGGCGGTTCACGCTGAGGTGCGGCATCCGCTGCGCGCTCGCGCGTAGCGCCACGACCGCCCCGGGCGCCGCCCCGGCCCTCGGCAAGCAGGGTCATGGCGGTCGACTTGAGCCGCAGCTTGACCGCCCATACCTGCTCCCAGACCTGTTTCGGATCATTGGGGCGCGGCGGATGCACGAGGTTCAGTTCGTCGCCGTAGGCGATGAAATTG
>MEQV01000279.1 GCA_001770355.1 Betaproteobacteria bacterium RIFCSPLOWO2_02_FULL_62_17
GTGTCGCCGCTGCGCGTCACCGTGAAGGTGACCTGGCCGCCCTCGGTCACCGTCGTCGGACTGGGCGTCAGACTATAGGTGGTCGCCAAGGTGTACTGGTAATTTGCTTCTTGGGCCGGATCGAATGCGGAAAGCGCTTCAATTGATCCTGTCGCCGATTCCAACGTCCAATCCCCGCCGACCGCTGTGGCTCCGGTAATATCGGTGGATGCAGCCACATCTGCGCCTGTGGCTAACGCAAGCTGCTCCACGAAACGTTCTCCAGTTGTCCCGCTCGCGACATCACATCCGTAAAGCAATATGTCCCCAAACTCGGAGAGCGCGGCGCCGATGCCGGAGAGTTGGTTCTCGTATTGCGGGAGCGTAGCTTCGCTAAGGACAGTTGACCCCAGATAAAGTGCGCCCTCCGAGCCATGCGACAGGATGTGAATCGAATCAATGTCGCTTCGATCTTCAAGCGCTTCGGCAATCTGCACCACGCCGTCCTGGTCGGGGTCTAGCAGGACGACCTCGATACTTGGGTCAAGCGCGGCGACGAGCAGCTCCCAGTCGGCAAGGTGCGTATCGATGAAGGCGATCTCGCGTGGCATCTTCCCTCCGCCAAGTATCAAAAGTAGCTTGCACGGACTCTACGCGCTATGTTGCATGGAAGGTTGCGCTACTCTTGTTCGCCATCAACCGGCGTACGTGACACCGGCGAAAGCACGCTCGCAGACGCGGAGCGCGATGCCAGTCGCAGTTCTGGTCGTAATACTTTAGTAGGGGGTCGGCAGCGCCACCCCGCTCGCCTCACGCACCAACCCCTACAACGGCTCCCGCCCCGCCCTTCTCAGGTAATTCGTCACCGGCGCCAGCAGGTAATCGAGAACCGTCCTCTCGTCGGTGATGAAGAATACCTCTGCCGGCATGCCCGCCTGCAGCTTGATTTCGGGGGCCTTCGCCAGTTCGGTCTCCGGGATCTCCACGTGCGCGACGAAGAACGACTGTCCCTGCCGCTGCTCGGTCAGCCGGTCGCCTGAGACGTAGGTCACGGCCCCCGTGAGCAGCGGCGTCGTGCGCTGCTTGTACGCGGTCAACCTGACGTTCGCGACGACGCCCGCCTTGAGGTAATTGATGTCCTCGGGCCGCACGTTCGCCTCGACGACGAGCTTGCGTTCGTCCGGCACGATCTCGGCGAGCACCTCCCGCGGCCCGATCACGGCGCCCGGCGTGAATACCTGCAGGTTCACCACCTCGCCCGCCGCGGGCGCGACGATCCTCTGCCGCTGCGCCGCGTCCTTGCTCGGCCGCAGGCGCTCCAGCAGATCCACGAGCTTGTCCGTGCTGTCCCGCAACTCCGCGGCGGCTTGCTTGCGGAAATCGTTCCCGAGGGACGAGGCGCGCAGCCGAAGCTCGACGCCGCGCTGCCGCGTCTTGGCGAGCTCCGCGGTCCGTTCCTCCATCCTCGAGGTGTATTCGGAGGTCGCGCGCTCGAGGGTCATGACGCGCGTCTTCTGCACGAAATTCTGCTTCGCCAGCTCCGCGTTCATGGCGAGCTCTTCCTTTTGCACCTCCAGCGCGCGCCGCTCGGCGGCGACCTGCCGCTCGAGCGCCGCGGCCTCGCGTTCCACCTCCAGGATCTGGCTCGCGAGATGCTTCAGCTCGCTCTCCAGCGCCGTGCGCCGGGTGGCATGCAGCGCGGTTTCGCGCTTCATGATTTCGGCCACCGCCGGTTCCCCGCCGCGCCTGACGAACTCGTCCGGAAACCGCAGCACCGCCGGATAGGCGCTCTCCGCATCGAGCCGCGAGCGCCGCGCCATCTCGGAGTCGGCGAGCTTCTGCAGCAGCACCGCCTGCGCGTCGACGCGCACATCTTCGAGCAGGATCAACGGCTGTCCCTGTGCAACGCGATCGCCGTTGCGCACCAGGATCTTGCTGACGAGGCCACCCTCCTGGTGCTGCACCACCTTTCGATTCAGATCCACCTTGACGAAGCCCGGCGCGATCACCGCGCCTGCCACCGAGGCAATCGCCATCCAGCCGCCGCCGCCCACCAGGGCGAGGACACTTACGATCGCGCCGGCGCGAATCACGCCCGCGACCGGCGTCGCCGACCGGGTGTCGATCCTCAGCATCGTCAGGTCGTCCCGCCGGTGTGGCCGGGCTCGACGCGCACCAGCCGCGGACCCTGAGAAAGCCACGCCAGCACTTCATCCCTCGGACCGAAGCGCGCGATGGTGCCGTCGCGCATGACGAGCAGGCGGTCCACCACCGAAAGCAGCGCCGGGTGGTGTGTGATGAGAACGGTGGTGATCCCGTTCGTCTTCAGCCAGCGCAGCGCCTGCATCAGGGCGTGCTCGCCCGATGCGTCGAGGTTGGCGTTCGGCTCGTCGAGCACTGCGAAGCGCAGATCGACGTACAGCGCCCGCGCAAGCGCCACGCGCTGGCGCTGACCGGGCGTGAGCAGCTCGCCCTCGGGCCCAACTTCCGCATCGTAGCCCTGCGGCAGCTGCAGGATCATGTCGTGACAGCGCGCGCGCTGGGCCGCCGCAATCACCCGCGGGGAGTCCGGCGGCTCGAGACGCGCGATGTTTTCCGCCACGGTGCCCGAAAACAGCTCCACGTCTTGCGGCACATAGCCGATGAAGCGGCCCAATTGTTCCCTTGGCCAGGTCGAAACGTCCGCGCCGTCGACCCGCACCGAGCCGATGCCGGGCTTCCACAGCCCCACCATCAGGCGCGCCAGCGTGGTCTTGCCGGCGGCGCTCGGTCCGACCACCCCGAGCAGCTCGCCCGGCTCGATCGAAAAGGTCACGCCGTGCACCAGCGGCGCGTCACGCCCTGGCACCCGCAATCCCACCCCATCCACGGCGATACGCCCGGCAGGCGTCGGCAGTTCGAAGCTGGCCGCGGGCTCCGCACCACGATCGACGACTCTGCGGAGCCGCTGCATCGCGCTCCAGGCATCCACGATCTGCCGCCAATTGCCCACCATCATTTCCACGGGCGCGAGCGCGCGCGAAAGCACGATGGTCGCCGCGATCATCGCCCCGGAGGTCACTTGCTGCTCGATCACGAGAAGCGCGCCTACCCCGAGCATCAGTACCTGCAGCGCCTGGCGCCAGAAGCGCGAGGCGCTGGCAATCGCGCCGCCGCGCTCGCTGATGAGGGCGAGCGCGCCGAACGATCTCTCGCTCAGATCGCGCCAGCGCGCCGCCACCGCGTGCTGCATCCCCATGGCCGCAACGGCCTCGGCGTTGCGCAGCGCAGCTTCGGCATAGCGCCCCGCGGCGCGCCCCTGCCCGCGAACCGCGTCGATCGCGCGGCGCGAGACGCGCTCGTTCGCCACCGCCAGCAGCACCAGCACGAGTGCCCCCACCACGGAAACGATGCCGAGCACCGGGTGAAACAGGAAGATCAGCGCGACGAACAGGGGAAACCACGGCACGTCGTAGAGCAGGAACACGTTCGGGCTGGTGAGAAAGGTTTTCACCATCGCGAAATCGCCGAGTCCGGCGGCGAAGTCGCCGCGCGCGCCGCGGGAGCGCTCGGTCACCAGGCGCGCCAGCAGGTCCGGCCCGTAGGCGCGGTCGAGCACGATCGCCGCCCCGGTCAGCAGGCGCGCGCGGAAAGCGTCCAGCAGCGCCGAGACCGCGAGCGCCGCGAGCGCCCCGAAGGTGAGGACCCAGAGCGTCTCCTCGTGCCGGGTCGTCAGCACGCGGTCGTACACCTGCAGCATGTAGAGCGGCGGCACCAGCAGGACGAAGTTGACGATGACGCTGAACAGCGCCGCCGCGAGCACCATCGGTCGTAGCGCCTGCCAGAAACTGCTCTTCAAGCCACCCTCCCTCGGCGGTGCCCTATGTTAACCCGCGAAGGGTGACCCGGATCAAATCTGTAGCCGATCTGTAAGCCCCCGGTCTCCCGCGATGTGGATAATTTGATCCGGGGCGCCCTGCAGGAGCGAATTCATGGCACTCGTCGAGTTCGGCAGTGTGGCCGCGGACATGCGGCTTACCGAGGATTCCTACGGCATCGCGGCCCTGCAGGCGTTCGATGCGTTCTTGACGGGATTCGTCGCGGTTCGCGAGGAAATCGTCGGCACCCCGACGCCCTCGACGGCGGTCCTGCGCCAGTACGACGCCGGCGGCAATTACGTCACCATCACCGTCAACGGCGATCTCGTCGCCGGGCAGGTCGGCTCGTTCGCGGTGGAGGCGGCCGGGGTCGTCGAAACCGTCTACGGCAGCTTCACGATCGACACGACGACCTACGACATCAGCGGCACCGCGACCGAGGTGCGCGCGAGCCTGATCGCGGGCAACGCCCTCCTCGTGCGATTCGCCGGCTTGAGCGTGGCGGTCGATAACGGTCTGCCGGACCTGCCCACCGATGACCTCCTGCTCGCGGGCGCGGACAGCCTTACGGCAGGCGGCGACAACCAGTACCTGCTGGGCTACGCCGGCAACGACACCATGACGGGCGGCGCAGGCAACGACACGCTCGACGGCGGTGCGGGTGCCGACATGGCGACGTTCTCGGGCGCGGTGGCGCAGTACGCGTTCATCGGCCATCTAGGCGCGATCTACGTAGCCGACCGCGTCGCCGGGCGCGACGGCGTCGATCGGTTGCAGCAGGCCGAGTCGCTCCATTTCGCCGGCGACGGCAGCCATGCCGCGCTGGGTTCGCTCGATGCCTTCTCTTCGTTGCAATACATCGCTTCTTACGTCGATCTGATCGCGGCGTTCGGCGCCGATGCCGACGCGGGGTTCGCGCATTTGGTGGATTACGGCAGATTCGAGGGGCGGACTGCGACTTTCGATGGGCTCGCCTACATCGCCTCTTACGGCGACTTGATCAATGCGTTCGGGGCGAACGCCGCGGCGGGCGCGAGCCACTACATCAGCTTCGGCCGGAACGAAGGCCGCACCGAGCACTTCGACCCGGTGCAATACCTTGCGAACTACCCTGACCTGCAGGCGGCCTTCGGCACTAACACGGAACTAGCCACCATCCACTTCATCCAGTACGGCTACGCCGAAGGGCGCTCGGATGAGGGATGAGCACCCGCCCGCCGCGAGGATCGCAACCCGTTCACCGCAGTCACTGAAGCGCACCGCGCGTTCCGGGGCATGCGTCAGAAATCCAACCTCGTATGGCGAACCAGGAAATCAGACTCCGTGACTTGCCAACGCTCGCCGTTGCGCCTGCTGCAACCGGGCAACCGCAGCATCCAACGCCGATGGCAGCGGTTCCGAACTGCAGTTGGAGAGGAACGCTTGCCGTGGATCGCGCACCGCCCACACATAGGCGGCGCCGGGAAAGGCTTCGATCAGGGCGCGAATCCGGAAGGTGTGATTGGGAGACGTGAGCAACAGCCGCCCTGCTCTGCCACCGGCCACGCCGGCCAGAAACTCACGAAAGGTTGTCGATCGCCAATCCATTCATGGGGCGGATCAATTGGTTGCCGGAGGCCGGTGAATATCCGGAAGCGGCGATCAGCCCCTGCCGCCCGGAATGACCGTGAATCTGGACCGGTCCGGCAGGCGGTAAACCATGAAGTCGCGGTCCACTGTCCAGATCTCCCGCATCTCGGTACGCCAGGCGGCGTAGAGCAACGACGCATCGGCGAAATCGCACGGCGGGTCGGCGTATTTGGCCATCCAGCCACGCATGAGTTCCAGCCCGTCGTCGATCGATACAATACGGGTGTCCGTATCAGCGACCCAATCCAGCACCAGCCTCTGGCGACGCGCGCCAAGCAGGGCACAGGCCTCGGCAAATAACCGCCCAGGTCGTAAGCCACGTTCCTTCGAAACCCGCGACGAGCGCCGCAATTGCTGCATGATGCCGATCGCGCCGATTGAGCAGCGCTACGATCGCGCCGGCGTCAACGAGGACGCTATTTCGCACCGAGGGCGCGACGGATGTACTTCCTGCGGTGCTGCGCGAGATCCACAGGGCCCTCCAGGCAGCCTACGAGACCAAGACGCTTCGCCACCTCGAAGTGCGTCCCCTTGACCCGGCCGGCCTTGGGCAACGTGGACGTTTTCACGGCGAACTCCAGAATTGATTCGACTCGAGCAGGCATTGTAACTCTCCAAGCTCCGCAAGACGTGGGAAGAAGCGGCCCCATTCGTCAAGACACCCCGCCGGGATCCATCAGTGCAGTCGCTGCAAGAAACTCAGACTCCGTGACTTGCCAACGCCCGCCGTTGCGCCTCCTGCAACCGGACGAGCGCAGCCTCCAGCGCCGCTGGCAGTGGTTCCGAATACGCGTCGGCGCGAACCGCGTCCCTGCCACCGCCGCCGCCTTGATGGCCTCCTGCGCCGCATCCGGATCGAACAGCCGCAGCCGGCGATTGACGGCGGTTGGAGAAGAACACCTGCCGTGGATCGCGCACTGCCCACACATAGGCGGCGCCGGGGAATGCCTCGATCAGGGCGCGAATCCGGAAGGTGTGATTGGGAGATTTGAGCAGCAGCCGCCCTGCTCTGCCGCCGGCCACGCCGGCTTCGTTCTCGAGCGTGCACAAACGGGCGGGGGGGCGGGACAGTTGGCGGGGCGGTGGCCGAACCGGCGCTTACTTGCGCTTGATCAGGAACTCCTCGCGTTGCGCGCCGGCCTTTTCCTTCTCCGCTAGCCACTTCGGAGTCAACCCCCTCCCCGACCACGTCGCGCCGGACTGAGGATCCTTGTATTTCGGTGCTACCTTGCGCTTCGCGGCCTTCTTCTTCGGCTTCGCCGCTTTCTTGCCTGCCGGCCGTCCCGGTTTCGCTCCGCTCCCGCCGCCCCTACGCTTTCTCCCCGGCGCCTGCAATTCATCGAGCGTAATGCCGTAGTCGGCCATTTTCTGACGAATGTCCGTGATCACCGCGCCTACTTCCTTGCGACGCCGTTTCGCGGCCAAGGTCTGCAGGCGATTAATTTCGCCAAGAAGATTCTTGTAGGTTTTCATGCTCCCCTCCCCAAAGGTCAGTAGGCGGCGCCGGTCAGTCAAATTCTACCGCGCGCCCATTTTCTCCGAAGCAGCCAATTCGGTTGTTGCTCTCGGCCGCGACAATCGCTAATATGCTCCGTTCATCGATTGAACGTCCCTCTCAAGTCCACGTGTCCTCGCACGAAGAAGCCCACCTCCGCATTTTGAACATCGTCAGCGAGCAACCGGAGATCAGCCAGCGCCAATTGGCGGCACGACTGGGTGTCAGCCTTGGCAAGACCAATTTTCTGCTGAAGGCGCTGCTCCAAAAGGGATTGATCAAGGCTGGTGACTTCCGACGGGCGCAAAATAAGCTCCATTACATGTACCTTCTGACGCCCAAGGGCATTGGACAGAAGGTGCATATGACCCGCGCCTACCTCGCCCGCAAGGAGGCGGAATACGAGGCACTGAAGGCCGAAATCCAATCGCTCAAGCGAGGAATGAATCCCACCGATGAGTTGTACTGACAGTCGACGGCTCAATAATGTGATCGACAAGCTCGCGCAGAGCGGCCCGCGGACAGGGGAAAGGGTGGCACAGACTGGTCCCCGATGCTCAAACTCGAGAGACGGTGCGGCGTCACGATCCGTAGATATTAGATGAACTCCACTACCAGCCTTCCAACTGTTTCAAGGATCTGGAATCTGCTCACACCTGTCGAACATCGTAGTGCGGTGGTGTTGTTGGCGATGATGTCGATCGGGATGGTATTGGAGACAATCGGAGTGGGTATGGTTATTCCTGCGATCGCTCTTCTCACGCAAAGTCATGTCGCACACAGCTACCCAGTTCTCGAACCGGTCCTTCAAGCGCTGGGCAATCCCAGCCAACAGAGCTTGGTGATCGGGGGCATGTTGATAATGGTCGGGGTGTATCTCATCAAAGCACTATTTCTGGCTGTTCTTGCCTGGCGGCAGATGCGCTTTGCTTTTGGGGTGCAGGCGCGCATCGCGCAACAGCTGTTCTCGGTCTATTTGCGGCAGGCTTATGTATTTCACTTGCAACGCAATTCGGCACAATTGATTCGCAATGTCATCCGCGAGGTGGACTTGTTCACTTTCAACGCGATACTACCGGGGATGATCTTGCTGACTGACTCGCTGATATTGGTCGGCCTATGCGTTTTGCTGGTCGCCGTCGAGCCATTGGGAACGTTAGCTGTCGTAACTGTGTTGGGTACTGCAGCCTTGGTGTTCAATCGCCTCACTCGAGAACACCTCGCGCGTTGGGGGTTAGTGCGCCAATATCATGACGGCTTGCGCATTCAGCATCTTCAGCAGGGTTTGGGCGGTGTCAAGGATGCAAAACTGCTCGGACGCGAAGCTGAATTCTTGGAGCAGTTTCGCATTCATAATGAGCAGAGCGCGCGGGTCGGGCAGTTACAGCAGACCCTTCAACAACTTCCGCGGCTGTGGCTGGAGTTGCTTGCCGTCAGTGGTCTAGCCGTGCTTGTGATTCTCATGCTGGCGCAAGGCCGTGCACTCGACGCCGTGCTACCTGCGCTGGGCTTGTTCGGGGCTGCAGCCTTTCGTCTCATGCCCTCGATCAACCGGATGTTTGGTGCGGTACAAGCGCTGCGATACGGCTTGCCAGTGGTTGACGTGCTGCACAAGGAACTCACCCTCGCCACCCAAGAGCCCCTTGGCACTGACGGCCTTCTCACACCCTTCAGTACATCTCTGGAACTTCATCATATTAGCTATACGTATCCAGACGCCGCGGGACCCGCACTCAACGACGTCTCGTTGACGATCAAGCGCGGTGAATCGGTCGGTTTCATCGGTCCCAGTGGTGGCGGTAAGAGCACGTTGGTGGATATCGTATTAGGTCTGCTCACCCCCAATACCGGCGAGGTGCGAATCGATACCCAGAACATCCAGGCAAATCTACGCAACTGGCAGAACCAGATCGGTTATGTGCCGCAGTCCATATTCCTCACGGACGACACCTTGCGGCGCAATGTGG
Source organism: Betaproteobacteria bacterium RIFCSPLOWO2_02_FULL_62_17 (assembly GCA_001770355.1). Taxonomy (GTDB): domain Bacteria; phylum Pseudomonadota; class Gammaproteobacteria; order Burkholderiales; family SG8-39; genus 2-02-FULL-62-17. Next base: position 8,928 of record MEQV01000279.1, read on the forward strand.
CCTTTGGCTTGCCCAGCGGGCAGATCGATGATGCGGCCGTGCAGCGCGCCATCCAGGCCGCACAACTTGAAGAGTTTGTGGCCAGCCTTCCCGACGGGCTGGAGACTATGGTGGGTGAGCGCGGCGTCCGGCTCTCGGGTGGTCAACGCCAGCGCGTAGGTATTGCCCGAGCACTCTACCACGACCCTGCTGTGCTGGTGCTGGACGAAGCCACAAGTTCGCTAGACGTTCCCACTGAGCACGACGTGATGCTGGGGGTGCGCGCTTTGCAGGGAATCAAGACCATTCTCATCGTTGCCCATCGTCTCTCCACTGTCGAACACTGCAACCGATTGTACCGACTGCACGATGGCAAGGTAGTGGAAGAGGGGACATGGAACATCGTGGCCAATCAACCCAAACCTGGTGCAGTTTCTGCGCTGGCGGAAGTCCGAGACGAATACGCTTGAGTCCTTGCGGTGCCCAAGACAAACGCACGACAAAGCCATGGAAACTCCATTGCGAAACAATAAATCCATCCTAATCACCGGTGGCACAGGTTCTTTCGGCAAGGCTTTCGTCAAGACGGTACTTACCCGCTGTCCGGATATCAAACGTCTCGTGATCTATTCCCGCGACGAACTCAAGCAGTTCGAAATGTCACAACAGTTTCCAAGCGATCAGTACAAAGGCATTCGCTTCTTCATTGGTGACGTGCGCGACAAGGACCGCCTGCGCCGTGCGATGGAAGGCATCGATGTCGTTGTCCATGCGGCCGCACTCAAGCAGGTGCCGGCTGCTGAATACAACCCGTTCGAGTGCATCAAGACCAATGTTCTGGGGGCGCAGAATGTGATCGAAGCCTGCCTCGACACTGACGTGCAACGGGTGGTGGCGCTGTCCACCGACAAGGCCGCTGCGCCGATAAACCTCTACGGAGCCACCAAGCTCTGTTCGGACAAGCTGTTCGTGGCGGCGAACAACATCAAAGGCCATCGCGACGTTCGCTTTAGCGTGGTGCGCTACGGCAATGTAATGGGTAGCCGCGGCTCGGTCATTCCTTTCTTCCTCGAAAAGCGAAGGACCGGGGTGCTACCGATTACTGACCTAGGCATGACGCGCTTCAATATCAGCCTGCAGGAAGGCGTCGACATGGTGCTGTGGAGTATCGACAACGCCTGGGGCGGCGAGGTGCTGGTGCCCAAGATTCCTTCTTACCGTACTGTCGATGTGGCCAAGGCCATTGGCCCGGAGTGTGAGCACTCGATCATCGGTGTACGCCCCGGTGAGAAAATTCACGAAGAAATGATCACCGCGAGTGACAGCTTCAATACCGTAGACATGGGCTCCTATTACGCCATTTTGCCTTCCGGCGGCGCATACAGCGTTGCGGACTACTGCGCCAAGACAGGCGCAAGGCCAGTTGAGCCCGGCTTCAGCTACAACAGTGGCAGAAACGCGCATTTCTTGTCCGTGGATGAATTGCGCGATTTGATCCAGTCGCATATCGATCAAAGCAATGCGGGTTGACGCAGACGCATGATCCCCTACGGGCGCCAGGACATTACTGAAGCCGACATCCAGGCAGTGGTGGATGTCCTGCGCTCGGACTTCCTAACCCAAGGCCCGGCCGTTCCCGCGTTCGAACAAGCGGTCACCGACTACTGCGGTGCACAGTATTCCGTGGCCGTAAATAGCGCCACCAGCGCCCTGCACATTGCCTGCCTGGCGCTGGGCGTGGGGCCTGGCGACTGGGTGTGGACTAGCCCCATCACCTTTGTGGCCAGCGCCAACTGCGCCTTGTATTGTGGTGCGCAGGTGGACTTTGTCGATATTGACCCACGCACCCACAACTTGAGCGTGGAACGCTTGACGCGGAAACTGGCGTACGCGGAAAAGACCGCACAACTGCCCAGAGTGGTAATCCCGGTACACTTAGGTGGACAGCCCTGCGACATGGCAGGTATCCATGCGCTCGGTGAGCGTTACGGCTTCCAGATCATCGAAGACGCATCGCACGCGATAGGTGGTAGATATAAGGGCGAGCGCATTGGCAACTGTCGTTACAGTGACATCACCGTGTTTAGCTTCCATCCGGTCAAGATCATTACGACCGCGGAAGGCGGCATGGCGCTGACCAATGATGCGCAACTGGCCAAGCGCCTGCGGCTGCTGCGCAGCCACGGCATCACCCGCGATGCCGCCGACATGACTCATGCTCCAGACGGCCCCTGGTACCACCAGCAGATCGACCTTGGTTTCAATTATCGTATGACGGACTTGCAAGCCGCGTTGGGTTTGAGCCAAATGCAACGCCTGGATGAATTCGTAACCAAGCGCCATGGCATCGCCCGGCGTTATGACGAGCTACTGTCCGGCTTGCCACTGGTCACGCCTTGGCAGCATCCGGACAGCTATTCCGGGCTGCACCTGTACGTGATTCGGCTCAAGCTCGCGGAGATCCGCAAATCGCATTGCTCGGTCTTCGAGACGCTGCGAGCGGCTGGCGTGGGCGTTAACCTTCACTACATCCCGGTCTACCGCCAACCCTATTACGAAAGGATGGACTTCAAGGTCGGACACTGCCCGGAGGCCGAGCGGTATTACGCCGAAGCCATCAGTTTACCGATGTACCCGGGAATGACGGACGGGCAGCAGGATCGGGTTGTCAGTGCATTGCGCGCGGCCCTGGTGCAATGAAGCTCGCCATCGGCACTGTCCAGTTCGGCCTCAACTATGGCATTGCAAATCGAAGCGGCCAAGTCAACCAACGTGAAGCACGATCGATCTTGGGCTATGCCAAGGCTCACGGCATCGACACTTTGGATACCGCCATCACCTACGGCGACTGCGAAACGCGGTTGGGCGAAATCGGGGTGACTGGCTGGCAAGTGATATCGAAATTGCCCGCACTACCGGTTCACGTCCAAGATGTCGAAACATGGGTGCGCGCTCAGGTTCAGGCGTCGCTTGCGCGGTTGCGCATGTCGTGTTTGAGAGGATTTCTGCTGCATCGGCCAGAGCAACTTCTCGGAAAACATGGAGACGAGATTTATTGCGCGCTGTCCGCGCTTAAACGGCAGGGCCTGATCGAGAAGATCGGGGTTTCGATCTACAACCCTGGCGAACTTGACCCCCTCGTCCGACGCTTCAACCTGGATCTTGTGCAAGCGCCGTTCAATATTCTCGATCGCCGTCTGATTACGTCTGGCTGGATGGATCGATTGGCCAGAATGAATATCGAATTGCACGCCCGTTCAGTATTCCTTCAGGGGCTATTGCTCATGCCCAACACGAGACGGCCGGACAAATTCAATCGCTGGCAACCGATCTGGCAGAGATGGCAACGGTGGCTTGCAGAGACCGGTTTGACTCCATTACAAGCCTGCCTGCGCGATGCGTTGCGGCAGACCGGCATTGCGCGAGTCGTTGTGGGCGTCGACAGCCTGGCGCAACTCGAGGAGATTCTGCGGGCGGCCGAAGGCCCTGCCCCGGACCTGCCGGAAGCACTTCACACCAACGAGATTGATCTCATCGATCCTGCGCGTTGGGAAAAGCATACAACGCAGACAAGGAATATCGTTGCCATCATCCAAGCCCGGATGAGCTCCTCACGCCTGCCTGGAAAGGTATTGATGCCGTTGGCAGGCAAGCCGGTGTTGGAACACGTCGTCAGCCGTATCCGAGCCTGCAAGACAGTAGGGAACGTTGTGATTGCGACCTCAACCGACCGCACCGACGACGCCATCCAGGCGTGGTGCGAAACGGAAGGGATCAGCCATTACCGTGGCAGTCTGGACGATGTGCTTGATCGTTACTACCAGGCAGCAATGATCCACAAGGCAGATGCCGTCGTACGCATTACTGCGGATTGTCCCGCCGTTGATCCGACAATTGTGGATGACGTGGTCAAGGGTTTCTTGGCGGGGGGGTACGACTACTACGGACTTTCGGGCGAGTTCCCGGACGGTCTGGATTGCACAGTGTTCTCGTTTGCTGCGCTCGAGCGCGCATGGCACGAAGCCAAGCTGAAATCCGAGCGCGAGCATGTCGGCCCTTATGTGGAAAAGCATCCGGAACTGTTCAAGATCGGGGGCTACAAGAAATTTTCGGGCCTGTCGTGCCATCGATGGACGCTGGATGAGCCCCGCGATTACGAATTTCTCCAGGCTGTCTTCGCCAGGCTGTACCAAGAGGGGGCGCCGTTCCTGACCGCGGAAGTTCTTGCGCTGCTCGACAGGGAGCCAGAACTCATGGCGATCAACAGCAACATCGTCCGCAATGAAGGTTATTTGAAGTCCCTGGCGGAAGACAGGAAAGAAAATGTACAGCCTTGAAGAACTGAAACAGAGCAAGGGCGTAGCGCTTTACGGGCGCGCAAGATCCCTTATTCCCGGTGGTACGCAACTTCTCTCCAAGCGCCCCGAGATGTTTGCGCCGGGCGTCTGGCCCTCGTATTACTCCCGGGCCAAAGGTTGCCGGGTCTGGGACCTGGATGGGCGCGAGTTCATCGACATGTCCATCATGGCGGTCGGTGCCTGCATTCTCGGCTACGCCGATGACGAAGTGGATGACGCGGTCGTTCAGGCACTCCGCAATGGGGTCAACAGTTCGCTCAACTGTCCTGAAGAAGTCGCGCTGGCCGAGGCTCTCATCGAACTCCACCCCTGGTTCGACATGGTGCGTTACGCCCGGAGCGGCGGGGAGGCTATGGGGGTGGCCGTACGCATCGCCCGCGCCCACACCCGGCGCGATGTTGTGATGTTCAGTGGCTACCATGGCTGGAACGACTGGTACCTGGCAGCCAACCTTGCTGACAGTGCGGGCCTGGACGGTCAACTCATGCCCGGCCTTCTGCCGAACGGCGTTCCCAGGGGGTTGCTCGGCACTGCAATTGCCTTTGACGCCAACAGCATTGATTCACTTCGCGACAAGATTCGGGGCAAGGAAAACAAAATTGCCGCGATCGTCATCGAACCCGCCCGAGGTGAGGACGCTCCAGCGGGATATCTCAAAGCCCTGCAGGAATTGGCGACGGAGATTGGCGCCGTACTCGTTTTTGACGAAATCACCAGCGGGTTCCGCATGTGCGGCGGTGGCATCCACCGCAATTATGCGGTTCACCCCGACATGGCGGTCTTTGCCAAGTCCATGGCCAACGGTTACGCGATGTCCGTCGTGATGGGGACCGAGAAAGTGATGCAGTCCGCCCAGACCACCTTCATTTCCAGCACCAACTGGACAGACCGCATCGGTCCCGTCGCCGCTCTGGCAACCCTGAGGAAATACCAGCGCTTGGGGGTGGAAAAGCATTTGATCGCTACGGGCAATCAGGTCAAGCAAATCTGGCGAAGTGCGGCTGAGGCCCACGGCTTGAAAATCAATGTGACGGGATTGCCGTCGCTCGCGGCATTTGCCTTCAAGAGCTCCGATGCGATGGCGTTGAACACGCGCTTCACGATTGAGCTGCTCAGACGCGGATTTCTGGGATTCCGTCAGTTCAAGCCATCATTGGCGCACCAGCCGGCGGACTTGAGTCAATATCAAACTGCGGTTGATGAGGTCTTTGCACTCATTGCCGCTGATCCCGCCGCCCGTATAGATACCCCTCTTGCGCACAGCGGCTTTCAGCGATTGACGAAAGAGTAAGCGCATGTCCGCTGGGCGACCGACACGAAAGAAATGGCGGGACCATGAGGGCTCGCTGGCGGCGTTTGCCAATGGCTTTGACGTCATTGATTGCAAGCCTTGCGGATTCAAGCACATCATCCCCATCCCGACCGAAGAGGAGTTGGAGAAGGCTTATAAGGAAGATTACTACACGCGGGAAAAGCCGCTCTACATCGAACGCTATCGCGAGGATCTCGACTGGTGGAATATGGTTTACGCACGGCGCTACGAGATTCTGGAGCGGCATTTGCCTGCCGAGCGGCGGCGCATGTTGGATATCGGCTCAGGGCCAGGCTTCTTCTTGCTCAACGGCGCGAAGCGGGGTTGGCAGGTCACGGGTATAGAGCCGTCACTCCAAGCGGCCGAGCACGGCCGCGGGTTGGGGCTGGATGTCGAGAATGATTTTTTTTCAGAGAAAACGGCGTCCCGCTTGGGGTTTTACGATGCGATCAACATGGGAGAGGTGCTCGAACATATCCCAGACCCTGCGGCACTCTTGTCATTGACGTATCGTCAATTGAACGATAGCGGCCTCGTTTGCATCGTTGTCCCGAACGACTTCAATCCCTTTCAGCTCGTGCTGCGCGATCACCTCGGATTCGAACCTTGGTGGGTTGCTCCTCCGCATCATATTAACTATTTCGATTTCGATTCACTTTCAAGGCTTGCGGAGCGGTGCGGATTCAAGGTGCTGCATAAAGAGGCCACCTTTCCAATCGATATGTTCCTACTCATGGGAGATCGATACATTGGAGACGATAAACTGGGGCGATCGTGTCATGAGAAGCGAATGAATTTTGAAAGAGCTTTGTGCAAGTCAGGCAGTGGTCGCTTACTTAGTGACTTGTATTCGGAGCTCTCCAAACACGGTATAGGGCGCGAAATCGTACTATTCGCGAGGAAAGCTAGAGAGAGCTAACTTAGCGTGGCGCGAGTTCCGTCAGCGCTTCCACTGGCCATTGAAGCTGGACTAAGTTTGTCAGCCTACGCAATGACGCTGTTGTTCTAAACCACAGCCTGTTCCGTTCCACGCCGCGAATAATAAACGGTGAGGTCGTCATATGAGCCAAATCGGGATCGCAATCCAGGTCGCTGCTCGCAATTGGAGCGGTGGTACTGACTTCTGCGTCAAAACGCTTGATGGTATTGCTATCTACAAGATAACGAGAGACCGAATCAAGGCGATCATCGACGACATGGGGCTAGATTTGCCCATATTCTACGTGGCTCCCGCCCGAAAAGAAGAACGCGATATCTTCTCGATGGACACCTCAATAACCACCGGCGCAGCACCAATATTCTTTGGAAGTGAATATGACGTACTTGACCGTCTGTTGGACTTCGGACGCTTAAATGGGCTTGACTACATATTCCGAATAAACGGCAGTTTCTGGTACCTGAATTCACCATTGTGCTCCAAGATATTTAGGCACCAAGCTATTCATCATGCCGATATGATTAAACTTCCCGCGGATTTTCCGCACGGATTTGCGGGGGAATTGATCAGCGTAGAGGCACTTTCGCGACTGCGTGAGATATGTCGAGGACGGGTGATAACAAACCCTGTCGCGGAAATGGCAAACAACCCCATGTTCACAATATACGACGTAACGCCGTTAAATGGCGCGATTTCGTCGGCGGAAATTCACAATATTCGCAATAAGCGCCTTCAATATGAGCCGGAACGAGTGGAATATGATTTGGCCACAAATTATGAAGAGGGAAGTATCGATCACACCCGGTATTTGAAAGCATTATCTTATATTAATGCTGGTGATGTGGTGCTCGACATCGCATGCGGCGCAGGATTCGGTGCCGACATGATTGCGCGAAAAGCGGCACGCGTCGTTGGCGCAGATTACAACGAGGGGGTTATAAGGCGTTGCCAGCTTCAATATCGTAGGGCCAATCTCAGTTACGAAGTGGCCGATGTTACACGATTGGACTGCGCCGATTCGAGCTTTGATGTAGTGGTGTCCATGGAGACAATTGAACACGTTGACGAACAATTGTTTGTCTCCAATGTTACACGCGTGCTAAAGATGGGCGGCAAACTCATCCTGTCAACACCGCAAAATCGGTACGGCTTTTGTTTAACTCCGTGGCATATCAAAGAATATAGTGTGGATCAACTTAGAGACCTTCTGAACCCTAACTTTAAAGTGCACAAAGTTCACGGCATAACTTCGGCTTTAATAAGTGACAACTCGGAAGGTGGGGACAGGATGTTGGTAGTCGCCATAAGGCGATCTAGATGAGGCGCAATTTTGTCACTGAGCCGTTCTACAACACACGGGACCGCGTCGGGTCATGGGCTCCAACTAGAGTAATTTCGTATTCTGGAAGCAGAAATGCACTTGGACGGATTCTGCAAGAGGTTTCGCAAATAATCTTAGTAACCGATGAGGTCTTTCAGGAGGATGAGTTCGTATTAGCTCTAATGGCTAAGTTCAAAGCCAGAATCATGGCGAGTTTAAATATAGAACGTGAACCTCGCTTACTAGACGTGGAGAAAGCTACTATTGGTATAGCAAGCCCACACGATCTTGTTATCGCGATTGGTGGTGGGTCCGCAATAGACTATGCCAAAGTTCTCTCACTGAAATTGTCCAATATCGCGATTCCGCCCGATGAGAATACGAGAACCGGTATTCAGCCTATCATTGCCGTTCCAACAACTTGCGGCACCGGTTCGGAGACGTCACGACACGCTGTCATATACGATCACCGCGGAAAGAAATTCGCAATTCGTCACTGGGACCTGTCTCCGGCGGTCGCGATCTTAGATACATATTTTTTGCAGACTGCGCCGACATACCTAATTGTGAAGACTGCTTTCGATGCTTTTGTGCACCACCTAGAAACCTTTTCACTTAAATGTGAGGCCAATCGCTTCACGCGATATATCGCTGTTTATTGGATGAACACCATATTGCAGGCGGTTGAGCGCTTCATCACGCACGGGTACTCTGAAGGGTGCATTGCCAACTTGCAATTGGGTTCCGCCTATGGTGGTGTATCGCTTTCAAATAGTCGTACGGGGTTGATTCACACTCTTGGTGAGAGTATAGCCTCGCAGATTCCTGTGACCCATCCTGATTCGCTATTTCTTTTCTTTGAGCCGGTTTTCAGTACATATGGCGACTGGTTCGACGCTGAAATACGTGCGATGGGAGTAACGTCATTTACGTCACATGAAATTATCTGCAAATGGCAAGATAATTTTGCGCGCTGTGCCGCAAATGCACAAGCGGTGGATTGCTCGCTAGTGAATAGATATGAACTCGTTACAGCAGTTTGCAGTGACACAGTAATTTTCCGAGAGCACCCCGTTAGGCTAGATGGCGAGACTGTAACTCGTATAGTTGATAGTGCTTTGAAATACTAGAGACGGCAGGACTTCCAAAATGAATAGCATTCTTCACATTCCCACGCAGCTCGATTTTGGGATCGGATCTATCGCCAGATTTCGGTTACCCGCTGGACCCGTGCTCGTGCTCACTGGTAATTCACTAGACGATGAGACGAGGGAATACGTAGTAAAGAGCTTGGCTACCGACAAGACTGACTTGATCCTGTTGAGAAAGCCGCGTGGAGAGCCATTTTCTGCGCAAATCGATTGCGTCTTCTCTGATCTTCCGCGTGAACTAGTTGCTGTTGTTGGTGTTGGTGGTGGGAGTGTCTTAGATTTTGCCAAGGCTGTGGCGATACTCGCTGGTTCTGGCGGCAAGATAATGGACTATGAGTTTGGAGCTCGCAAGATTGGAACTGTCCTTCCATTATATTTGGCACCTACCACCTGCGGTAGTGGTAGTGAGGTAACACCATACTGTGTAATTAACAATAGTGAAACGGGACGAAAATCCACACTTAATCATCCAGCGCTTCGTCCTGTTCAGGCCGCAGTGGATCCTGAGTTTCTGCGCCATCTGCCAGGTCCAGTGCGCTTGTCCACTGGGCTTGATGCGTTTACTCATTGTCTAGAGGCCGTCCTTACGCGCGCCGAAACAAGGCTTATAAGACCGATAGCGGAAGCGGGGCTAGCTCTGGGATGGCAAAGGATTCCTCAGGCAACGCACCCCGAACAGAGCTCCGAGGCCTTAGTGGAAATGGCTCAATTATCGCTATATGGCGGAATTAGCATTGCGCACAGTCGTACCGGCTTAATCCATACGATGTCTGTTGCTTTTGCAGAGTTTTGCGATTTACCCCATGGCTTGCTTAATGCGCGCCTTCTCCCATATGCATTGGCACACAACCTTTCTGGTTATGACGGATTGCTAAGAGCATTAGTTCAGCGCTTTAGTGGCAAGACAATAGACTCGGACGCAGATGCATTGAGGACGTTAACAGGCTGGCTTGCAAGCCTAATAGGAGCGGAGCCGCCCGCCCCAGGCCGGGAAATTCGCAAGCGGCTCAATGCGATTGTACGGCGAATGCTCCAAGACAACGGGTTGCCGGGAGTGAGTCACGGAATAATCGACCATAAATCCTTGACATCCCTTATTGAGAGTGTTGCAGATGCGTCTAGATAACCTGGGAAGGGAGCTTTTTGATCAACGGGCTAAGGCAGTGGAGTTTGCTGCTTTATTAGAACACCATTGTGATTGGATAACTTGTGTTCCTGACAGCATATTTAAGCGTGTACTGCCTGCACTTAAAGAGTGGCACTACGCGCCACGCGAAAATCATGCAGTTGCGATGGCTTTTGGCGTACGACTGGCGGGACGACGTCCTGCTGTCTTGATTCAGAACAGTGGGCTTGGCGTATGTCTGGATGCTTTGCTAGGAACCTTTATCCTCTATAAACAAGGATTGTTATTAGTGATTTCTCATCGCGGAGTTTTGAGTTGGGAAGAATCCCAGCATCATGATTGGGGAAGGATAACTACATCTTTGCTTTCATCGGTTGGTATTCCACAGATTTCTTTTGACTCTGATGGTTTGACCGGACTTGTACGCGCGATCACGATGGCACAGGAGGACAACCAAGTTGTAGCGTTAGTCATTCAACGAGGCAACTTAGATGAATAGACGACCCACCGTGATCAAGAATATCCTTGACCAACATCCAGATGCATTTGTTGTCCTTAGTAATGGTCTAACTTCGCGTGAAGCGTCGCATTTCTTTCGTCAGCAGCGCTGCCTCTATATGTTGCATGCAATGGGAGAATCGCTGGCAGTAGGTGTGGGATTGGCGAAAGCGTTGCCGCGACTTCAGGTCGTCGTAATCGAGGGCGATTACAATGCCCTGATGGGATTAGCGGCTTGGAGCTTGATGCCACTGTCGAATCTACGGTACTACGTCCTTGATAATCGCAGTTCCGAAACAACTGGCGGTCAGTCGGTGCCGCGCTTGCCATTCGTGCCAGCATGGTGCTCTGTCGTGCAGATGGCGTCTGGAAGATCAGATGCGCCTAATCCACCGCCTCCAAGGGACATTTGGCACGAGTGTAGAGCTTGGTTGGTTTCCAACCGGTACTTGCAGGAGTAACTATAATTATGATCCGGACAATTCTTCCGACTGCAACAGGTGCCATAGAAATTGGCGATGCTCTACCAACTTATCTAATTGCAGAAATCGGTCTAAACCATACCGGTAATGAAGAGTTAGCGCGGACGATGATCTATCAAGCAGCGCTTAGCGGGGCTAGCTTCGTCAAGTTCCAGAAACGTTCCCCCGTAGATCTTGCTACCGCTAATTTCCTTGATGCGCCATTCGCAAAATGTCCAGTATTAGGTCGTACCCAACGTGAGGTGCGCCATCGCTTGGAATTGTCACTGGAGGCATATCAGCGCCTAAGGTGTTATGCAGAAAGTTTGGGGCTAATCTTCTTTGCGTCGGCTTTTGACATACCGAGTCTCGACTTCCTTCTGCAGGCTGATGTGAAGATCGTAAAGATTGCTAGCCATAGTCTTACCAATGGGCCGCTATTACGGAGACTAGCGCAATTAAGGCTACCGGTAATTGCCAGCGTTGGCGGCAGCACCAGTCACGAACAAGATATGGCGCTCGGCATACTACGAGATAATCCCGTTGTACTGTTGCACTGTGTAAGTGCATACCCAACGCCTGATCATATGGTAGCGCTCGATACTATCGCGGCGTTAAGGGAAAGATATAAAATCCCGGTGGGCTTTTCTAGTCACGAGGTAGGAATAGATATCTCGGTCGCCGCATCAGTACTCGGAGCTTGCATGATTGAACGTCACTTTACGCTCAATCGTGCGATGATTGGGTTGGATCAATCGATTAGCCTCGAACCAGCCGAATTCGCAGAAATGGCAATTAAAGTTCGGCGGCTACAAGCTGCGCGCGGCGTTTCCAAAGGTCTGCAAGATGGGGAAAAAGCGGCTAAGTACGCATATCATGTTGCGGTGTGTGCAAATCAACCAATTAGAGCGGGCACCGTCATAGCAGCGGAAATGCTGGTATGCAAACAACCATTGATTGATCCCATGCGATATTTTACCGGTCTTGAAGTTGAATCTGTCATAGGCTTGACCGCGAAGATCGATTTGGTGGGTGATACCGCAATTCCGCGAGATTCAGTTAGCGCATACAGATGAAATCTCGATGAAAGAATTGGCAATTCTTTTTGTTGGTGGAGGTATTGAAACGCTTCCTGGTATTCGACTTGCAAAGTCGTTTGGGCTTCATGTTCTAGTTTCCGATCGCAGACCAGATGCACCATGTATGGTGGAGGCTGACGCCGCGCTGATCGCTAATACCTACGATGTTGACGAAAGCATTGCTGTTGCGAAGCGTTATCACCGTGAAGTCCGACCAATTAACGGGGTAATGTGCATGGCAACGGATGTTCCATTGACTGTGGCGAGCATTGCGGCGGAACTTGGTCTTCCTGGAATCTCTGTCGATTCGGCCCGATTGGTCAGCGACAAGCTTCTGATGAAGGACCACTTAGTGGCAGCCGGTCTTCCGGTGCCTTGGTATGCGGCCGTTCGGAGCCTAGGGGAGCTGAGACAGATTGTCTCTGACCGCGGGTATCCGTTGGTGCTCAAACCTGTCGATAGCCGTGGTGCGCGTGGAGTGCTGCGTCTCTTGGAAGGCATAGATTTAGATTGGGCTTTCTTCACCTCTAAGTCTTTCTCGCCCACTGAGCGAGTGATGGTGGAGGAGTTCTTGGGCGGACCGCAGATCAGCACGGAGTCCATAGCAGTTCAGGGCGAGGTATTTACCTTGGGGTTTTCCGACCGTAACTACGAGTTTCTAGATCGCTACGCCCCCAATATTATCGAGAACGGTGGGGATCTGCCAAGCGTCTTACTGGCCGCAGACCAGAAAAGCATTTGTGACACATTGCATGATGCTGCAAGGAGCTTTGCAATTGTAAATGGTGTCGTTAAGGGGGATATGGTTCTCTCCGATGGAAAGCCCTTCATTATCGAGGTTGCGTTGCGCCCATCGGGTGGATATTTCTGTTCACATCAAATTCCCTTGAACACTGGTGTCGATTTGGTTGCTAAGGCGATTCGTCTAGCCCTCGGGCAGCCCATTGATCCAATAGAATTACGTCCTAGGTGTAATCGTGCGGTTTGCCAACGCTATTTCTTTCCAGAGCCAGGCTGGGTCGATGCGATTTATGTTCCTAATTGGATATCGCAAGATTCAGATATCGCTCTTTTCGAGTTAAGGGTGAGTCCGGGGGATGTGGTTCCAAAGCCAATAAGCCATCCCGCAAGAGCCGGGGTCGTAATTGCGACTGGCAAAGACAGAGCGGATGCAAAGGAACGAGCGGAGCGCGCCATTCGTGAAACCGTGATTACTACTAGTTCAGATTCGATATCGAGTTCCTCAATCTCTTTGACCGCGAACTAGAGAAGCAGCTCCACGAATGGTCAAGTTTATCGCCGAGGTATCTAGTAATCACCATCGCGAGTTTCTTCGGGCACTCGCATTTGTCGATGCGGCCGCTCGTTCTGGGTGCGATGCCGTGAAGTTCCAGCTCTTCAAGATCGACCAATTGTTTTCCCCAGAAATCCTTGCGCGATCAGAGAAGCACCGTAAACGCAAGGAATGGGAATTACCTTTGGAGTTTGTACCCAAACTGGCGCAACGGTGCCGCGAGTTGGGAATTGAATTCTCCTGCACACCATTCTATTTAAACGCAGTTTCGGAACTTGAACTCCACGTAGCATTTTTTAAGATCGCCTCCTATGAATTGCTCTGGGACGGGCTGCTGGCTGCGTGCGCGAGAACCGGGAAGCCAGTAATTCTCTCGACCGGTATGGCAACTATTGACGAGATTAAACACGCTGTTGAAGTGCTTCATATGCACGGATGCAGCGCTCCGACACTTCTTCACACTGTTTCGGCCTATCCTGCGCCTTGTGCTGAAGCTAACCTTGCTGCAATTGAGACTATTCGTCAGGTGACAGGTTGCGAGGCAGGTTGGTCCGATCACACGGTGGAGCCCGCCGTGATCCACCGGGCGATTCATCGATGGGGCGCGAAGGTAATTGAATTTCATCTCGATCTGGATGGAAAAGGTGAAGAGTTTGACGCGGGACACTGTTGGCTGCCAGATCAGATCGCCGCCGTAATTCAGGATGTGAAGAAGGGTTTTGAAGCAGACGGTAATGGCATCAAGGAACCCGTTTCCTCTGAGCTGTCTGATCGAATGTGGCGCGCGGACCCATCCGACGGGTTGCGGCCGCTGAAGGAGATTCGCGAGCAGTGGAATTGATCGAATTGGGGTATAGCGATCTTGCATGAATGCCCTGATTGTCTGCCATGCGGGCGCGGGGTTGGGTCTTGGGCATTTGACGCGGTCCCTTGTCGTAGCTCGTGCCTTACGTCAAGACCTTGGCGCCCATGCACACCTTCTGATTCAGGGAGATCCGGTTCAGCGCGCCGATCTGGGTGAGTTTGAGCATCATTTTCTGGGAGTTGCGGAAAATCTGCTCTATGCAATCCGGCAGCAGGTCCAGCACGTCGATGCCCAAGTCGTGATTCTTGATTTGCATCCTCGCCTGGTGCCAGCGGATATCGGCGGGCTCTTGGAGGATTTGAGGCACGGTAAGTGCAAAGTCATCAGCGTAGATGGCCTCGTGAATCATCGCAGCAAATTGGATTTGGTCTTTATCCCGTCGTTTTGTTTTTCCCCACCGGAAGGCTTGATCGGGGCGGCGCCGATTCTGTCTGGATGGGACTGCTTTCTGCTGAATGTGAAGCGACCGCCGATGGAATGGCGACCCGGTGGGCGAGTTCTCGCCTTGACCGGGGGCAGCGATGCAACTGGCTTAGGCAAGACATTACCAACGCTACTGGACGAGGCGCTTCCCAGCGACACCGAGCTGCACTGGGTTACGGGGCCTTTTGCACAAGGGCCGGTTTGGCCTGTTTTCCCTCGGCTGCGGATATCCAATCATCAATCCCCCTCTGATCTGAATGACCTGATGGCAGACGCCAACTATGCGGTCACAATTTATGGCGTAAGCTTTTTCGAATTGCTTCATTACGGCGTGCCGACTGTCGTGTTCTCGCCATACGATGGTAAAGACGATGCAGAGCTGGCCATAATTGCGGCGCTGCGTGTTGCACTCGTGGCGACGGGTGAAACGGACGCCGTTGGCAAACTGAACAAATTGATGGCAGATCATGAGTTGGCTGCCTCCCTGTCACGGCGCGCGAGACAGAGAATGTCGGTTCTGGGTAGGCGGAAATTCACGCAGGCGGTGGCGGAATTGTTACGCTAGTCATGGCTCAAGGTTATCTCCTCTTTCACCTTAATCTCGCCTTCTCGTCGATCCCGGCTGAGGCACGCCCAGAGGTGATCCGTAAGTGCTATTGGCCGCTGCTTCGTTTGGCAGAGGACACCGGAATTCCAATTGGTATTGAACTGACAGGCTGGACGCTGCGCCAGATCGCCACGCTGGATCATTCCTGGGTAGAGCGCTTCCGCCAGATGCTTGCTGGCCGGCAGTGCGAACTGATCGGAAGCGGCT
This sequence comes from Betaproteobacteria bacterium RIFCSPLOWO2_02_FULL_62_17, assembly GCA_001770355.1. Taxonomy (GTDB): domain Bacteria; phylum Pseudomonadota; class Gammaproteobacteria; order Burkholderiales; family SG8-39; genus 2-02-FULL-62-17. The sequence goes on from MEQV01000279.1 coordinate 24,546, forward strand.
GGTCCCAGATCATTGGTCCGCTGGTGCCGTACGACGTGAATCGCCGGAACCAGAAACTGGGGCTGGAGACCTATCGGGAGGTGCTGGGGGTCACACCCAAGGTCGCGCTGGTGAATGAAATGGCCTTTTCAACCGGAATGGTGGACGTGTACGTCGAATCCGGTTACGAGGGCATCGTCATGGACCGGGACAACGTGCGCCTAGCGCTGGGTCTGGATCATGCGCCAATTTCGGCAACCCCGACACATGCGATGGGGTGCGGAGATTTTCCGCTGCCCGTTCTTTGGTCGGACTCAATACTCTTTCAGCGGTTACAGCGGGTCGTGCACGGGGATATTCCGGTCTCCGAATATATGGCGTACGTCGGGCGACGCGCAGATCAGGACAATGCTCCCCTGCCCATCTATTGCAATGACGCAGAGATATTCGACTATCGGCCAGGGCGATTTGTGGCCGAGTCGCGACTGCACCCTGAGGGGGAATGGCAACGCCTTAAGCGCGTATGTCACGGGCTGCAGGAGTACCTTGCGCTGACATGGCTGAGTCCCGGCGAGGCGCTGGAGCTACAAGCGGCTACGCCAAAACCGAATGGGAGACGATTGACGTCAGTGTGCCAGCCGATTCCCGTCAAGAAACAGGCTAAGTACAACATTGCGCGCTGGGCAGTGACGGGCAGAGATGATCTCTGGCTGAATACGTCTTGTCACCAGATTCATCAGGCATTTCGTGAAAGCGGCACCGAGCAAGACGACAGTTGGCGGGAACTCTGCGAATTATGGGCCAGCGATCTGCGTACCCACATCACCGACGCTCGATGGAATGATGCAGTCGTGCGCGTTTCCGCATTGCGGTGTCAATTGGGCCTAGAGCGAATCCAGAGTAGCGGCACCGACACTGTGGAATCCAATCGACTCCCTAGTGGCATCGATTTCCCGAAAGGCGTGCAGATTACCCAGAACGAGGAAGGCATTCTGTGGACCATCAAGACGCCTTACATTCACCTTGTCTTGAACGCGCGTCGCGGCCTGACAATAAGATCGCTGGCGTTCAAGTCCCATGACTTCGCGCCAGTTGTGGGAACGTTGCCGCAAGGCTACTTCAGTTCCATTGAGCTGGGTGCAGACTTCTACTCTGGCGGCGTGATCATCGAGATGCCCGGCGAGCGCGTTCGCGTGACCGATCTCGAATGGGTGTTACCAAACATCCGGCAGCGAGGCACCGAGATATTGATCAGTGCAATGATTCCACTAGTAGAAGGTAACTTGGAGAAAACAATCACGGTCGGTGTTGATACCGAGCGGGTCACGTTGACGTACGACTTTCAGCCGTCCAAGCGCCCGCAGGGAATCGTTCGCGTCGGCATCATCACACTCCTTCCCGAGTCGCTTTCGTTACCCCTTGCCGTGCGCTGCGCAAACGGCGGGCAGAAAACCGAATTCTTCCAACTTGACGATGTCGTTAATCATGGCGGCGCCGCCTCGACATTGGTCTCCAGCACCGCCGCTTTCGGCGCCACGGACGGACGTCTTGTGATCGAGGATGCCCGAAGCCGTTGCCTTGTACTGACCTGGAATCCCGCCGACTGCGCTGCGATACCCATGCTGCAACATCAATGCTCGCGAGATCGCTATTTGGCCCGGCTTTCGTTCTCTCTGTGTGAGTTGGATGACACATCGCGAACGGGAGGCAGGTTAATGCGGTTTTCGGTTGCGTTGAGCACGGCGTGATCGCAGTCATTTACTCCCGCGTCCCAAATGAGCCGTATCCGAGCCGACGACACTGAAAAGGTCTTTCTTGCCACGACGGCGTTAGAAGAATTCTGGGACACCACGAAGCCCATTGTATTCCTGGGGGAGTGGTGTCTGCTCTACGGCCGCCGCTCATATTGGGAGCCGCTCGACGGCCGACTTCTGGAAAGCCCGTTTGACAACAGCGAAGCGGCTCGTGCCGCCTACCATTACGTCAATGAGATCTACGAGAGGCTGTTGCCCTCGCTGGGAAATGTCCTAAATACAATCCATGGAACTCGGCACGGCCCCCGTTATTGGAGAATCGTACTTGGACCATGGCTTGCGTTCTATATAACCGTTTGCTACGACAGGTACTGTCACCTAAAACACGCGCTCGAGCAATACCCAGATTGCACCACAATGGTGCTGTCGGAGAACTCATTCGTAGTCCCTTCCGATACGCTGGACTTCCATTATCTGACCCGAGAGGATTCGTTCAATCTCCAGATTTACACAAAGCTTCTTACGGCGCTTGGCAAGGCTTTCCCACGGAAGGAAGCGCAAATAGTACGAAGCTCTGTGTACGCAACGCTTAACGGTAGGTCATGGAGGCGTAAAGCTGCGGTCTATCTCGCAAGAATATGTTCGGGTCTCGGTCACAGAGCACGCCAATCAATTGTTCTTAGAGACTCCCTTTTTTCCAAGCTCTTTCAATTGCGACTCTTAATCAAAACTATGGGTAAAGCTTTACCAATTTGGGGGCAATTACCGAAACCAGAATTGAGTGCATGCGATAAAAATATCCGCCAGAAACTGAACAATATCTGGATAGGTGATGGCGAGTTCGAACGATGTTTGACGGCGATCTTAATGTTAGATATGCCCAAGTGTTTTATTGAAGGGTATGAATCTGTTCTTAGCGACGGTAAGAAACAATATCCACGACAATGCAGCGCGATATTCAGCGCGAACTCTTGGTATTTCGATGAGCCATTTAAGCAGTGGGCTGCCGCCTCAGCTGAGAGGCGTGTGCTATTACTGGGAACTTCCCATGGAGCAAACTATGGGGGGATGGCTATTATGCCAGGTGAGGATCATGAAACAGCGATAGTCGATCGTTACTATTCATGGGGATGGGAGCGAACTAATTGTGCGGCCACAGTTGTGCCTTTCCCCGCAACCAAGTTAGTGGGGAGAAAGGCAAGTGGCGCCAGCAATCGCAAAACAGGCCTCCTTTGGGTAATTACGGAGTTTCCGAGGTATCCGATACAGTTTTTGTTGCAACAGCATTTTAGCGAATACACTTCGTGGCAAGCCCGCTTTGCCAATACTTTGCTTCGCGACGTAACGTCGGCTATCCGCTTGCGTCCTCATCGCGATGGCGAGCCGGAGATTGTTCAGCGTCTCAATAGATTCATTCCAGGAGTGACGATCGAAACATGGGGCGTTCCGTTCCACGAGAGCGTGGCGAATTGTCGTCTCTATGTATGCGATCACTTTTCCACGACGTTCGCCGAGGCACTCGCAGCCAATACGCCGACGATCCTGTTTTGGAACCCCAAGTCATACGAATTGAGACCGGAGGCTCAGCCCTATTATGACTTGCTGCGACAAAACGGTATTCTTTTCGATACGCCAGAGGGCGCCGGGGTGGCTGTTAACCGAGTTTATGATGACGTTGAAACTTGGTGGCATGCACCTGCACGGCAGAGTGCGGTCGCGACGTTTTGTCGACAGTTCGCAAGGAACTCCGCTGATGCGTTTGAACTGTGGCTCGCCGAATTCAAGCGGATAGCAAATGCGGCAATTCCTGACTAACAGACAAACGCCTATGCAGTCCGGCATTCTTGGTGCTTGGAATCCGCGCACTCAGCCTGCACGCGCAGCCTTCCGGGTCCTGCCGTAACTCATGAGCAGTAGCGTTCCCAGCAATGTGAGGGCCCTAGTCATTTGTTTTTATCCGGACAGAGAACTTCTATGGACCTTGGTCACGAAACTTTGTGTGCAAGCTTCTGACGTATGGATCCTGAATAATGGAGGAATAAGTGCTGAACTGGAAAGAGAACTCAAGTCCTTTTCGAATCTCTGCATGCACACTTTTGAAAGTAATGTTGGGATTGCAACGGCCTTGAATTACGGTTTTATGTTCGCCGCGCGGGATGAGGTTGAGTTCGTGGTCACCTTTGACCAAGACAGCCAACCCGCCGAAGATCATGTTAGTGCCCTTGTGCAGACTTGGAGAACACTAGCGCAACAAAAGACTTTCAAAGTTGGGGCAATCGGCCCCTCCTTCTTTGACGACCGGGAAAGCATCGTTCAGTTTCCATTTTTTCGAACGCATGGCTTAAGGGTAAGAAAAATCTACTTCCAGGCGGGGCGCAGCGCGACACCAGTAGATGTTCTCATTACGTCAGGCATGCTTGTTCCGGTTTCCATGTGGCGAGAAGGGCTCAAGTTCAGAGATGACATGTTTGTTGATCTCGTGGATTCCGAATGGTGTTTTAGAGCTGGTGCGGCCGGATTCTCAAACTTCGGTTGCTTCTCGGTCAGAATGCGGCATCATTGTTCGGACGCAGCAACGACAGAATTATTCGGTTTGCGCCTGCTAAAGTACAGTCCCATTCGACGCTACTATTATTTTCGCAATTCGCTGTATGTCTGTGCACGCTCTTATGTCCCACTGGCACACAAAATCAGACTCTTGATGGGATTGGCGGTTCGATTGCTGACGATGCCGCTGATCGATGATGCCCCGGTTCTTTCGTTGGCGTATGCTTTGCGCGGATTGCGTGACGGCATCGTAGGCAACAGTGGCAAAGCGAAAGGCTAAAAAGCCTTTGCCAGGCAGGGCATACGGAGCACCGTAGTTGCGCAAGTCCGAACTGTGTAGGAAGGATATCGGACCAGACTATGTTTGGCACAAAATGTCCGTGATTCGAAAAGTCACCCATATTCTGCGAACGCAAGGCGTTCCAGGATTGATGTATGTCGCCGATTCCCGGATACGCGGGTTATTGGCTTTGCGCGCCAAGTCATATCAGCGTTTCGAGAGATTCTTTCGCGACAAGAAAGGTATGGAGATCGGCGGCCCAAGCCAGGTCTTCACCCGACGGAACATATTCCCTGTATATCCAATAGCCGGGCAGCTCGATAATTGCAATTTTTCCGGAAATACCGTTTGGGAAGGCAGTATTGAAAGCGGGCAGACATACCAGTTCGATCCGAGGAAATCAGCTGGGCGGCAGTATATCGCCGAGGCAACGGCCATGGGATGCGTACCTTCCGGCACTTATGATTTCGTGCTTTCGTCACACGTTCTTGAGCATTCCGCGAACCCGATCTTGGCTTTGACCGAGTGGATACGCATATTGAAAGATGAAGGCGCGCTGGCGATGCTGTTGCCGCACAAAGACGGAACTTTTGATCACCGACGACCCGTAACAGCGATGGAACACTTGATTGACGATTTTAATAAAGGCGTAGGCGAGGATGACCTTGCACACCTGCCAGAAATACTGGCCTTGCATGATTTGGAACTTGATCCAGAAGCCGGGAATCTGGCGGCGTTCCATGCGCGCTCCGCGCGTAACTCCGAGAACAGGTGCTTACACCATCATGTCTTTGATACGCGTCTTGCTGTCAGTCTTATCGACTATATGGGTTTACAAATCAAGACGATTGAGACGATTCGACCAATGCACATTTTGGTTGTCGCACAAAAAGTGGGCGCCGGAAATTCAGCAGATAATTCTTCCTTTGCAGGCTAATCGGTGCCAATCGGACTGCGTATTGTCCTCACTTAGGACGTTTTGCCCTTGCGACAATGCGAATTGCTGCGGCATTCGCTTCTGTTTGCAGTTGCGTGGTCCCGGTGTTGCTTGATTGCGGGCCATTGGCGAATTGGGGCTCAGGCGAGGAGATGCTACAAATGAACCCTTGGGGACCTTTTGACGAGTGCAGCCGCCCCTGACCACGGGAAAAGGTCTCGCATGACGCTGCGCGGTTCCATATATGGGGGCCAGATGGCTCAGACCCGTCCGATATTAGAGAGTCGCGCTAAACAGACTTGCCACCCTGCTCCCGGGCCGGGCACGCGAACATCAAACGCAATCCTGCTTGCCAAGAATTCGGTACACCCTCAATGAATACTCCCATTGCGAAGCAGTGGTGATGGCTGCCTATTCGTCATTGCTCCGACACGCGACTCTGGTCCTATTGCCGTTACCGGGCCTTTATACGGTGCTTCTGATCGGTGCGTTTGATTGGCTCGCGTATTGCGCAGCGTTGTCATGGGTGTTGTTCATTTACTTAGTATGGCGATGCGAGCAAGGATTTTTCGCAGTCGCTATCGGCATGTTGCTTGGGCAGTTCGCGGCCACAGTATCAAATGCTCATATCGAATCGGGCGGGTACATTCTTGAACAATTCACTTTTGGATACCCCACTGGCTCCACTGTCAGGCTCGTTATGTACAACGCGCTCTTCTTTGTCTCAGCATTGTGGACATACAATCTTGTCAAGCACCTTTTCCCCATCAATGCCTCCCGGCCGTCCGGATTCAGCCGAGCCGAACGTCTGATCCGCTTGGCTATATATGTTTCAGCAGGCCTACTTTTTGCCGTCCTACTCTTCGCATTGTTTGCATTTGGTTCGCCTCTGCTTCAGGAACTAAGCCGCTTTGAATATTTCGATAATTATCCTCTAATCAAGAGTCTGGCCGCCAAACTTCCGATACTTGCATTTGCCTGCGGTATTGTGGCTGCTCATTATCGTGGCCGCCATGCTTTGGCAACCCGATATATGCTGGCCGGCATAATACTCATGAATATTCTGACGGGGGACAAATTCTCAGGAATTATTCTTGCAATCTTTATGTACTTGATGCCGATCATGGTCGTGCAGGCGCAAAGACGTGTCACATCACTTTTCACCTTTGGACGGATCACCTTGGCATCGGTAGTGATGGTTTTCTTACTGATGCTGATCATCTATCATTATTCCAGGACCTACGGATTTGATGCGAGCGCTGCTGCACAATTCGTCTTTGATCGTATGTTCGGCTTGCAGGGTCATGTATGGTGGGGCATAGATCAGATCAATCTCCGTAAACAGCAGATCGTCGGCACCGATTTGTCGACATTGTTTGTACCCTCTGGCGATGTTAGGGATTCGGGCGTGAATGTCCTTATGTATGCCGTTAGCCCCGCCAGCCTTGTAACGTCCTACATTTCTAGCGGAGTCCGTTTTACTTCCGGAAATCCTGCGATAGGGCTTTATACGCTGGGTAGTCTAGGTTTATTGTTCTATCAGTTGCTCACCGGAATATTGTTTGGTTTGCTCTCTTACTATCTTGTTCGTCACATCTCTCTAAGACAAATAGCGCGTGCCCTCATAATGGCCATGATCTACATAATTCTGCTTGATCCGCTGGCGATGGGTGAATGGTATATTGTGTTCACAAGTTATTTCCTGAAATACGTGGTGTTAATTGTGTTAATTAGCTTTTTTGTCGCATTGAAACTTCGTGGTCCTTACGGATTGAAGCCGCTTGACCTGGCCCAGGCGACCATTCAGTCTCGTCTACCCGTGGCCGGGTCAAACGTAAACGTCCGATAATCCTATGACGTGAGATGATGGCGAATTGATGCTAAGCGGATTGGAGGGATCAACCGGCGGCGGGCGCGCCGCCGAACGTCGGGCACCTAGCTCTGCGTGCGTTAGAGCTGCCAAGCGCCATTTTTGAGGCGGGGCTGACCGGACTTCGGCGAACTCGTAGCAGCACTGGCATCGGCGTTGCCGCACAAGCACACACTTCCTCAGTAGTTTGGCACCCCGATTTCTCCTTTTCTATTTGCACGTTCTGAGGTTCATGGCGCCAGAACAATCAAGGGTCGGCGTAGTGATAGTGACACACAACAGCCAGCCCTTTATCAGTACGAATGTCGCCTGCTTAATGGGTCAGATTCGCCCGCCCGACGCCGTGATTATTGTAGATAGTTTGTCAACAGATCCTGAATACCTTAACCACTTGCGAGATCGGTATGGCCGAATTACCCTGATCTTAGAGTCTGCTAACATCGGTTTCTGCAGAGCCAATAATATTGGAGTCCAGCGCCTCATTGACTCCTACGACTATATTTTGTTCTTGAATCCGGACGCCTTTCTTCAGTCTTCGGATTTCATAGACAAGGCTCTGCGGTACATGGAGCAACCACAAAATTCACGCGTTGGCGCCCTCACCGGCAAATTGGTCGGGTTCGACATCAGCGCGGGCAAACCCACTGGTCTGATCGACTCGACCGGAATTTTTCGAACGTGGTATGGACGCTGGTACGACCGGGGACAAGGCCAGCGCTTGAGTAGCGCGTTCGATGAGGGGCCGACCGAGGTGCCTGCGATATGTGGTGCGCTGATGTTTTGCCGCTCGAAGGCACTGCGCGAAATTCTGCTCGGTGAGGGTGAGATATTCGACGAAAATTTCTTCATGTACAAAGAGGATATCGACCTGTCACTTCGACTTAGAGGGGCAGGATGGACCATAATTTATTCGTCGTCTCTTGTGGCCTGCCATTGCCGCGGCTGGAGCCGCGATCGAGCGAGAATGTCGAACGAGGCGAGATTGCGTTCCGCTAGAAATGATTTACGTCTTTGCGTCAGGACTCGGTCGCCATACGTTCTCTACGCACTGGCCAAGTACGCGTTTGTCCGGTGGTTCGAGCGTTAAGCGCGTTGGCAGTCGTTGGCTTGCATTTGGGAACACTTGACAGTGGAAAGCTCTGTACGCGTGATTTCAAGAACCGAAAACGTCGCGCTGGTCATTCCAACGCTTAACGCTGTGCGCTGGTGGGGCGAGCTCCATCGGTCACTGTTAGCCCAATCCGTGCGGCCCGAGCAAGTGATCATCGTGGACTCCATGTCAGACGACGGTACAGCGGACCTGGCAAGAGCCGCTGGATACAGGGTAGCGCCCGTCCGACGTAGCGAATTCGATCACGGGGCGACCCGGCAGTTCGCAGTGAACCTCGCGGAGCGCGCCGGCGCTGTCGTGTTCCTTACGCAAGATGCGGTCCTCGTGGAGCCCGATGCTTTGCAGCTGCTTCTTTCAGCGCTTGACGATCCGAGCGTGGCGGTGGCGTATGGCCGTCAGCGTGCGAGGCCACACTCGGGCGACATCGAGGCCCACGCGCGCGCTTTCAACTATCCGGCATTTTCACGCGTCACTTCGCTTGCCGATGTCGCGCAGATCGGCCTCAAGGCCGCCTTTTGCTCCAACTCCTTTGCCGCCTACCGGCGCGAAGCACTGATGCAAGTGGGAGGTTTCCCCTCCGATACGATTTTTGGAGAAGACACTCTGGTTGCGGCAAAACTGCTATTGCAAGGATGGAAGGTGGCGTACTGCGCCGACGCCTGCGTGTACCATTCTCATGACTACTCCTATGCTCAGGAATTCAGACGTTACTTCGATGTCGGCGTAATGCACACCAGGGAGCGGTGGCTGATCGACCAGCTCGGAGAGCCCGCGAACGAAGGAGCGCGCTTCGTCCGATCCGAAATTCGCTTTCTCATGAAAACGTCGCCTTGGCTTATTCCTTCCGCGCTGCTGCGTTCGGCAATCAAGTATTGCTCCTATCAGCTTGGCCGGAGGGAACATCTCCTCCCGCGGGCGCTCAAGAAGACGATCAGCCTGAATCGAAATTTTTGGATCCGGGAGAATGCGCGCGCCGGCGGGAACGGCACGATGCCGCTGGCCTAGGAGTTCAAACCGGGTGGCCGGATTTCGCAGCGTCTGCGGGGAGCCGCGGCCCGGCTCAGTAGGCGCCCCGCCTGTTTAGCACGACGTTGACTGTCTTGAATAGTATCGCGATGTCGTACCAGAGCGACCAATTCTGCACGTACCAGGCATCGAGGCTCACTCTTTCCGCATAGCTCGTGTCGTTGCGGCCGCTGATTTGCCACAGGCCGGTAATACCGGGCAACACCTGCAAATAAAGCATGGCGCATTCGCCATAGCGTTGCAGCTCCTCGCTGACAATCGGGCGCGGGCCTACGAGGCTCATCTCGCCCTTGATGACGTTGATGAGTTGCGGCAGCTCATCGAGACTCGTTTTCCGCAGAAAGCGACCCAAAGCGGTGACCCGCGGGTCGTTCTTCAGCTTGAGGTCTTTCTCCCATTCCGAGCGGGCTTGCGCGTCCTTGGCCAGCAGTTCCTCGAGGACGCGATCGGCATCCGGCCGCATGGATCGGAACTTCAGGCATTGAAAGGGCCTGCCATCGCGTCCGATGCGGGTGTGACTATACAAGGCCGTGCCACCGGTCCGACGTATCAGGATCGCCAGCGCAAGCAGCACCGGGGAAAGCAACACGAGGAGCGCGCTTGCGGCAACGAGATCGAACAGCCGCTTGGTCCATCGGTAGCTGCGACGGGACAGATTGTTGCGGATGGTCAGGAATAGCACCTGGTGACTGAAGAAGTGCGATAGCTGCGTGCCAAAAAGGGGCAGTCCGCGAATGGCAGGAATGACGTGGATGTTGTGCTCGGTCGCGGCGAGTTGCTGCACCAGCGTTTGCATCTTCGGCGTACTGAGGGTCTCCAGGGCAAGAATGAGCTGCGGCTTGCCCAATTCGGCGAGCAATGCTTCCAGGCCGTTTCTCGGCGCGAGAATCGGATAGGCTTCGCCTTCCATTTCGATCCTCTCGGAATTAGCGGCGTTATCGTTCTCGAGCTCGATGAATGCATCGATTCGGTAGCCCATGCCGTGCTCGCTCTTGAGCGCGAGACATGCGTCACGGGCGTTCTGTCCCGTACCGAGGATAACCGCCGGGCGCTGCCACAAATCGAGCGCCTCAAGGATGGCTTTCGCGACAGCACGCGCCAGGGGCAAAAGGACGAACGTGAACGCCCAGACCCACAGGTACGTGCCGCGTCCCGCATCCAGCCCGGCATAGAAGACGGTAGCGCCAGCCAGAAGGAACATGAAGCTCAGCGTCCTTAAGATATCCCTCAGTTCGTCCCAAAAGGGGCGGCGCCGAGCGTAGTGTTCCAAGCCCGTCCAGAACCAGCCTACCGTGATCGCGACAAGCGCGCAGTGCACCGCGAGAGTCTTGATGTCGTAGCGCACCCATGCCGGGACATCGTCGGCCAGCGGAAATCCCAGCAGGGCAAAGACACCGAGAAGAACGAGTGTGTCCGCCCCGGCCAGAGCAAGTTTCTGGATCCACCGAAACTTTGCCCCGCCGGGCGCGCGGGCGGGCGACGGATCGGCGCTTTGCGGCGCGGCTGACCCATTGAGCGCCCTCCTCCGGAAGGAACCCAGCAGAAGCAGCGTGGCGAGCGCCACGGCGAACACCGAACCAGCTTCAAGAAAACCGACGTACGCCGATCGGTTCCTGGCCAGCCGGTCACGCTCTGCCGCGGGCAGCGGTCGTACCGTCCCGGCCGGATAGCAAGTCACCCTTGACGCGGCGGGGTTTGCGCGGCTTTGCCGTTCGCTCTCCTGGCAGGTCAGCAGCGCGAGCGACGGATTGACTGATTCATAGGTGATAACTCCATTCGCCATTCGGACCGATGCAGTATCGAGATGTGACTCTCCGAGCCATTGCATTTGCGCATCGCCAAGGCCGCCAAGACAACTGCTCTCCACAATGCGGCATACCGCGCAACTGCCTTGAATGGCCGCGATCTGCGTCGCGATCGACTGAGAGCACCGGCTGCTACTCTGACCACGTTGCAGGATTTTTAACTGGATTCCTGCTGAAGCATCCACCACCACGTATGGATAGTAGAGCGTCGGGCCGAACGAGTCCTTGAGTCCCGTCGCAATGAGCAAGACAAGAGACAAGGCTATCGCCGGCAGGTGGGTTTTCATCGAATCGAAAAGTGCGCTAATCGCGGCGACTTAGTGTAGGACTTTCTTGGAGTATGCCGAAGCGCAAGCCAGCGCGCACACGCCACCCCCCTTGCGGGCAGCTCGGCATCGCGTTGTCAGCGCTGAATGCGCCTGGCAGAGAGTTGCCGATACTTTTCGAAAGCGGGCGAGCGCTTCTTTCCGCGGGTTCAGCAGACGGCGATTCCGCCCAAATGGCGATCGCCCACCGGCAAATTTTCGCACAGGATTTGCGGCACCGCCAATCGAGCGCCGCTCGCCAGCACAAGAAGTTGGTCACAGACTTGGCCCCGGTGGTCCCGGAGGACAGCGTGTCTACGCAATCGCCGATATGCACGCTGTGCGTGCCTTACAATTCGACAGCAAATGCTTCTCATCATTGACAGCGCGGACTTCATCGGCGCCAACTTTGTCCTGTCTACGATCGGTCTCACGGGCGAGCCGGCGGGCAATCTTGACAAACCCAGCTTTACGGGCAATCTGCGAGGCCACGAGGCGTTGCGCCGCGATGCGCGCCATGTGGACGCAGTATGAAGGGCATCATTCTCGCGGGTGGCTCGGGCACGCGCCTGTATCCGGTGACGCAGGTGGTGTCCAAGCAATTGCTGCCGGTCTACGACAAGCCTATGGTGTATTACCCACTGACGACGCTGATGCTGGCTGGCATCCGCGACATCCTCGTCATTTCGACTCCGCAGGACACGCCGCGCTTTGCCGAGTTGCTCCGCGATGGGAGCCAGTGGGGATTGCGGCTGGCCTACGCCGTGCAGCCCTCGCCCGGGGGGCTGGCGCAGGCCTTGCTTATCGGGCGCGAGTTCGTCGGCCGCGACCCGGTGGCGCTGATCCTGGGCGACAACCTCTTCTACGGTCACGAGCTGACCGGCCTGCTCGAGCAGGCCGGGGGGTGCGCAAGAGGGGCCACCGTGTTTGCCTATCCGGTCACCGACCCGCAACGCTACGGGGTGGTCGAGTTCGATGCGCGTGGGCGCGCCATGAGCCTGGAGGAGAAGCCACGCCAGCCGAAATCGCGCTACGCCGTGGTGGGCCTGTATTTCTACGACAACCGGGTGCTCGAAATCGCCGCGGGCCTCAAGCCCTCGGCGCGCGGCGAGCTCGAGATCACCGACGTCAATCGCCGCTACCTCGAATGGGGCGAGCTGGAAGTGCGCACCATGGGCCGCGGCTTCGCTTGGCTAGACACCGGCACGCACGAGTCGCTGCTGGACGCTTCGCAGTTCATCGAGACGATCGAAAAGCGCCAGGGGCTGAAGATCGCCTGCCCGGAGGAAATCGCCTACCGCATGGGCTACATCGACGCCGCACGACTCGAAGCGCTGGCGCAGCCGCTAGCCAAGAGCGGCTACGGCGAGTACCTGCTGCGCGTACTGGCGGAAAAGGTGTACTGATGGTGGTGACGCGCACCGCGATCCCGGAGGTCCTGTTGCTGGAGCCGAAAGTGTTCGGCGACGCGCGCGGCTTTTTCTTCGAGTCCTTCAACCGGCGCACTTTCGCCCAGGCAACCGGCGTCAATGTCGAATTCGTGCAGGACAATCACTCGCGGTCGGTGAGAGGCGTCCTGCGCGGATTGCATTACCAGTTGCGCCAGCCGCAGGGCAAACTGGTGCGCGTAATTGCGGGTTCGGTGTTCGACGTGGCGGTGGATATCCGGCGGAGCTCACAAACCTTCGGCCGCACGGTCGCGTTCGAGCTTTCGGCGGCACGCAAGAGAATGGCGTGGATCCCGCCGGGGTTCGCACACGGCTTCTACGTCACCTCGGATTACGCCGAATTCCTGTACAAGACCACCGACTACTACGATCCGTCGTCGGAGCGCTCGATCCGGTGGAACGACCCTGCGCTCGCGATCGCTTGGCCCATCGAGGGAAGCGCGATCGTGGCCGAGAAGGATCGCAACGGCGTTTTACTGAAAGACGCGGAGATGTTCTCCTAGCAATCCTCTTCCGACCAGGCGCGCCCCGACATCGCCCACCGGGGCGAAGCTAAACGCGCCAACCTCTCCGGAGCCGCCGGAACCCAGCGGCCACCAGCCCGAGCTTTCGCGAGCTCTCGGGATCACTTTCGGCGTTGCGCAGCGATTGGCGCATGAAGACGTACAGCAGCAGGAGAAAGCCTGCGACCAACGTCGCGAGCACGGCTACCAGCGCCCGCTTCGGCTTCGATTTCCTTTCCGGCACGACAGCCGGGTCAACGACCTGAATCACCGCCCCCTCACGCGCTTCGTCGAGCCGCGCCATCTCGTATTGCTTCGCCATCAGATCGAACAGCGTCTCCTGGTACTTGAAATCGCGGTAGCGGTTCAGGTATTCGGCGCCTGGTGCGTTCTTGCTCGGCTGATCGCGCTCGGCTAGCGAAAGCTGCGCGCGAAGCGAAGCCAGTTCCCGCTGCGCTAGTCGCAATTGGGGATTTTCCTCGGTGAGGGATCCGCGCATGGTCGCAAGCCGAACTTCCTGCGCGGTGACCTGCGCCTTGAGGCGCGCGATGCCCTCGACCATCGCCTGCGGCGCTGAGCGGATCAGGCTCTCGCCGGCGCCCGTCTGGCCTAGGGCCAATTCCGCTCTTTTCAGGTTTTCTTGCGACTGCTGTAGCTGCTTCTCGAAGAACACGCGCCGCTGCTGTGCTTCGGTGATTGCCAGCGAGCCGGTGAGCTTGTGCAGCTCTTCCACATAGGCGTTGGCGATGTCCGCGGCGCGCTTGGGATCCTCGTCGTCCACTTCGATCGTGATCAGGCCGTCCTTGCCGGAGGACGCCTTGGTCGCACCCTCCAACGCCTTGCGGGCGTCCTGCCGGAGCTTCGCTTCATACACTTGCATCAGGTCGAAGCGTTCGATGAGGCGGTCGGCGACGGTGCGGCTCTTGATGAGGGCAATGTAAGTATCCGCCGGGTTCTTGATGTTGAGCCCGGCCGCACCGGCAAGGCCGCCCAACGCCCCAAGCTGCGAGGCGAGCATCGCGGCCGCGCCCTGTTGTTGTTGCGGGGGCAGGATGCGGGTGGTGGCGGTGAAGGTGGGCGGGATGATGAACGCAATGCCGAGCGCCACAAGGCCCGCGAGGAGCGGCCCGAAAATCAGCAGCCGCGCGTTCTCGGCGACCACGAGCAGCAGGTCAAGGAGGCTGATCTCGTCTTCGCCACCCTCTGGCGCGAAGGCGCCCGGCTGGTCCTGCGAAGCAGTGGTGGCGGTCTGAGAGGGGATTTCGCTCATGGGTCGGATCGGTGCGGCGCCTTGCGTTCCGTATTCGCCAGGGAAGGTGCAATGATACCTTGGCTTGGCGGATCCCCGCCGCCAGGGGCAACGCGGGGCGCTGCAAAGGGTGGATACCGGCTTGACCTGGTAGAGGAGCTGGCTGCGCCGCCTGTCAGGCGCCGGAAGTGTGTTTCACGCGGCAGCGCTGGCCGGCGGGGAGCTGAGGGTATAGCACCGGGAAGGATGAAGCCAGTACGAGACTTCAGGTCCTGATGAGCCGAAGATCGGTCTCGAATTTGCGAGGTTTGCCGATCTCGATTCGACGGAACTCCGGATGCAGCGGATTGAGCAGGTAGTTGGTTTCGGCGGCGATCACGGCACTTGGCACCGCAAGAACCGCTGCACTTTGCTTTCTGACCCATTGCGTTCCAATGGCCTGCCGCTTTTCGCGGAGCGCGAGGTCCCGCCAGTCCGAGGGAAGATCCTCGACCCCGATGCGGTCTATCGTTACCGCCGCCGGAATGCGCGCCTCGATTGAAGTACCGCGCCTGGGCGGTGCTCGTTGATTCGGGCGTCGTGATCGCGCCGACTTCGAAATCTACCGCACGAAGGCCGGCCGAGGGCTTGAAATTCTGCCTCAGGAAGACTGAGTAAGCGGGCGCGGCTGCGCGCCCCAGGGGCGTCTTGGCGGGATCGGGGTCAGAGCAAGTAATCGCGGGTCAATTTACTCTGACCCCATTCCTACGGAACGTCGTGTCCTGCGTCGCGCCGCCGGAGCGGGCGTCGGCATTTCATCCTGCGGCAACGGCGGATTCCCGAGGCGCTGGATCTTTTGCAGCACGGCCCTCGCCCTGGCCATGTCGGCGCGTGCCGCCCTGCTCTTGAAATACTCTTCAGTCGCCACGGCGGAGGCCTTTTCGGCGATCGCCGAGAGCATGAACTGGTTCATGGACACGCGATCCTGCCTGGAGAGCTTCTTCACGTGCTCCATCAAGGAATTCGGAAGTCTCAGCGCATACTGGCTCATCTCAGTGCTCCCTTACGCATCGAGGCGGACACGATGCCGCAACACGAACGCCCCCGGCGCGACCACCTCAACGCCGAACTTGCCGGCCGCGGGCATGAAATCCCTCTCGTTGAACGTCAACAGCGTCTTTGCCATGGCATTCACAGCCGTCTCCAGGACCATCTCGTCGCCGGGATCGCTCAACTGCGGCCTCCAGCGAAAGTGCAGTTTTACGGCGTGCACCCGCAGCGCAATTGCGTCCAGCAGCGCGGTCACGTCGGCGCGGGACAGGCGATGCATCCGCCGCACCCTCGGATCGAGCAGTGTGCTCTCGTACTCGACGAACAACGGCACCGACACCGACGGCCGGATCCTGCCCTCAACGATGCCCCGCAGCACGATAAACGAAGCACCCCGCGCGCTGCAGACCGCTGCCACGAGAACGTTCGTGTCCACGACCAGCCGCTCAATCATATCCCCAATGATATCACGTCAGAGTCCGCTTGACCCGATGCACTCCATGTCGCGGGTCAATTTACTCTGACCCCGACTTCAGGCACTCCTGATGAGCCGAAGATCGGTCTCGAATTTGCGAGGTTTGCCGATCTCGATTCGACGGAACTCCGGATGCAGCGGATTGAGCAGGTAGTTGGTTTCGGCGGCGATCACGGCACTTGGCACCGCAAGAACCGCTGCACTTTGCTTTCTGACCCATTGCGTTCCAATGGCCTGCCGCTTTTCGCGGAGCGCAAGGTCCCGCCAGCCCGAGGGAAGATCCTCGACCCCGATGCGGTCTATCGTTACCGCGGCCGGAATGCGCGCCTCGATCATCACGTAGCGCGCCCGCGGAGGTTCGTCCTGGAGCAGCATTTCGAGCATGGCGAGGGACTGGCTTGCCGCCGTGTATACGAGGCGGACGCCTTTCCGGTTCCATCGTCCGCCGTAGAGTCGCGCACCCTCGCCGGAAAACGCGGATCTGGCGAACCGGGCGGTGGTCAGCCGCCAGACCGTCAGCACGGCGGCCGTTACGCGAACACGCCGTGTTCGATCCGGCCCAGCGTGTCGAGCACGCTTTCGGCGCCGATCTCGGTATCCAGCAGGCTGATGGGCATCTTTCCTGCGAGCGCCGAATTGGGCGATTTAAGCCAGTCGAGAGCGGCTGCGGGAGCTTCGAACACCTCATTGGCGCGTCCGACCGCTCGAGCCAGGCGCAGGAGCTTGGCCGATTCCTCGCTGCTCAGCACGCCCTCGCGCTTCCTGCGGGCGAGCGTACGTTCCGGAATACCCAAGGCCCGGGCAATCTCGGGTTGCGACAGTTTGATCGCTTTGCGCAGGGATTCGACCGCGGCCGCAGGAATCCCCCTTCGGATCGTCTCGATCCAGTCGAACGTCGAATGCGCTCCGGCGCGCAGAACTTTCCGGCCGCCGAGCAGGTGCTCGACAGAGCGGAAGCTTTCGGGAGCGGGTGCCGCAAGACTCGCCATGACTGCCCTCCAAGGGTTGCCACTTGGCGGATAGTATAGTCAATTCTGGCGGATGCCGCGAGTTCCGCGCTCGCGCTCGCGCTCGGCCGCATTGAGCTAGTAGTGCGGAGAGCACTCCCCAGCGCTCCTACGCCACACGAGCCCGTCAAGGCAAGGCGCGCGCATGAGGGTCGCGGCGCATTTCACGCCACGAGGGATATTTCCCGGTGCGCGCCGCCCGACTCGACGATCAATGCACCGTGGTCCCCGGTCAGTCGTTCGTTGGCGTTCAGCAACTCGACGCCATAGACGCGGTCCCGGGCGGCAATGTCAATGTTCACGTCATCGCTGATCTTGAGCGTCGTCACCTGCCCCAGTTTCTCGTGGAATCGTATGTAGGCAACATTGCCTTTCGGATCGTAACTGAGTTTCATGAGAGTAGATGGCTAGGCCGGATCAAGGTGGGCTACGGGTATGGCCTCTGTCTTTTCGGGC
>MEQV01000280.1:0-571 GCA_001770355.1 Betaproteobacteria bacterium RIFCSPLOWO2_02_FULL_62_17
CCGGGCATTCAGAAAGGCATGGATATCCTTCCACGGATCGCTATGCTTGGCTTTGCCCGGCTTACCCTGGACTTTCGCGTTGGGCGCGTGCGCCGCCAGGAAAGTCAATCCCAGCGCCACGCTATGCTTGCAGAAAAAGCCATCCGCGGCGTGCGGGCAGGTGCAGTCATGCTCCAACTCGCCGCCGTCATCCCAAAGTTCAACCTGATAGATGTCCGTGCCTTCGACCTTCGCGGTAATTTTGTCCTCGGTCGCGCGTGCACGGCCGACCGCGCCGGCGGAAAAGTACGCCTCGCCACGCCGGAAAACGGTGCTTCCGGCGAGTTGTTCCAGGGTCTTGCGGGAAATCAAATCGGCGAGCATCTCTTATTTTTCGTTGGAGCGGACTTTTGCTTCTTTCTGTGCGTGTGTAAATAGCGAGCCGACCTCCTATGCTAGACCACAAATCATATTGAAATTGGCTGTTTATGTCCGTCAACTGCGTATTTTTTCTTTGTATTTTTGCCAATTTTGCGGGCCGCTTAGGTACTCCCCCACACCTCCTGCGCCACCTCCACCGCCAGTTTCAGCT
>MEQV01000280.1:585-16183 GCA_001770355.1 Betaproteobacteria bacterium RIFCSPLOWO2_02_FULL_62_17
TCTTCCGAAAGAATGTTTCCCCCAGTGTGGCTGGCAAAACCGCAGTGCGAGCTGATGCACATCTGATCCAGCGGCATGAACTTCGCCGCCTCGTCGATGCGGCGCTTGAGGTCGTCTTTTTTCTCCAGTTCGCCGAACTTGGAGGTGATGATGCCCAGCACGATGCGCTTGTCCTTGGGCACGAAGCGCAAGGGGCGGAAATCGCCCGAGCGCGCGTCGTCGTATTCGAGGAAAAAGCCGTCGATTTTCAGTTCGTTGAACATCGCCTCGGCCACCGGCTCGTAGCCGCCCTGGGCATGGCCGCGCGAGAGCGAATTGCCGCGGCACAGGTGCACGCTGATCGCCATGTCGGCGGGGCGGCCCTTGATGGCGTCGTTGATGAAGCGCGCGTACAGGTGCGGCAGCTTGTCCGGGTCCTCGCCCAGGCCCTTGACGCGCTCGCGCAGTTGCGGGTCGCAGAGATACGCCAGGTTGGTGTCGTCCAACTGCAGGTAGCGGCAGCCGATCGCGGCCAGGTCCATGATCTCGTTGCGCCAGACCGCGGTGAGGTCGGCAAAAAACGCTTCCATGTCGGGGTAGACATTGGCGTCGACACCGCCGCGGCCGCCGCGAAAGTGCAGCATGCTGGGCGAGGGGATCGTCACCTTGGGCGTACGCAGCGTGGCGTCCTTGAGAAAGTCAAAATCCCGGTGCTGGATGCCACCCTTGGGCCATCGCAATTTTCCCACGGTTTTCGGTGTCGGCGGCTGCCAGTTCTTCACCACGCCGCCGACCGGCGTCACCTCCTGCTGCTGGTGCCCGGTGGCTGGCGGCTCCTGGATGACCCCGCCAATTGCCGTAAGAAAATCGCCCGACCAGGAGTTGCGCCGGAAATCGCCATCGGTGATCGCCTGAATGCCGGTTTCTTCCTGGCGTTGCACGGCGACAAGAATCAGCCGGTCTTCGACTTCGCGCAACTGTGCGGCGGTGATTTCGCCTTTGGCTTTCTTTTCGCGCGCGGCCTTCAGTTCCGGGGGACGCAGCAAACTGCCGACCTGGTCGGCGCGAAACGGTATTTTCTTGTCGGACATGGGATTCCTGGAGAGGTAGGGTTAATCGGGGTCTAGCAATGAAGCAGGCGGCGATTCTACAATGCCGCGGCACTGCCACGGTGTTACAAACTGCCGATTTCCGTCGCGGAAAGCGGCCCAAGTTCGGCGCAACGCACTGCTTCCTCGATCTGTCCAATATCCGAGAATCCCACCAGCGCGGTGGAAACTTCCGGATTGGAGAGCGCGAAGCGGATGGCGGCTTCGACCGGTGGGAGGATCGTGGATTCGCTTTTCGCCAGCGCGCCGGCTTCGAGAATGCGAACCGCTATCGTGCCCATGCCGCTCCTTGCAGCCAGCGCGCCGGCCTGTCCGTAGTCGCGCACCGAGGCATCGGGCGGTATTTCCCAGGAGCTGCGATTTTTCAGGCTGTAATGGACCAGCACGGTATCGAACACGCCGCTGGCGATCAGGTCGCGCGCGAGCAGCGCATCGCCGCCGAAGGCACAGCAGCCGAAGTAGCCGACCTTGCCTTGCGCATGCAGCGCGCAAAAGGCGTCCACCACGCCGCGCGATCCGAGGATGTCCTGCAGCGCCAATTGCGCGCCGCTGCCGATATCCGGTTTGGGCGCGCGCAGCGGGCCGACGCGGTTGTGCAGTTGGATGAGATCGATGCGCTCGCGGCGCAGCCGCCGCAGGCTGCCTTCGACCGAACGGATCACCGCGCCGTAAACGTCATCGAGTTCATCGAAGGTCAAAGCCACCTTGGTGGCGAGCGTCACCGCGGGCCCCAGTTGATCGCGCATGTCATGCAGAACCGCGCCAAGGTTGGTTTCCGAGGCGGTGTCGCCGTACACCGGCGCGGTGTCGAAATGGCTGATGCCCAGCTCCAATGCGCGCGCCACGGCTGCGCGCTGCAAGGCGGGTGCTCCGCGCGTGAACAGGCCCGCCATCATGCCGCAGCCGAAACCGATTTCGGATACCTGAAGGCCGGTGCGCCCCAGCGGGCGCTTTCTCAGCGCCACTACACCAGGGCTTGCGCGCGCACGGCCTGTTGCCGCTCCTGCTCGTCGCGGAACAGAACGTAATGCTGATGCAATGCCGCAACCGGCAGCCAGTATCGGCGGAACAGTTGCCCCAGCGGCGTGCTTGGGGCGGAGCGGCGGACGAGATCGTTTTGTTCCGGGGTCAGCATGTTTGCATCACCTCAATTCCTCGGCGCCAGTCCGGAAAACGTCATTTGATGTCCCGCCCGGACCCACACGATGGTGCCGCCCAGGCGTTCCGGGCTTGAAATTCATGCGGGGGCCGATGGAGCACTGGAATTGTAGCGGAAGGTCGCGGCCGGGATTAATTGGGGTCACATTAATCCCAACGTTATTCGACCTCTGGGAGGATTAATGTGACTCTGACCCCGATTAATCCGTTCCCGCCAGAATTTGCTCGATCACCTGGCGAAACTCCTGGTAGGTATTGGCCCCGGTGACGATGGTTCCACCGTTGATGATGTCGCCGCGCTCTGATTTGGTGATGATGAAACTCGGCGTGGAATTGATGCCGATGGCGGAGGCACTGGCCAGGCTGCGGTTGATCTTCGCCGTTTGCTTGCCCGATTTAAGGCATAGGTCAAATGCGGACGCGTCCAATCCGAGCTTCCTGGCGAAATCGCCGTACTGGCTAATGTCGAGGTTGCCGCTCTGCGCGAACAGCAGGTCATGCATCTCCCAGAACTTGCCCTGTTCGGCGGCGCACTGCGCGGCTTCGGCAGCCTTGCGCGCCCTGGGGTGAATATTCTCCAGTGGAAAATCCAGGAACACGTAGCGCACTTTGCCGGTCTCCACATAGTCGCGCTTGATCTCGGGCAGCGTCGAGGCGGAAAAGCGCTGACAGAACGGGCACTCGAAATCCGAGAATTCGATGATAGTCACCGGCGCATCGGCGCGCCCCAGCATTGGCGCGCCGCCAATATTCACGCGCTGCGCACTTGGAATGCCGGCGACCGCGCCGCGTGGATTTTGTTGCGCCTGGGGTCCCGCGCCCAGCCCGTCGCGTTGCTGAATATACTGGACGAGGCGGCCGATCTGCGCTATGAGAGCGTCGATTTCGCCGCGCATGCGCTGCATCTCAATTTTGAGCTGGTTGACTTCGGCGTCGCTGCCAGAAGGCGCCGGTGACGGAGCCTGGGCCTGAAGGCCGCCCGAGGCCAGGACGAGCAGCGCGGCCGCCAATAGCTTGGTCATTCCCATCAAACCCCCGAAAAATATTGCAGATGTCCGCCGAGCATGCCACGCAAGACATTCCGTGGGCACGTTATTTCCGATAAACGGCGGAAGGCGCCGGTTCAGCGGTGCCCAGGATGCGTTGCGGACCATAGTGCTCAAGCAGCACGTTGTGTAAAGCGCTTCATGCGCTCGCGCCGCAAGCGAGGCTTTCGATTCCGGTGCATCATTTAACCTTTAAAGGGATAGAGAGGCTCCGATGAAAAAGCATTCGCAAGTCATTGCCGCGGGCATCGCGGCGGCCGTACTCGGCATGGCAGGGCCGGCGCAGTCGCAAGCTTATCCGTCCAAACCGGTACGCCTGATCTGTTCGCTCGCGCCCGGCGGCGCATCCGACGTGGGCCTGCGCATCCTCGCGCAGAAATTGATGGACAACGGCTGGCCTCAGGTGATCGTCGAGAACCGTCCCGGTGGCGGTGGTGCGGTAGCCGCGGTGGCCGCCAAGGCGGCGCCACCCGACGGCTACACGCTGTTCCAGGGTGATATCGGCGCACTGGCGATGAACCCGGCGCTGCAGCCCAACGTTGCCTACGACGCGGTGAAGGATTTCACTCCCATCACCCACAAGTTCAGCTTCCCGAGCGTGCTCGCCGTCCCCGCGAACCTGCCCGCGAAAACCGTGGGGGAATTGATCGCCTACCTCAAACAAAAGGGCAATACGGCGAATTTCGCGTCGCAGGGCATCGGTTCCGGCGGTCATTTGCTGGGTTCCATGTTCGCCGGCGCTATCGGTTTTCCGCTGACCCACGTTCCGTACAAGGGGGGCGGACAGGCGACGCCCGAAGTGGTCGCCGGACGCAACGACCTGATTTTTTCAAGCTACGCCTCGGTGCGCTCGTTCGTCAACGGCGGACAGTTGCGTCTTCTCGCGACGACCGCCAAGGCGCGCATGCCGGATCTGCAGAACGTGCCGACCATGACGGAGGCCGGGCACGCATCGGTATTCCTGGATGTCTGGTTCGGGCTGGTGGGGCCGGCCAACATGCCCGCGAACATCACGCGGACCATCCACGAGCAGGTATCGCGCGCATTGAATTCACCGGAGGTCGTGCAGAAGATGGCGGGGCTCGGGCTTTACGTTGCCACCAGCAAATCGCCCGAGGAGTTCGGTGAAATGATCCGCTCGGAGGTCGTGCGGGTTGGCGCGATCATCAAGAAGGCGGGCGCGGTTGCCAATTGAGGAATTCGGGGAAGCCTGTTTCGACGGCAATCGGGGTAACTGTTCAAGAATCTTGTAAAACTCCTTGAGTTTCGCGGGTTCTGTATCGCGCCTGATCGCTTCATTCAACCGTCGATGACGGTGTTTTTCAGTGTGCCGACGCCGGATACCGACACTTCCACCGCGTCTCCCGCTTTCAGCCATTTGGGCGGATCAAAGCGCGCACCGGCGCCAGTGGGAGTCCCGGTGGCGATGATGTCTCCCGGCTTGAGCGTGGTGAAAGTCGAAATGTAGTGCAACAGGTAGGTGAAGGAAAAAATCAGGCTTCGCACCGTGTCCTTCTGCCTGAGTTCGCCATTCACCTTCGTCGCGACGGCAACATCGTCGAGATTGCCGACCTCATCGGCGGTAACGATCCAGGGTCCGAACGATCCGCTGGCCTCGAAGTTCTTGCCCTGCGTCACGTTGAACTTGCCATGACGAAGCCAGTCGCGCACCGATCCTTCGTTCATGCACGACAGTCCGAAAACATGTTTTATCGCGTCGCTCTCGGCGATCCGCCTGCCGGGGGTTCCGATGACCAGGACAATTTCCCCTTCGTAGTCGTATTGCACGGATTCGCGCGGCCGTACGATGGGTTGGCCATGCCCCACCAGGGAGCCCGGCGTTCGCATGAAAAGACTCGGATGCTTCGGCAGCTCGGATCCGTCCCGGTACTCTTCGTTCCGGTTCGCATAGTTGACCCCGACGCAAATGATTTTCTCGGGGTTGGGAATGGGCGGCAGGTAGCGAATCGCCTCCAGCGGCCAATCGGGATCCTGGCCGCGCAGCGTATCCTCAATAACGCTTTGCTGCGGGATGGCGTCGCGCAGGGTCGGAAACCGGGTGCCGAGGCGCCTGCCCAGATCGACCACGCCGTCCTTGTGCACGGCGCCCCAGGACACCTTGCCGCCTGCTTCAAATGTAACCAGCTTCATCCCGATTCTCCGATTCCCTGACGCGACATGGGTGCTTGCCGCCAACGGCAAGCAAAGCTCCCGGCTCCGTCCGCGAGTGGCGGGATTTCATGTAGTGTATATATTAACCTTCCGGCGCATGAGGGAGACCGTGCATGCCTCATATCATCATCGAATATTCCGACCGGCTGGCGGAGCGCGTCAACATGAAGGATCTGTCGAAGACGCTGGCGCGCGTCGCGGTCGACACCGGCGTGTTTGAACTTGCCGGTGTGCGCGTGCGGTGCCACCGCGTCGAAGATTATGTGATTGCGGATGGCCACCCCGACAACGCCTTCATTCATGCCATGGTTCGAATCGGACATGGCAGGGATTTGAAGACGCGCAAAGCGGCGGGCCAGGCCATTTTCGACGCGCTCACCGGATGCCTGTCCGAGGCGTTCAAGCGCGGGCCCATCGCCGTTTCCCTTGAAATGGACGAGATACACCCCGACTTGAACTTCAAGAGCGGCAACATCCGCGAGTACCTGAGCGCGCGCAAGTAAAAGGACCCGCAGCATGAGCCTCTACACCCTGCAAAAACTGCTCTATCAACTCAATCGGGATCCCGCCATTCGCCGCCGCTATGAAGAGCAGGCCGAAGAGGTCATTGGCGAATATGAGTTGTCCGCGGAAGAGCTTGAGGCACTGCGAAACCGGGACGTCGGTCTGCTCTATGTCATCGGTGTCAACGGCCAGCTGCTCATGCACTATGCCGCGATGTGCGGCATGGCGTGGCCCGATTACATCGAGGCCATGAAGGAGGGGGTGCGCAGGCACGGACCCGTCCGGGCGGGGATATACGCAATGGTCAAGGACTGAGCATCATGCCCCTGGTATTTGCGGGAGTTTGCAGCCATGCCCCGGGGATAACGGGACGCAAGAATCTGGCGGATCCGCAGGCGAAGTCTTCCTTTTATTCGGCCTTCAACGACATGCGCGACGCGCTGCGGCGCTCCGCGCCCGATGCCCTCGTCATAGTCGGCGCCGAGCATTTCGCAAATTTCTTCATGAACAACATGCCGGCCTTCGCGGTGGGAATGGCCGATCGTTACGAAGGGCCGATCGAAGACGAGCGCTGGCTGGGCATTGCGCGGCGCTCGATACCGGGAAACAAGGAACTGTCCCTGGCGATCATTTCCAGCTTGATGCAGACGATCGATGTTGCCTACGCCGAGGAATGGAAATTCGATCACGGCATCATGGTGCCGCTGCATTTTCTAACCCCGGACTACGATCTGCCGGTGATTCCCATCAACATCAACTGCCAGGGCCCTCCGCTTCCGCCGCTGCATCGCGCCTACGCTTTGGGACAGGCATTGCGGCAGGCCGGCGATGCCCTGCCTGCCCGCATCGCGCTGATCGGCACCGGCGGCATTTCCCATTGGCCCGCGACGCCCAATTCCGGAAAAATCAACGAAGCGTGGGATCGTGAATTTCTTGGGCGCTGGAAAATGAACAGCAGGGATCAATTGCTGGGCTACAGCGACGAGGAAACCTATCGTCAGGGCGGTCAGGGCGGATTCGAGATACGCACCTTTATCGCCGTCGCCGGCGCGACTGAAGGGTCTGCCGGCGAAGTCTGGTACTACCGTCCCATTCCGGAGTTCGCGGTCGGATGCACCGTCGGCGTGGTGAAATTGCGGCCGGCAGGCGATTAAAGCTTACCCGCCGCGGTTGGGCATTTCTCCGCTCGCAAGCCAGTGCTCGGCAGCGCTGTAGAACGCTTGCAGCAGGTCGGGCCGGTCGTCGCCGAGTTCGTCGTGCGTAACGCGGTAACCGCGCCGCGACATCATGTATGCCCAGAGCCGGTAGGAGGGGCGGAACTGCAGCAGCTCGCTCCAATCGATGGGAATGGTTTGCGCCGGGTTGACGGGCGCAATCGTGTCCTTGTGATAGATGCCGTCGAAACTGGCAAGGCGCCAGCCCGCGGCGGTGCGGCGCAGGCGCGAAAAGAAACGGCCGTACATGATGGTATCGACTTCGACATCGCCGATAGCGCCACGATTGTGGATTTCCATCAAGCTCTCGCAGAGCGCGCGATCGCCGTTGATGCGGATCTCCGTGGGAGTGATGAGGTGCGTGCTCAGGCGGCCTTTTTCGGCCATATCCTTGGATGCGGCGGCGAAATCCGCCGCGGTGCCGTCGAACCAAGTGGTTCTGACATGGGAATCTTCGGTGTGGCAGGCCGCGAGCCGGTCCCATTCGCCGCGGTCGCGGCAGAACCGCTCCAGCCTGACGATTTCCGCGATGGCCTGCTTGTCGAGGAATTCGGCAAGTGTGTTCTTCCCGGCCTGCATGGTGCTCATGATGCCTCTTTCGCGATCTGTCAATCTTCGGGCAGGATCCCCATGCTCGGGAGGACGCGCGCCCATCGAGCGGTTTCTTCCGCGATAAACGCGCCAAACGCCTCCGGAGAAAGCCACGCCGCTTCGCAGCCCATGGCGGCGAGCTTGAACAAACGATACGCGCGGACCAAGCCATGAACCGTGAACTCGTCAAAAAAATCGGCTTGAAGCTCGATTGACCACGGCCTGATCTCAGGGTCACTCCCCCACTTTCTTGCTTACCGCCGAGCATCTGGGAAACGGCACGAAGTAGTGGGAGTGCTTGCCTGCGCCGCCGGCGATGACGGTAAGGAACTGCCGCGGTTCCATGGTGATCGGAATGCGCGTTTCCTGGGTGAGCGGCCCGAGCTTTTTCACCATGGCATCCAAATGGGGCGCGCCCCGCGGCCAGGGGACGAACGTGGCGCAGGAATATTTGCCGCGACGTGAAAACTCTGAAAGAATGGCTATAACCACGCACAGCGCGTAGTCTTTCAACCGATTCGAGGAGGTCGAAATGAATAGAACTGTGATGGCAGTACTGACTGGAGCGTTTGCCTGGGTGTTCGCTGTCGCGCCGGTTCCGGCAGCGGCCCAGGAAGTCACCTTGCGCATGCATACCTTCATGGCACCGATCGCCAATCCTGTCAAGACCTTCCTGATTCCCTGGGCGGAAAAGGTCGGCAAGGACTCGAAAGGACGTATCAAGGTGGATTTGTATCCGGCCATGCAGCTCGGCGGCAAACCGCCGCAGTTGCTGGACCAGGTCCGGGACGGCGTGGTCGATATCGTCTGGGTGGTGGCGGGTTTCGCGCCTGGTCGCATGCCCAAGGTCGAGATTTTCGAGCTGCCGTTCCTGCACCGCAACGCCGTCTCAACCACGCTGGCGCTGCAGGACTTCCAGGACAAGTGGCTTCAGGACGAGCTCAAGGACTATCACGTGCTGCTCATGCACGCGCATGGCGGGTTCCTGTTCATGACCAAGAAGCCGATCAATAAGCTGAGCGACATCAAAGGCATGAAACTGCGCGCGGCGTCGCGCACCGGGGTCTGGACGCTGGAGGCGCTGGGCGCGGCCGCCATCGGGGTCGATTTGAACGAACTCCCGACCATGCTGAACAAGGGGACGGTCGCCGGCTCGATGCTGCCCTATGAGATCGCGCCGTCGATCAAGATGCAGGAAATGGTCGAGTACTTCACGGTGCTGTCGCCACCCCAGCCGCGCGTGAGTTCGGTGGTGTTCGCCTTCCTCATGAACAAGAACAGCTACGCCAAGCTGCCCCCCGATCTGAAAAAGGTCATCGATGCCAATTCCGGTCGCAATATCGCCAAGGCGACCGGCGAGAACTGGGAGGACATCGAGGTGAAAGGCGAGGCGGTAATGCATACCCGAAGCAAGAACAAGTTCGAAACGATCAACCCGGAGGAAAGCGCGAAAATCAGGGCGGCGATGAAGCCCGTCTATGACCGGTTCTTGGGCGAGATGAAAGGTCTCGGTGTCGACGGCGAGCGGATGCTGGCCGACGCGCGCGCCATGATCGAAAAGTATTCCACCAAACGCTGATTGAGTCCCGTGCTCGGCACAGTGGGAATATGGGGCCGCGCTAAGTGGGGGAATTGACGCCTTCCGGCGGTGTGCCGACCGACCGGGTGGGCGGGCTGCTCTACAGTATTAGCAGGGTTCTCGCCCTGATCGGTGGGTTCTTGGCCTGCGCCATGGGGGCTCTGATAGTCGCCAGTGTTGCCGCGCGCGCCGTGATCGGGTGGCCGATTCCAGGCGACTATGAAATGACCGGCGTCATCAACGGCATGGTCGTCTTTGCCTTCCTTCCCTACTGTCAATTGATGCGCGGCAATGTAATGATCGATTTTTTCACGCTGCGCGCATCAGCGCGCGCCAAGGCCCTTTTGGACGCGCTGGGCAGCCTGGTTTTTCTCGCCGTGGGGGTGGTTCTGACCTGGCGCCTGGTGTACGGCGCGCTCGATATGTACAAATCGTCGGATACGACCCCGACCCTCAGTTTTCCGCGCTGGATCACTTTTCCCTTCGACATTGCGTGCATGCTGGTTCTGATTCTGGTCACGGCCTACACGCTGGCGCAGAATCTTGGCGAGGTCCGGGCCGGCCGCGCCCCGCGCGCTAAGGCCGCGGCGCGATGAGCGATCTTGCCATCGGATTGACAGGATTTGTCGCGCTGTTGCTGGTGCTTGCGGTGAGGGTGCCCATAGGGGTGGGTATGCTTGCGATCGGCCTGCTTGGCTACTGGTCGATCGCCGGGACGACCGCGTTGCTCGGTTATCTCAAGACCGAAATGTACTGGCGCTACTCGTCGTTCGACCTTTCAGTGGTTCCGATGTTCATCATGATGGGGCACTTCGCGGAAAAGGCGGGCCTCAGCCAGGCGCTGTTCCGCGCCGCCAATGTCTTTGTCGGACACTTCCGCGGCGGCACGGCCATGGCGGCGATCGGGGGCTGCGCGGGCTTTGGCACCATCAGCGGCTCGTCGCTCGCCACCGCGGCGATGATGGGCCAGGTCGCGCTCCCGGAATTGCGCCGTTACCACTACAAGGGATCGCTCGCCACCGGGGCGCTCGCCGCGGGCGGCACGCTGGGCATCCTCATTCCTCCGTCTATCGTCCTCATTATCTTCGCCCTGATGGTCGAGGGGAATATCGTGACCCTGTTCCAGGCGGCCTTCGTGCCCGGCATACTTGCGGCGCTCGGCTACATGCTTGCCATCGCCGTGGTGGTGCGCATTGATCCCCTTGCCGGACCGGCGGGGCCGCGCACCACGGGCGCGGAGAAATGGGCGGCGCTGCTGGATATCTGGCCGGTGCTGGCGATTTTTCTTGTCGTCATGGGCGGCATGTACGGCGGCTACTTCACCCCGACCGAAGCCGCGGGCGTCGGTACCGTGTGCACCTTCCTGGTCGCCGTGACGCGCGGCGGCATGCGTCTAGATGGCATTATCGAGACCCTGCTTGCCACGGCGATGACCACGGGCATGATCTGCCTGATACTTCTCGGAGCCGATGTTTTCAACGCGTTCCTGGGGTTTTCGCGGCTGCCGG
The DNA here is from genome assembly GCA_001770355.1 of Betaproteobacteria bacterium RIFCSPLOWO2_02_FULL_62_17. Taxonomy (GTDB): domain Bacteria; phylum Pseudomonadota; class Gammaproteobacteria; order Burkholderiales; family SG8-39; genus 2-02-FULL-62-17. Next base: position 11,446 of record MEQV01000280.1, read on the forward strand.
TCGCTGCGGTCGAATTTTTCGAGGGCACGGGCCTGCCGCCGATGACGGTCCTGCTCGGGATGATCGCCCTGTACATCGTCCTGGGCTGCGTCATGGATTCACTGTCCATGATCCTGCTGACCAGTCCGGTGTTCTGGCCCATCATCTCGGGACTCGATTTCGGCATGAACGCCGACGACCTGAGGCTGTGGTTCGGCGTGATAACACTGATCGTGGTCGAAGTGGGCCTGATCACCCCGCCGGTGGGACTGAATGTGTTCGTCATCAATTCGATCGCCCGCGACGTCCCCATGATCGACACCTACCGCGGCGTCGTGCCCTTTCTCGTGACCGATGCGATCCGGGTCGCATGCATCGTCATGTTTCCCGCGATTGTCCTGTTCCTGCCGAAATTGCTCGCGGGCTGAACGGCGTCGCGGTTGCCCGCCGCGTGCTCATCGATGCGGGCAGGCGCTTTCACCTTTCCCGCGCGGACGTGTTGAATGACAGCGACCGGCTGGACGAACGCCGCGTTGACTTCGCCCGCCAGCAAAGCCGGTGCGGCCTTCGATCAGCACCGGCTGGCCAAGGTATTCAACCAGCCACGTTTATTCGGCTTGGTTAATGTCGGTTTTCTTGACCTAGATCACAGAACACCGCGCAGTGCAGCCATAAGGTCCGAAGGATCATCGAGGTGCTGCAAGCGGGCAATTTCGAGCTTTTATGGTCGATTCTGGAAAACAACATCTGCCGTACCAACAAGCTCCGCCGTCTCCCCTTGATTACTGAGCCTGCCAGTGTCGTGGGCGCGTTTCCCCGCCTGGACAGCGACACGGCAAGCAAACGGAGACTGGTCCGGCAGTTCCCGCTAAAACGCCAGGGAAAAGAGAATCTATGAACTTGGAAAACCAAACCCACACCGTTGGCGACATCGACGTGCTGGTGATCGGCGGCGGCATCGCAGCCACCTTTGCCGCCATCAAGGCTAAGGAGGAGGGCGCGAAGCGTGTGGTGCAGGTGGACAAGGGCACAGTGGGCAAGACCGGCAACAGTTGTTTCGCCGCGGGCGTGATTCATGTCTCCTTTCCCGAAGACGACCTGGACGACCGGGTGCTGCGGCTGACTCGCGCACAAGGGTACCTCGCCCGCCAGGATCTGATTCGTGACCACCTGCAGGACAGTTACACGATCCTGGAGGAGATGCGGCGCTACGGGGTGCGCCTGGTCATGAACGCGGACGGGAGCTACTGGCGCATGGCAGGCCGCGGCGCGTATCCCATCGTGAGTTTCTTCAGCACCCAGTTGATGGATGCGCTGCGAACGTACGCGCAGTCGGCCGGTGTCGAACAAATCAATCGCCTCTGCCTGACCGAGTTGCTCACCCGCAACGGCGAGGTGAGCGGGGCGGTGGGCTTTCACCAGCGCAGCGGTGATTTCTACGTGCTGCGATCCAGGGCGACGGTCCTCGCCACCGGGGGCACCTATTACAAGGGCATTCATCCGGGACATCGCGACTGTTCCGGCGACGGCTTCGGGATGGCTTACCGCATCGGCGCGACCCTGAGCGGCGGTGAGCAGAACGACCAGCCGGCCAACGCGATGCCGGCCAGGGTCGACGTGGGCCCGGGGATGAACAAATGGATGGGAGAAGGAGCGTACTTCCTCAATGGCAAGGGCGAGCGCTTCATGGTGCGCTACAGCCCCAAGCTCAAGGAACGTTCCGGGCTTCCGCAGATCACCGCCTTCTTCTGCATCGAGGTACGACAGGGCAGGGCCCCCATTTACATGGACGCCAGGCACTTTGGCCCGGAACAGATGGAACGTCTCTACAAACAACTGCCCTTGCCCATGCGTGAGTTCGAGAGCGTCGGGGTGATAAAGGACGGGAAGTTTCAGAAGCAAGTGGAGTTTTGTTCCACCGGTCCGACGACCCGCCCCGGGATTGTCGTGGATCGAGGCTACGCTTCGCGGACCCCCCGTCTGTTTGCCGCCGGCGAGTGCTGTCCGCCGAGCGCGGTGGTGACAGGGCTGGCGGCCGCTGCGACCTCCGGGGCGCGCGCCGGGGTGTCCGCCGCGCGCTGCGCGCGCGACGCCGGCGACGTCCGGGAGGACGAGGGCCAGGTGGCCGAATATCGCGAGCGAACCTTCGCGCCGCTTGCCAGATCCGAAGGTCCGGAGCCCGAACAAGTGCTGCTGGAACTGCAGGAAGCGGTCATCCCCTACGACGTGCTGCTGCTGCGCGACGGCGCCCGGATGGAGCGCTCGCTCAAGCGCGTCGAGACGATTCGCGACCAGGACCTCTCCAGGATCGGTGCCTACGACCTGCACTATCTGAGGTTGTGTCACGAGGTCAAGAACCTGACTCTGACGGCGGAGCTCACGCTGCAGGCGGCGATACGCAGAACCGAAACCCGAAACATACTGCGCGAGGACTATCCCTTTACCGACAATGTGAACTGGCTCAAGTGGATCATGGTGCGCAAGGAAGGCAGTCAACAGCGGTGGTGGACGGAGGACATTCCGATTGAAAAGTATCCCTGCCAGCCCAAGCGGGAAGTGGAACTGGCGTATCTCTGGCGCGTCGCGCGGGACCAGGGCAATGTCAGTGTCAAGGACGGGAGGATTCAATGGGAATCAGAAAAATAGATCTAAGCTTGTGCATCGGTTGCAACGTCTGCGTCGACGTATGTCCGATGGACGTGATTCGCATGGATGCGGCGAGCAAGAAGGCTTATATAAAATATCTGCGCGACTGTCAGAGCTGCTGTCTGTGCGAGGTGGAGTGCCCCGAGGATGCCATTCGGGTCACGGCTTTACCCGAACGTATCATTGTCGCGGCTTGGTAACACGCCGAAACATGGGGGTGAGATCATGAAAGAGAAGATGCCGATTCTGCAACGACAGGTGGCGCCCTGCGTGGAAGGCTGTCCGGCGGGCATCGACATTCCCCGGTACATCGGCTACGTCGCGTTGGGGAAATTTGCCGAGGCCGCGGCCGTGGTGCGGGAGCGGATTCCGTTTCCTTCCGTATGCGGCCACATATGCTACCGGCCCTGCGAGCCCAATTGCCGCCGCGCCTTCTGGGAGAGTCCGGTGGCCATCAATGCGCTCAAGCGGGCGGCCGCCGAGCGCGACGACGGCGACCAAGGCGTCTGGCGCCGGAAATGGACGGATGCCATGGCGCGCGCGACGGGAAAGCGGGTGGCCATCGTCGGGTCGGGACCGGCCGGCCTGACGGCGGCCTACTATCTGGGGAAAGTCCGCGGGCATGAAGTGACGGTGTTCGAAGCGGCCGGGAAGCCAGGCGGCCAGTTGCGCCTGGGGAGTCCCGCCAACCGCCTGCCCAGAGAGGTGATCGATCGGGAAATTTCCGTGATTGCCGAAACCCGCGTCGCGATCCACTGCAAGCGGCGCGCGACCTCGCTGGAGGCGATTTTTTCCGAGGGTCATGATGCCATTTTTCTCTCGATGGGCACGCAGAAGCCGCAGAAGCTCGGCATTCCGGGCGAGGATTCTCCCGGCGTGTGGGAGGCGGTTCGATTCCTTCAAGAAATGAACCTGGGCCTGGAGAGCGGCAAAGAACTCCGTCTGGGTGAGCGAGTCGCCGTTATCGGCGGGGGCAACGTAGCCATGGACTGCGCACGCACGGCACTGCGGCTGGGTGCAAAGCAGGTCACGATCGTCTACCGCCGTACCCGCGGCGAGATGCCGACCCATGAATTTGACCTGCGCTCGGCAGAGGCGGAAGGCGCGGAAATTCGATTTCTTGCGGCGCCGCTTCGGATCGAGCCGAAAAACGGGAGACTCGAGCTCCAGTTGATCCGCACGCGCTTGGGGGAGTTGGACGCAAGCGGTCGAAGGCAACCCGAGCCCGTTGCGGGCGGCGAGGAATCGATTCTTGTGGACCAGGTGATGGTCGCCATCGGTCAGATCTCGGACGTGCCGGCCTCATGGCATCTCGAGCTGAACGGCGACGGCACGATCAAGGCAAACTCGGAAACACTGGCGACCAGCAGACCGGGGGTGTTTGCGGGTGGCGACGTGGTCCTGGGCCCGGCCAACATCATTCAGGCCATGGCCCACGGCCGCCGCGCGGCGCAAGCGATTGACCGCTGCTTGGGTGGGGACGGCGATATTGAAGAGATCCTGGCGCCCGCACCCGGAGAGGAAATGGCATTGCACCCGCAGACCAAGCCGAACGGCTTCGACTGCGTTCTCATGGAGGAAGCCGCTGCGGATCGCCGTACCGCTTCCTTTGATATCGTGGAAAAGGGGTACACGCGGGAACAGGCTCAAGAGGAGGCATTGCGCTGCGTACGTTGCGATTTATGGGGAGTCAAAGGGATTCCCGAAGTTTGGTGGAAGAACCGGGGACTCCAGCCTTACTGGATCGGGGAAGGTCTTGACCGGATGAGCCGGGAGAGGGACCAGACCAGGACAACGGTCACGGGACCTTACTCGGTCAAGTACCATCACGCTCCCTATATTCCGGCGGAGTATCAGCCCGCACATGGGAAGGAATAGAAGGGGAGGAATAGAAACGCCGGGTTTCCCCGTGCCGCCTTGAGTGAGTTGACAAATGAAGCCGACTCGATTCACCGATGCAATGATTGCCAGGTATTACGAGCAAGGATACTGGCCCAGGGAATCGTCTGCCGAGCTGTTTGATCGCCATGCGGAAAAATATCCGGAGCGCATGGCGATCAAAGACTCCGCTGGCGGGCAGGTCACCTGGAGTCAATTGAGAAAACATTCCGAC
>MEQV01000280.1:16226-16628 GCA_001770355.1 Betaproteobacteria bacterium RIFCSPLOWO2_02_FULL_62_17
ATGTGTTGATCGTTCAATTGCCGAATATTGTGGAAAATTGCATCCTGAGGGTCGCATTACAGAAGGCGGGAATCATCGCGGTTTTTCCGGCGATGACGCTGCGAGACAGAGAAATTGAAGACGCCATCACCAGGACGAAAGCCCGGGGGATAGTGGTGCAGGAAAACAATCCGAGCTATGACTTCTTAATGATGGCAAGGAACCTGAAAAAGAAGATCGACTTTGAATTTATTTTTGTCATCGATGACGGGACTGCCGAGACGATTTCGATCAAATCCCTGACGGAAAACGAGGCTGGTGTCGATGATCTGCTTTCCCTGAAACAAGTGTTCATTCAGCCCCACGAGGTCGCCATTATCCAATCCACGTCGGGAACGACCGGGCTTCCCAAACTGTGCGAAT
>MEQV01000281.1:0-5711 GCA_001770355.1 Betaproteobacteria bacterium RIFCSPLOWO2_02_FULL_62_17
GACGCTCTCGCTGCCCGACGAATTCCTCCAGATGCTCGCGCTCGTAGCGGAATACCGTTTGCACCGCGAGCAAATAGAGCAATACGATAATCGGGGTGTACAAGCCGATATGGCCCAAGGCCAAGCCAGAACCCAGTGAGCCAAGTAAAAGGGAGAATCCCACAAAGCCTATCAAAATCACGCCAAAGCCCGCCGCAAGCACATGACCCCGGTGCGCGCGGCGGTAGATCGACTCATCCCGATGCATAAGATCGAGGATCACCAGAATCAGCAGGTTGAAAACACAACTCCCCAAAGCGTCACCAATCGCGATGTTCGGCGCGTTTGCGACGGTAACCGCCGTGATTCCAGTGACCAGTTCGGGCAACGACGTTACCGTGGCCAACAAAACCAACCCGACCCAGCTTCCCGAAAGGCCGGTCTTCTCGGCGATCACATCGCCGTAATGTGCGAGCTCGCTTCCGGCATATCCGATAAATGCGACACAAACCGCGAACTCCAGCCAAACGCTCGACACAATCCCCTCGCTTTCACTTCGAAGTTCGTTTGATCGGCGTATGCTTCATCACAATCAGTTGCATGCATCTGATCTGAATCAAGCGTCGCAATCAGTGTATATGCGACGCTCATTTTTGCCACCAGGCCCAGGATAAAAGGGTGTTTCCAGCCGATCGCAAGTTGAGATTGTGGCATTCCAGCGGCGCTGTATGTCAGAACTACATCGCCCGCGCGTCCTCACGGGCAATCTTCTAGCTTGCAGCAGCAGGGCAGTCCGGAGCGCCGCATGAACGCACAAGCATGGCACTCGATGGACGTCGAAGCGGTCCTCAGTGCGCTTGCAAGCAATTCCGAGAAGGGCCTGACGCCCGCGGAGGCCGAGAAGCGCCTGCGCAAGCACGGCCCGAACGAACTGACACACGAAGAGAAAGCTTCGGCCTGGGAGATCTTCTTCGCTCAGTTCAAAAGCATCCTGATTGTCATTCTCATCATCGCCACCGTCCTGTCGGCGCTGGTCGGCGAGTACGTGGACGCCATCATCATTCTGGTCATCATCCTGTTCTGCGCGGTGCTGGGATTCGTGCAGGAATTCAAGGCCGAGCGCGCATTGGAAGCCTTGAAGGGCATGCTGGCGCAGACCGTGACGGTCCTCAGGGGAGGCGAGGAGCAGGAGGTGCCCGCCAAGGACCTGGTGCCGGGGGACATTCTGGTGCTCGATGCGGGCGACAAAATATCGGCGGATGCCCGCCTGGTGGAAATTCATTCGCTGCAGTGCGACGAGGCGCCGCTCACCGGGGAATCGGTGCCGGTGGGCAAGGATCTGAAACTGCTGGGCAACGACGCGCCGATTGGTGACCGCAAGAACATGGTGTTTACCGGCACCACCGTGACCTACGGAAGGGGCAAGGCGGTGGTCAGCTCGACCGCCATGCATACCGAATTCGGCAAGATCGCCAAAGAGGTGGCGCAAGTCGAGACCGAGAAGACGCCGCTCGAGCGCCGCACCGCGGAGCTCGGCAAGTGGCTGGGCATCATCACCCTGAGTATCTGCGTAATCGTCGTCGGTGTCAGTTGGGCGCGCGACCTGTACGCGGGAACCTTCGGGGTCCAGTCAGCGCTTGGAATGGTCATGTTCGCCATCGCGCTCGCGGTCGCGGCGGTTCCCGAAGCGCTCGCGGCCATCGTCACCGGCGCGCTGGCGATTGCGATGCATGAGATGGCCAAGCGCAATGCCCTGGTCCGCAAGATGCCGGCGGTCGAGACGCTCGGCTGCACCAGCGTCATCTGCACCGACAAGACCGGTACCCTCACCAAGGGAGAGATGACGGTGCGGCGGATTTACGCGGGCGGCAAGTCGATCGACGTGAGCGGGGTGGGCTATGCGCCCGAAGGTACCCTGGGGGCGCCGATCGATGCGGGCATCACGCTGCTCCTGACGGGAAGCTTGCTCGCCAGCGACGCGGCCATCGTGGAAGGCGGCGGGCGTTGGACCTCAAGAGGCGACCCCACCGAAGCCGCGCTGGTCACGCTCGCGGCGAAAGGCGGCTTGCATATTACCGAGGCCCGTCTCAAGTGCCCGCGGATCGAGGAATTTCCGTTCAGTTCCGAACGCAAGCGCATGACCACCATCCACACCATGGAGGACGGCAGGCGGCTCGCCTTCATGAAGGGAGCGCCGGAAGTGCTGCTGGAGCGCTGCGCCTCGATGCAGGAGGGAACGCAAGCCCGGGCCATCGACGCCGGCGAGCGGGCGAGAATTCTCAAGGTGAGCGAGGACATGGGCCGTGACGCCCTGCGGGTGCTTGCCATCGCCTGCAAGGAGCTTCCCCCGGGGGACGCCCATGTGGAGGAGTCGGTTGAAAAGGACATGACTTTGCTGGGCCTGGTGGGAATGATGGATCCGCCGCGGGACGAGGCCATCGAGGCGGTGAGAGTCTGCCGCGAGGTGCACATCCGGCCGGTCATGATCACCGGCGACCACAAGGTGACGGCGGTGGCCGTGGCCAGGGAGATCGGCATTTACCGCGACGGCGATATGGTCCTGACCGGTCCCGAGCTCGAAAAAATGGACGAGCACGCGCTTGCGGCGGTGGTGGAACGCGTCACCGTATACGCGCGCGTCTCGCCCATGGACAAGCTGAAGATCGTGCGTGCCTGGAAGGAGAAAGGGCATGTCGTCGCCATGACCGGCGACGGCGTCAACGACGCGCCGGCGCTCAAGCACGCCGACATCGGCATTGCCATGGGCATTACCGGCACCGACGTGGCCAAGGAAGCGGCGGACATCGTGCTGGCGGACGACAACTTCGCCACCATCGTCAAGGCCATCGAACGCGGGCGCTGGGTCTACGACAACATCCAGAAATACCTGACCTTCCTGATGCGCGCCAACATCACCGAGGTGGTGATACTGGGCGGCGTGGTGATCGTCATGGGGCCGGAGTTTCTGCCGCTGCTGCCGGCCGCAATCCTCTACATCAACCTCGCCACCGACGGCCTGCCGGCGCTCGCTTTGGGCCTATCGCCGCCCGATCCGGACATCATGAAGCGGCCGCCGCGCAACCCGCACGAGAGCGTCTTCTCCTTCGACGTGCGCACCCTCATCCTGCTGGGCGTGGTGGTCGAAGTGCCGATGTTCCTGTGGATGTACTTTACGCACATCGCGGATGTTGAGCAGGCGCGCACCCAGGTGTTCATGATGTTCGTGCTGATCGAGTTGATGCTCGCGCTCAATTTCTGCTCGCTGCGCTTCAGCATACTGAAAGTGCCGCCGTTCAAGTGGCTGCTGGTCGCGATCGGGTGGGAGCTTGCGCTGATCTGGGTGCTGCTGCAGTTCGACGCGGTGCGCGAATCCTTCGGAATTGCGATGCCGACCTGGCACGACATTGGTGTGATCCTCGGACTCGGCCTGGCGGTAATGATCTCCGTGGAGATCGTGAAGGCGCTGCTGCGCCTGCGCACTCCGGACACCGCAGGACGGGCCGGGGCAATGGCCGCGAAATCGTGAATTGCGGCGGCGACATCTGCGAGCGCAATTGAAGAATGCACGGCGGACAGGATCTTGACGCGTAGATCGTTGCTATCCGTGAAGGCGCGCCAAAGGTAGAATTGTCCAAGAATTTCAATCCAGAAAGGCCAGATAGCAGGCGCGACTGCAAATCCGCGGCCGCCGGCCCGTAAAGTTATCTGCCTGAATCCTGTCTCCTCACACTGTGTCGCCACCTCACGCCAAGCATTCCGGTAATCCCGAGCGTCCCGCGCCCAGGCTGCGCTACGGCGAGTTCCTGAGTGCAGTGCGCGTCAAGCAGAACCGGATGAGCTACAACCAGGTGTATGCCGAGGCGACCCGTAATGCGAGGGCACCGCGGCTGCGCCTTATCGACCTGCACCGCCTGCTTACGCCTTACGTCAGCGTGCGTTTCCTGGATCAGGTGCGCGCCGTGGTGCCGCTGGCGCTATTTCTTGCCCTGTTCCAGATCGCCGCGTTGCGTGTCTCGGTAAGCGAAGGCGACGAAATTGCCTTCGGCATGCTCGCAGTGATGCTCGGGCTGATGCTGTTCATGGATGGCGTCAAGTACGGGCTGATGCCGTTCTCCGAGAATATCGGCTTCAAGCTGCCCGACCGCTCGCCAACAACAGTTGTGCTCGCCTTTGCATTCCTGCTTGGCGCGATCGCCACCTTTGCCGAACCGGCGATCGGCGCCCTGCGCGCCGCGGGTGCGGGGCTGGATCCGGCGCGCACGCCCTGGCTGCACCTGCTGCTCACGCGCTATCCCGGCCGACTGGTATTCGCCGTCGCCGCCGGCGTCGGCGCTGCCGTGGTCGTCGGCATGCTGCGTTTTATTTTCGCGTGGCGCATGAAGACCCTGGTCATCGCGGTGCTCGTGCCCTGCCTTGCTGCGTCGGTCTACGCCGGTCTCGATCCACGACTGGCGCCCATCCTGGGCCTCGCGTGGGACTGCGGCGCCATCACCACCGGACCGGTCACGGTGCCGCTGGTACTCGCCTTGGGCATCGGGGTGGCCGCTGCCGCCGGCGAGCAGGACAACCCACTTTCGGGCTTTGGCATCGTCACGCTGGCCTCACTGTTCCCGGCCATGGCGGTAATCCTGGTCGCCATCGGCCTGGTGTCGGAAGTACCGGATCCGGCGGCGCTGCCTGCGATCGCCGGCGCCGGCGCCATAGTGCCATGGTGGGACGAGACACCGGTGGCCGAGATGATCGCAGCCGTTCGCGCTATCGCACCTCTGGTCCTGCTTCTGTGGCTGGCGCAACGCTTCCTGCTCGGCGAAAAACTGGCGCAGCGCCAATTCATTGCCTATGGCGTGGTGGTGGCCGTGCTCGGCATGACCTTGTTCAACGTCGGTTTGACCGTAGGCCTCATCCCGCTTGGCGACCAAGCCGGCAAGGTCGTCCCATCGGCCTTCCACGCGGCCGGCGGAGGCGTGCCGCTATACCCCTATCCCTTCGGCGTCGCTCTGACCCTGCTGTTTGCGGCCACCATCGGCTACGGCGCGACGGTGGCCGAACCGGCGCTCAATGCCATGGGGGTGACGGTGGAAAACCTCACCGATGGCGCCTTCCCGCGTAAGCTGTTGATCCAGTCCGTCGCTGCCGGCGTGGCCTTGGGTACTGCCTTGGGTGTGGCGAAAATCATTTTCCAGTGGCCCATGCTGCCACTGCTGCTCGGCGCCTACGCAGTGGCGCTGGCACTTACGGTGCTGTCGCTCGAGGAGTACGTGAGCTTGGCCTGGGATAGTGCGGGCGTCACCACGGGCCCGGTAACGGTCCCGCTGGTCCTCGCCCTCGGTCTTGGCCTGAGCCAGGCAGTCGGTGCCGCGGAGGGATTCGGCATCCTGGCCATGGCATCAGCCGGCCCGATCGTCAGCGTGCTGGCGGTGGGACTATGGATTCGCCGCGGGAGCCGCGGCGAAACTTGAAATCGAAGTTTACAAGGGGATCTGCATGAAACAACGCGACGAGATCGTGGTGCTGACCGATGCCGTGCTGATCACCTGCATTGTCCAGCGCGGTTCGGCCGAGGCCGTCGTCGAAGCGGCCACGGAAGCGGGAGCGCAGGGAGCCACCATCTTTTATGCGCGCGGAACCGGCGTGAGGCAAAAGCACCTCGGTGTGCTCGGCATCACGGTCAATGCGGAAAAGGAAGTGCTCTACATTGTTGCTCCTGGAGACCATGCCGACCACATATTCGA
>MEQV01000281.1:5723-7350 GCA_001770355.1 Betaproteobacteria bacterium RIFCSPLOWO2_02_FULL_62_17
CGCCGCCAAGCTCGACACGCCGGGTATGGGCATGATCTACATGATGCGGCTGGAAAAAATGGCAACCTACGTTCCTCCCGAGGTCGCTGCCCGCTTCGGTCAATATGCCGACCATCATGGATAAAACGGCCGGCCCGCCGGCTGGAACACCACCCGGACATGTCGAATATCGAGTGCTCACCTGCATCATGCCCGCCGGCCATGGCACAGAGTTGCTCGAAGCCCTGCGCCGCGAGACCGGCGTCATCAGCGCATGCGCCCACCATGCGCGCGGCATCGGCACCAAAAACCTGCGCCACCACATCTTTTCCGACGAAAAACAGATCCTCACGGCGCTGGTGGATGCCGAGCGCGCCGATGACGTGTTCCACTTCCTTTATTACCGCGCCGGTCTCGATGCCCCCCACGCCGGTATGATCATGATGGGTCACGCCTTCCGCGGCGCCGGCGTCGTTCCGCTGCGCGACACCGGCGGCGGCGCGACATAGACAATTCTCGAGCGGAAGCGGTAGTCCTTTCCAAACGCATGCACGAACACGCCGTAGTGAGCTGGAACGAAAAGGGCGCGCCCCGTTCGGCGCGCTGGCGCTCGGAGAACGGCGTGCCGCCGCCGAAGCGCATTGTCATCGCCGATGACCGCATGAGCGCGGATGCCGCCTACCGGCTTGCCTGCGAAGGCACCGCATTGCTCTGGCGCGGCGATTTTCAGAATGCGCGCCAGCGTCTGCAGGCGCTGGCGCGCCGCGCCGATCAGCGGAAATCGGGAAAGCCCAAAGGCAAGCCGCCGCCGGCCTTTCCCGAGGCGTTTCACCAGTACCGCATGGCGCAGGCACAGCGGGCCCGCATCCTGGGGATGCTGTTGCTGCCCTTTACCGCGGAACACCATATTCCGCTGCCGCGCGCGCCCGATGTCAGCCAGGGCTGCATGGAGGCCTACGGTCCCGGTGACGGGCCCTATCTCGCCTCGCTGCGCGAGTTGCTCGGCCTGATCGGCGCGCACGAATGGCGCAAGAAAGGCGTCGAAATCCCGGCCCTGGGCGCGCGCATCCATCCGCACTACGGCGTGTTCTCTCCGGTGCGCGGGGAATACCTGGACCTGGTCGCGGTTGAGCCGTTGCCGGAAGCCCTTGGCAAAACCGGCCTTGCGATGGACATCGGCACCGGCACCGGCGTGCTCGCTGCGATACTTGCGCACCGCGGTGTTGCGCGCATCGTCGCCACCGAACACGAGCCGCGCGCGCTGGCCTGCGCGCGCGACAACGTTGCGCGCCTCGGATTCGGTCAAGAGATCGAGGTACTCGAGGCGGATCTGTTTCCGCAGGGCCGTGCCGCGCTGCTTGTCTGCAACCCACCATGGCTGCCGGGCAAACCGGGTTCCGCGATTGAAAGCGCTGTTTATGATCCGGACAGCCGCATGCTGCGCGGCTTTCTTGCCGGACTCGCGGCGCACCTCGCGCCGCAGGGCGAAGGCTGGCTGATTCTCAGCGATCTGGCCGAACACCTGGGGCTGCGGCCGCGCGACAAGTTGCTCGCATGGATCGAGGCGGCGGGGCTGAAGGTGCTGGGCAAGCGCGATATCCGTCCGCGGCACGGGCGCGCCGCCGACGCCGGCGACCCGCTGCATGCG
>MEQV01000281.1:7700-7873 GCA_001770355.1 Betaproteobacteria bacterium RIFCSPLOWO2_02_FULL_62_17
TTGACGAGTATCGCAAGTATTCGCGCCTTTTCAAGGCCGCCGTGGCGGAACTGGCGCCGCTCGTCGAGGATCACGGTATCGACGAAATCTACATTGATCTCACCGAGGTCCCCGGCGCGCAGGATTCGGCTCCCGGCAACGCGCGCGCCGGCATCATCGCGACCGCGCGTGCG
>MEQV01000282.1:0-10133 GCA_001770355.1 Betaproteobacteria bacterium RIFCSPLOWO2_02_FULL_62_17
CTCCTACGTGCTCGATCAGTCGCGCATCAAGGACCTGCGCACCAACGTGGAGACGGGCAACACCCAGGCGGTGCTGGATGGTGACTTGGACCCGTTCATCAACGCGAGCCTGAAGCAGGGCGTCTGAACGCTGCAATAACCACGGAAACAGCCATGACCACCCCACCCGCACCCCAGGACGAAAACCAGATCATCGCCGAGCGCCGCGCCAAGCTCGTTGAGCTGCGCAAGGCCGGCATCGCCTTCCCCAATGATTTCCGGCGCGAGCACCTGGCCGCCGATCTGCATCGCGATTACGACGCCTTCGACAACGAGGCCTTGCAGTCAAAAGCGGTCACCGTCGCGGTGGCCGGACGCATGATGCTGAAGCGCCTCATGGGCAAGGCCAATTTCGCCACCCTGCAGGACATGAGCGGACGCATCCAGCTATTCGTCAACCTCTCCGACATCGGCGCGGCCGCCATCGCGGCATTCAAACACTGGGACATGGGCGACACCCTGGGCGCGCGCGGCACCTTGTTCAAAACCAAGACCGGCGAACTTTCCGTGCGCGTCACCGAATTGCGCCTGCTTGCCAAGGCGTTGCGGCCGCTGCCGGAGAAATTCCATGGCCTGGCCGATGCCGAGGCCAAGTACCGCCAGCGCTATGTCGATCTCATCACCAACGACGAGGCGCGCCGCACTTTCGCGATTCGCAGCCGGGTCATCCAGGAGATCCGCGCATTCATGGTAGGAAAAGGCTATCTCGAGGTCGAAACGCCGATGATGCAGCCCCTGCCCGGCGGCGCCGCGGCCAAGCCCTTCGAGACCCACCACAACGCGCTCGACATGAAGCTCTACCTGCGTATTGCCCCTGAGCTGTACCTCAAGAGGCTGGTGGTGGGCGGTTTCGAGAAAGTATTCGAGATCAACCGCAATTTCCGCAACGAGGGCATGTCGACACGGCACAACCCCGAATTCACCATGATCGAGTTCTATGAGGCCTATCGCGATTATCGCTACCTCATGGATTTCACCGAAGAGATGCTGCGGCGCGTGGCGCAGACGGTGCTCGGCAGCGCCAGGGTTCCCTATGGCGAACACGTGGTGGACCTGGACCAGCCGTTCGCCCGCCTGCGTATCGCCGAGGCGATTACCCGGTACAACCCTGACATCTCTTCATCCGATCTTGAAAACCGCGACGCCATCACCGCGCTGATGAAACGCCGCGGCGTCGACCCGACCAAACACCACGCCGCGGGCCTGGGCGCGCTGCAGCTGCTGTTGTTCGAGGAGACCACCGAGCAAAAGCTGATTCAGCCGACATTCATCATCGACTACCCCGCCGAGGTCTCCCCGCTGGCGCGCCGCAATGACGCCAACCCCGAGATCACCGAGCGCTTCGAGCTGTTCATCACCGGGCGCGAAATGGCCAACGGGTTTTCCGAGATGAACGATCCCGAGGACCAGGCGGCGCGTTTCGAGGAACAGGCCCGAGCCAAAGCCGCCGGCGATGAAGAAGCCATGTATTACGACGCCGATTACATCCGCGCGCTGGAGCACGGACTGCCGCCCACCGCCGGCGAAGGCATCGGCATCGACCGCCTGGTGATGCTGCTCACCAACAGCCCGTCAATACGCGATGTGATCCTGTTCCCGCAGCTGCGGCCGGAAGCTTGACTTGTTACGCGCTTACAAATTGTAACGCGCAAAAGCATGATTTATTGCACGCTTCCGCCGCTGTAACTGTCAACATCTTCTCCGACGCATCGTTGTTCAGTGCGTGGCAGACAAAAAGGAGATCACCATGGAAACAGTTCAAGCAAAGCCTGCAACCCACCCGCTATTCATTGCTGCCGCGGGGTCGCTCATTATTTTCAGCGCAATGGGATCGGCGGCGATCATGGGGTGGCTTCCCAGGAGCGGCGCGGAGCCGGCCGCGAATGTTTCGCTGGCACCAGCCGCCAGCGCGCCGGCGCCGGTTGCGGTGATACCTGCCGCAGATCCGGCGCCACGGGTGATCGTGCGCGCTGAACCGCGCCCGAAGCCTCGCGCCGATACGCGGCCCGCAGTCCGGGAAACCGTGCATCCGGCCGTCACCGAAAGCGCGGCTGTGCATCCGTCGGATACTCGTCGCGCCGAAGAAGAACGCCTCATGGTGGCCGACGCGCGCGTATCGCCCCCGGTTCGCAGCCTGCCGCCGGTCTGCGGCGACTGCGGCGTGATTGAGTCGGTCAACGAGATTGAAAAAGTTGGCGAGGGTTCGGGTCTGGGTGCGGTCGCCGGAGGCGTTGTGGGGGCCATTGCCGGAAAACAGGTCGGCGGCGGGCGCGGTCGCAATGTCATGTCCGTGGTGGGCGCGCTTGGCGGAGCCTACGCCGGCCATCAGATCGAAAAGAACGCGCGCAAGGTCAAGAGCTACGACGTGACCATCCGCTTTGAAGATGGATCGACACGAACCTTGTCGCAATCGACACCTCCCGCCTGGCGCGCCGGTGACCGCGTGCGTCTGGTCAACGGCATCATCCAGCCCAACGCCTGATCGCCTGGCTGGTTCCCGCGTCGCAATGCAAAGGCCTCGCGAGAGGCTTTTGCGTTGCGTCCCACCCGGCACGTCTGATCCGGGCATCGCGGCTGACCCCGGCTAACGCGGCGTCCGCCTGCGCGAATTGCGCGCATGTCGTATTCTCTGACCGGTCCATTGATTCAATTGGGTTTTGCCCCCCGCTTTGGCAATTTATGCCGCCGCCTTCTCAGGAGAGAAAATGAAAACGTCGCTGAAAACCGGTTACCGCGCCTTGCTGATTGTCGCGGCATTGGCCGCATCGCCAGGATTCCTCCAGGCCCAGTCATACCCGGTGAAACCGATGCGCATGGTCCTGCCGCTGCCGCCGGGTGGCGCAATCGATATCGTCGGACGCACCACCGGGGCGGTGGTCGCCGAGCGTCTGGGCCAGCCGATGATTTTCGACAACAAGCCCGGCGCCAACACCATCGTCGCCACCGACAACTGCATCAAGTCTTCGGCCGATGGCTATAACCTTTGCTTCATCACCTCGAACCTGTCGCTGAACGCCTCGCTCTACTCCAAGCTGCCCTACGACCATATACGCGACCTCGAGCCGATCACCAACATGGTGTTTCCCTGGGAAGGTCTGTACCTCTCGGGCAGCGTTCCCGCCGGCAACATGCGCGATCTGGTGGCGTACTCCAAGGCGAATCCGGGCAAACTCAATTTCGGATCGCTCGGCATCGGCGGCTCGCCGCATGTGGTGCCCGAGTGGATCGTGAAGAACACCGGCGCCAGTCTCACGCACATTCCGTTCAAGGGTCTGCCTGACCTGATGCGCGCATTCACCGCCGGCGAGATCCACATGTTCTTCCTCGCCCTGGGCAATCCCGGGTACATCGAGAACATCAAGGCGGGGAAAATGAAGGTGATGTTTTTCGGCGGCGACAAGCGCAATCCCATCATCACCGACGCGCCCAGCATGGCCGAATCGGGCGTCCCCGACCACGGCTTCAAGAGCTGGTGGGGCATGGCTGCGCCCAGGGGTACGCCCAGGGAAATTATCGAGCGGCTGCACACCGTATTCGTCGAGGCCCTGCGCACTCCCGCGATACAGCAGCGCTTCGCGACCATGAGTCTCGATATCGTCGCCAATACGCCGGCGGAGTTCGCAAAATACATCATCGAGGACCGTGCGCGAGCCGAACGCCTGGTAAAGACTTCAGGAGCCAGACTGGATTAAAAAAAAAGAAAAAGCTTGAAAGATTCAGAACAGGGGAAGGGAGGTTCCCTCCCTTCCCCCGTTACCCCCAACCCTTCCTAAACCACTGTCCTTTCCTCAATCAACATTGGAGTATGAATCTTGCAACCTGAAGCAATGACCGGCGGTCAGGCGATGGCGCGTCAGCTGGTGCTGGAGGGCGTCACTGATTTGTTCGGCATACCCGGCGTGCAGCTCGACTGGGCCACCGACGGCCTGCGCGGCGTCGCGGACAAGCTGAAGTTCTGGGTGCCGCGCCACGAGCAGACGGCCTCCTACATGGCCGATGGTTACGCGCGCTCCAGCGGAAAAATTGGCGCGTGCATGGTGGTTCCCGGCCCAGGCATGCTGAACGCCATGTCGGGCCTGGCCACGGCATGGGCTTGCAACTCGCCGGTGCTCGCCATCGTCGGCCAGATCCACTCGGCGGCCATCGGCAAGAGCTATGGCATGCTGCATGAAATCCAGGATCAGTCGCAGACCCTTGGTACCGTTACCAAGTGGCATGCGCTGGCGCGGTCACCTCAGGACGTGCCGCTGCTGATCCGTGAAGCCGTCAAGCAGTTGCACAGCGGGCGCCCGCGTCCGGTCGCGGTGGAAATTCCGCCTGACATTCTTGCGGCCAGCGCCGAGGTGGCGCTGCTGCAGCCGCCCGAGCACGAGGATATCAGGATGGCCCCGGACGCAGGCTCCATCGAGCGCGCCGCAAAATTGCTCGAGGGCGCGCGTTTTCCGATTATCTTTGCCGGCGGCGGCGCCCTCGCCGCCAATGCCTCGGCGGAGCTCGAACGCCTCGCCGACAAACTGCAGGCGCCGGTGGTAATGAGCGACTACGGGCGCGGCGTCTTGTCGGACCGCCATCCGCTTGCCCTCAACACGCTGGGCGGACGCGCGGTATTCCCGCATGCCGACGTGGTGCTGGTGGTGGGCAGCCGCTTCGCCGACGCAGGCGCGCCCAGCCCCGCCTGGCCGCAGGACAAGGTCAAGTTTATCTACATGAATGCCGATCCGAATTCCTGGGCACCGCCGCGTCTGCCGACCCTGGCGCTGCAATGCGACGCGAAGCTGGGCCTCGCGGCACTGGCCGGCTCGCTGGCCGGCGCCAGACCTTCACGCGCCGCGCAGGTGAAGACGGTGCGCGAATGGTGCGAGCTGCAAATGCGCGAAGTGCAACCCCAGTACGAATGGACGCAATCGCTGCGGCGCGCGATTCCCGAGGACGGCATTTTGGTGCAGGACCTGACCCAGGTGTGCTACTACTCGCGCGCCTTCTTTCCCTTGTACCGCCCGCGCACCAGCATCACGCCGGGGCATCAGGGCACGCTGGGATACTCCTACCCGACCGCGCTGGGAGTGGCCGCGGCCAACCCCGGCCGCGCGGTGGTGTGCGCAAGCGGTGACGGCGGTTTCGGTTACGGTCTCGCAGACCTCGCCACGGCGGCCAAGTACAAGCTGGGCGTGGTGGCGCTGGTGTTCAACGACCGCCAGTTCTCCAACATCAGAAACGCCCACGAAGCGGCGTTCGGACAATCCACCTGCTATGAACTCAACAATCCCGATTTCGGCAAGCTCGCCGATGCGTTCGGCGTGAAGAGCGCGCTGATCCGCACACCGGCCGATCTCGACCGCGTATTGCCGGCCGCGATCGCCAGCGGTGAACCCTGGCTGATCGACGCGCAAGTGGGCAAGATGGGTGATCCCTGGCACCTGGTGCGCATGCGCGCCACCGGCCCGTCCCGTAGCGGCCATGTCGCGCCGCCGAATCCCTTGGGCGAGCCTAGGGGCTAAACGCCTTGGAAAGTAGAGAACAGGGGAAGAGGGAGTCCCCTCTTCCCCCGTTACCCCCATCGCCCCTCAGCGAAATTTATCTTGCTGGAATAATCGGCACCAGCAAGTACGACTCTTTCTTGCCGCCCGAATAAATCGAGTTTTTCGCGCGAATCTTGTAGTCGGCGTTGAAGTGGGTATAGATGGCCGTGCCCGCGCCATCCACCGGGCCGATGTCGACACGCAGGCGGTGGCCCTTCTGCAGCACGATGCTGGTCGACCAGATTTCCACCTGGCATTCCACCGGCTCGCCTGGCTTCAGCCACCGGCGCTCGTCATGCGCGTGATAAGGACGGTAGGGCAGCGACTTCTTCTTGTCGAGTTTGCGCTGCGAGGCGCGCAGCCAGCCCTTGGTGAGCACCGTCGGCTGCCCTTGCGAACCCACCTCCAGCACTTCCTTGCCGTCGGGTCCGAAATTGCGCAGCGTCACCATGATGTCGGCGTCCTCGCTGCTGCTCGATACCCACACATTCAGCACCAGCGGGCCGGTGATTTCCGTCGCCTGGTTCATCGGCGGCGTCACGAACGACGCGCCCATGCGGCCATGAACGGCGCCATGCCCGGCGGCACTGGTCGCGTAGGTGAGTTTTTTCTCTTTTTTCGGCGCGGCGCTCAGCAGTTTGCCTTCGACGTCTTCAGGCTTGCCGCTGGGCTCGCGCTCGATATCGAGATACCACCTGGTCCATTGGGTGCGCGGAATCGGCCAGTCCTTCTCGAAGCGGAAGTCGTAGCGCCCTTTCTTGCCGCCGGTGCGGATTTCGAGTTTCACCGGCGGCTCGTCCATGATGCCGGTGTCGTTGCCCTTCAACCAATGGTCGAACCAGCGCAACTGGTCCTGGCGTCCCTCTTCCGAATAGAAAGCATGGAAGTGCGTGCCGGAGTGAATGCGCATCTTCTTGGTCTTGGTCTTCAGGCCCAGCCAGGCCTCGGTATTGCCGCGCAGGTGCAGCGCGAACGATGTCCAGTTGCCGGCGGTATACACCGGCATCTTGATCTGGTCCCACCTGGCGCTGGCCTGGCGCCAGTATTCGGAATCCAGGTTGTGCGACATGTATTCCCACATCATGTTGTTGTTGAACGAATCCGGGTTGTAGCTGCGCGGACGGCCCAATAAATGCTGCGCGGTCCAGTTCAGATACCAGTTGCCGATGAAGCCGATCGCAAAGATCCCGCCGTGGTAGGCCTGATCTCGATACTGGTCGGCGCGTCCTTCCCAGGGAAGGATGGCTTTCAGCGAAGGCGGGTTCAGGTTCGCCAGACGCCACTGCGAGGCCGCGAGATAGGAGATGCCCATGGTGCCGATTTTGCCGGTGCACCAGGCGCGCCTGGCCATCCACTCCACCGAATCGTAATAATCGAGCGACTCGGCATAGGAACTGGGCTCGGAACGGCCCGGTGACTTGCCCGAGCCGCGCGCGTCGACGCGCACGATGGCGTAGCCGCGCGGGCACCACCACTCCGGATTGCCGCTCTCCCAGTTCATGTGGGGATTGGGTTTTTCCTCGAGGTCGTCCGGCGGCACCCACAGCTTGTCCTTGTGGTACACGGAGAGATTCATGATCGCCGGCACCTTCTCCCTGCAGTCGGGGCGGAACACATCGGCATAGATGATGGCCCCGTCGCGCATCGGGATGGGCACGTCCTTCTCGACGATCAATTTGACCTTTTTCGGCTGCGAAAGCTTCTTAGCCAGTTTCTTGTCGCTCATAACCCCTCCAGAAATTTAAACCGGTTCAGTCCAGCTTGATGCCGGCTGCCTTGATTTCAGAATTCGCGGGTTTGAATGCCGCACCGGTAACGACATTCACTCAAGCGGCTGCCGCCATCCGGTCCGGGTCGAGATGCCGCAGACGCGGCGCAACTTTCTCCATGAAAAGCTGCATCGACCTCGCCACTTTTCCGGCGTGGCGTAATCGCGGCCGCAGTGGAACGTCAGCAGGCCGAAGCCGCCGACCTGGCGCGCTTGTAGCGACGGCTGTTCGAAAAAAGTCCGAAGTCCCGATGCCGCCGATGATTCTGGCCATGAACATTCCCTCCCGGAGTACCCGTTGCTAGGCCGCGAAACGCGGAAACAGCGCCAGCGCGTTATCACGCAGGATCATGGCGCGCCGCTTTGCATCGTAGCCCTCGAAGCTCTCGATTCCGGCCAGCACGTCGTCGATGACTTTCTCGCCCACCTGCGAAAACGGATAGTCCGAACCGAACAGGATGTGTGCCGGATCGGCGATGTCCTCGAGCGCCCGCTGGATGAGGGGCACGCTCGCCTGCGCAAGGTCGAAATACATCTGCTTCAGGTAGTAATCGACGCCTTTGGGCAGGCGTTTCGCGATTTCCGGGCGCTTCGACATGTTGCGGATGCGGTAGATCACCATCGGCAGCGTGCCCCCGGCATGCGAGATGAGCAAGCGGATGCCGGGAAAACGCTCCGGATAGCCGTGATAAATCATGTTGGTGACCGCGCGAGTGGTGTCGGTGGGCAGTTCCACCGTGCCGGTCGGGAAATCGTACTCGGCCAGCCCCTCCTGGTTGGGCCGCACCGGGTGCAGAAACACCACCGCCTTGCGGCGGTTGAGTTCGGCAAAGAATTCGTCGTACTCCGGTTGCCCGAGGTAGAACTTGCCGACGTGGGTCAGAAGGCTGATGCCATCGAGCTTCAGCGTGTCCAGGGCATACTCGGCTTCCTTGCAGGCTGCCGCGGTATCGGGCAGGGGCACGACACCCAGCGCCGCCACCTGCGAGCGGTGGTCGGCCACCATCTGCGCCGAGAACTCATTGCACACGCGCGAGAGCCTAACGCAGAAATTCACGTCGCCGAAATACACGCCCGGCGACGAGATGGAACTCACCTGCGCGGCAATCCCCTTTCTTTCCAGCACATCCATGGAATGCTCGATGCTCCACTTCGGCCAGGGATTTTCCCCGCTGCCGTGCACGCCGATGCCCTCGAGCGCCTTCTTGTAGAACGCCGGCACATGGTGCTGGTGGGTGTCGATGCGTGACGCCGTGCTGGTCATTGCAGAATCCTTTTGCGCGCTTTTCGGCAAGACGCGGATTATGCAGCACGGCGCGGCCGATGTGCCGCACATGAGCGCCCGCCCGGTGCTAGCATTCGCTGGCATCCTTGGATCGAGGGACTCCGATCATGCTGACACGCGAAGAAAACGACTTGCTTACCCGCACGGGACCGGGAACACGCATGGGCGATCTGATGCGCCGCTACTGGATCCCCACGCTTCTTTCCGATGAATTGCCGGCGCCGGATTGCCCGCCGCGACGCCTGACCCTGTTGGGCGAAAAGCTGGTGGTATTTCGCGATTCGCAGGGGCGCGCCGGCCTGGTTGACGAGCGCTGCCCGCACCGCAATGCCTCGCTGTTTTTCGGCCGCAACGAGGAAGGCGGCCTGCGCTGCGTCTATCACGGCTGGAAGTTCGATGTCGCAGGGCTTTGCCTGGACATGCCCAGCGAACCCGCGGAAAGCAATTACAAACGCAGGGTGGCACTCACTGCCTACCCGTGCCTGGAGCGCGGCGGCGTGGTCTGGACCTATATGGGACCGCCTGAGTTGAAGCCCGAGTTTCCGGAACTGGAGTGGACACAGGTGCCCGCGGCCAACCGCTACGCCACGCGCCGATTACAGGCGAGCAACTGGCTGCAGGGTTACGAAGGCGGCTGGGATACCGCGCACCTGCCGATCCTGCACCGCGGCGACACCCAGAACAGCAACTACTTCAGCGGCCGCGGCAAGGAAGCGGTGCGGGGCCTGCCGGCGCGCTACGAATTCGTCCCCACAGAATACGGTTTTGTCTATGGGCGCGGCCGCCACAACCCGGAAGGCGGCCTCAACTGGGAATGCGCGCTGATGTTCATGCCATCCTGGAAAATGTTTCAGCCCTTCGCGGGCACGGACAACCGCATCACCCTGCTCGCCTGGGTCCCGGTGGACGACGCGAACTGCATGCTCTGGGGCGTCGAATATCACCCGCGCCGCGCGCTCACCGAAGAAGAAATGGCCTGGTCGAAGTCCTTTCACTACATCCATGTCGAAACTGTCCCCGGCACGCTGCGGCCGTTGCGCAACCGGGACAACGATTACCTCGTCGATCGCAAACTGCAGGCAAGCGGCCAATCGTTCACCGGAATTCTCGGGCTGGGGCTGCAGGACTCGGCGATTCAGGAAAGCATGGGGCCGGTCTGCGACCGCACGCGCGAACACCTCGGGCCGGCCGATGTGGTGATCGTCAAACTGCGCCGGCATCTTCTGGGCGTCCTGAACGACGGTGGCTCGGCCTTGCCGGGGCTCGACCCGGCCAGTTATCGCCTGCGTCCCGCCGTCTTCCCCTTGTCCGGCGATGCGCCGCTGGCCAGCGCGCTGGATGCCCATTTGCGCATCGATGCGGTCGCGCTTGCCCAATAACGACGAGGATGGACACATGAACAGAAGCTTGCTTGCCGCACTTGCCGCCGCATTCGGCATGGCGGTGTCCGCGCCCGCATTGCCGCAGGCGGCCTCATCCTATCCGTCGAAGCCTATTCGAGTGGTGATTCCCAATGAACCGG
>MEQV01000282.1:10214-10494 GCA_001770355.1 Betaproteobacteria bacterium RIFCSPLOWO2_02_FULL_62_17
CCGGCGCCGGCGGGCAGATCGGCGCGAATTCGGTGGCGCGCTCGGCACCCGACGGCTACACCATTCTCTTCACCCATCCGGGCACGCACGCCACCGTACAGTCGCTGTCGAAGACCCTGCTCTACGATCCGGTCAACGATTTCACTCCGATCACGGTGCTCGCGGCGTCCTGGCTGTACCTGCTCGCCAACCCGTCGCTGCCGGCCAATTCAGTGCAGGAGCTGGTTGAACTGGCCAGGAAAATCCCCGGCAAACTTTCCTATTCGCACAACGGCGTGGG
>MEQV01000282.1:10502-18057 GCA_001770355.1 Betaproteobacteria bacterium RIFCSPLOWO2_02_FULL_62_17
CCCACATGTCGGGCGAGCAACTGAAGATTCTCACCGGCATCGACATGGTGCACGTGCCCTTCAAGGGCGGCGCGCCGGCGCTCGCTGCCGTGGTGGCCGGCCAGGTGCCGCTTGCCATCGTGTCGATCGCCGGCGGCGCCATGCCCAACATCAAGGCGGGCAAGGTGAAAATCCTCGTGATGATCGGGTCGAAACGCTACGCCGGGTTGCCCAGCGTCCCCAACATGCCCGAAGTGCTGCCGGGCTTCGACCCGCCGCCGACCTGGATCGCTTTCTTCGGCCCCGCGCTACTGCCGCGGCCGGTGCTGGATCGCCTGCACGGCGCGATCGTCACCGCGATGAAGGACCAGGATCTGCGCGACAAGGTCGAGGCGACCGGCGTGGCTGCCATCCTCAATACGCCCGAGGAGTTTCTTGCCCTGCTCAAGCGTGACATCGCCAGCGTCGGCAAAGTGGTGAGGGACGCGGGCATAAAGCCGGAATAGCCGCGCATGGCCGCCGCTTACCACGATATTTCATGACTTTATTTCATCCCACGCCAGTATTGGCGGGACTTTCCAGACAGTTAAGTTACCCATTTTGATAATCTCTCCGCATCAGCTCGCTCTCGGCGCCTTTGGCGTCAACTGTTCCGGCGCGCTTTCCGCGACGCTCATCCCGGAGCGCTGGGACGCATCCTGGGAAAACAACCTGGCCCTCGCCCGGCTTGCCGAGGAGTCGAATCTCGATTTCATGTTGCCGCTGGGACGCTGGCGCGGCTACGGCGGCAGGACCGACCACAACGGCAGCTCCTTCGAGACGCTTACCTGGGCCGCCGGACTGCTCGCCGCAACGCGCCGTATCAAGGTGTTCGGCACCGTGCACGTCACGCTGTTTCATCCGGTGCTGGCCGCCAAGCAGATGGCCACAGTGGATCACATCGGCGGCGGGCGCTTCGGTCTCAACATCGTCTGCGGCTGGTACGAGGACGAGTTCAGCATGTTCGGCATCGACCTCGGGGATTCCAGCGAGCGGCGCTACGACGAAGGCGACGAGTGGCTGGAGATCGTCACGCGCATCTGGAACGAGGATGCGCCCTTCGATTACCCGGGCGAGTTTTTCAAGCTGAAGGGCGTCAAGGGCGATCCCAAACCCATGCAGCGCCCGCACCCGCCCATCCTCAACGCCGGCCATTCTCCCCGCGGCCGCCGCTTTGCCATGGAACACGCCGACATCATGTTCACCTCGGTCACCGACGTGGAAAGTTCAGCCGCCGAATTGCTCCAGTTAAAGCGCGATATCACCGCCGGTGGCCGCGACGTGGGCATCTATACCACCGCCTTCGTGGTCTGCCGCCCCACGCGCCGCGAAGCCGAGGAGTTCTACCACTGGTACGCGGTCGAAAACGCCGATGAGGGCGCCGTCGAGACCATGCTGCGCGGCCGCGGCTACCTCGACCGCGGCCTCGCGCCCGAGGTGATCGCGCGCCTGAGGAAACGCATGGCCGGCGGCAACGGCGGCTACCCGATCATCGGCAGCCCGGATGAGGTGGCCTCTGAAATGCAGAAATTGAATGCACTGGGCATCGACGGTATCGCGCTGGGCTTCGTCAATGGCTTGAAGTACCTGCCGTATGTCCGCGACGAGGTGCTGCCGAGATTGACAAAACTTGGTTTGCGCGGCGACTCGAGATAGGAATCAATCGCTGGGTTGAATCCCGGCGGATTTCACGATGCGCCCGACCAGATCGATCTGGGCGCGGATCATGGCGGTGAATTCCTCGGGGGTGTTGCCGGTGGCCTGGGTGCCGCCGCTGGCGAGTTTGGCGCGCACCTCGGCATCCTGCAGGGATTTCTGCAATTCGCTGCTCAGCCGGCGAACGACAGGCTGTGGCAACCCCGCAGGACCGAAGAGACCCGTCCACATCGGTACCGCGCCATATCCAGGCAGCGTTTCGCGGATGGTCGCGACCTCCGGCCAGACCGGATAGCGCTTTTCATTGAGCAGCGTGATCACTTTGACCTTGGCAGCCTTGACCTGCGCGGCGATCGGCCCGGCCAGCGCCCAGGACATCGGTATCTGGCCGGTGGCTGCGTCGATCATCGCCTGCTGCATCGCCTTGTAAGGGACATGCAGCATGCTGATGCCGGCAAGCATCTGGATCCGCTCGGTGCCCAGGTGCGGTCCGGAGCCCACGCCGTTGGTGCCGTAAGAGAGTTTGCCGGGCGATTTCTTCGCCAGATCGATCAGTTCCTGCAGATTGGATATGCCGAGCGACGCATTGGCGACGAGAACGATCGAGGGCTCGATCATGGTGCTGATGGGCGTGAGTTCCTTCAGCGCGTCGAAGGAATTGTCCTTCGCCAGGTGCACCCGTACCACCGGAACCGTCGGCGTGATGGCCAGCAGCGTGTAGCCGTCGGCGGCCGCGCGCGCCACTTGCTGCGTGGCGACAATGCCCCCTGCCCCGGCGCTGTTCTCGATGATGATGGGCTGGCCCATCGCGGCGGACATCGGCCCCGCGATCAGGCGCATGCTGATATCGCCACCGGCACCGGCGATGAACTCGGTGACGATGCGGACGGGTTTGGCCGGATAGGCCTGCGCCTGTGCGGCGGCAGGCACGGTCAGCGCAAGTCCGATGAAGGGTATGAGCAACAATCGACGGATCATGGACTTCCTTTCAAGGTGGCCGGAAGCCATGTGCAGCAACACACGCCACGACAACGATACCCGAGCGGGCTGGCCTCCGCCATACCTGAACTGCGGTTTCATTTCCAGTATCCTCGGCCTTCCACGCCATCCGCAATCCGAGGAATCGCCATGGACATGAGCTTCACCGAAGAACAGAACATGCTGCGCGACAGCATCCGCAAACTGATGGACAAGCACGCGCCCCCCGAAAAACTGCGGCAATGGGACAAGGAACGCGCCTATCCCTACGAACTCTACGATGCCTGGGTGGCCGCGGGCCTGTTCCGCATGCCCTTTCCCGAAGCCTATGGAGGACTCGGCGGCAACGTCATCGACATGGCGATCATTGCCGAGGAGTTGTCGTATCGCAGCGCCGATATCGGCATGTGCTACGGCGGCAATATCTTCTGCGGCCTGAACCTGGTGCACAAGGCATCGGAAGAACAGAAAAAATACTGGCTGCCCAAACTGCTCGACGGCACGATCCGCTTTTCGATCTCCATGTCCGAGCCCGATGCCGGATCGGACATCGGCGCCATGCGCACCCATGCGCGCCGCGACGGCGGCGATTACGTCATCAACGGCCAGAAACTCTGGGCCACCAGCGCCGGCGCTAAAAACAATGTCATCAACGTCTACGTCAAGACCGACACCAAGGTGCATTACCGCCAGGGCATGTCGCTGTTCCTGGTGGAGCACGACCGCCCGGGGGTGAAACTGCGCAAGCTCGACATGCTGGGGCGGCGCTGCGCCGGGACCTACGAAGTGTTCTTCGACGACGTGCGCGTGCCGGCCGATCGGCTGATCGGCGGTGAAAACAAGGGCTGGGACGTGGTCATGGCGGGACTGCAGGTGGAGCGCGTCACCGCGGCTGCGGGCGCGGTGGGCGCGGCGCAGGCAATAGTGGATCTCGCCATCCAGTTTGCCAAGGACCGCAGGCAGTTCGGCAAACCGATCGGCAACAACCAGGCCATCGCCCACATGCTCGCCGACATGGCCACCGACGTCGAAGCGGCGCGCTCGCTGATGTGGCGCGCCGCCTACCTCGTATCGGCGGGCAAGAATGCGCTGCGCGAGCTCACCATGGCCAAGCTGTTCGCGTCCGAGGCCTACGTCAAAGTGGCCAACCAGGGGATGCAGGTGATGGGCGGCTATGGCTACAGCGCCGAGTTCGACATGGAGCGTTATTTCCGCGATTGCCGCGCGGCGACGGTGGCGGCGGGGACTTCACAGATTCAGCGCAATTTGATCGCGAACCTGATGGGATTTAAAGTTACGTGAAGGTTACCTGAAGGTAACCTTCACGTAACCCCGGAAAGCTTCAGAATAGGGAAAGGGGGTCCCCTCTTTCCCCGTTACCTTTATCGCCCCGTGGCCTATCAGGCGATTGCGGCTTCTTTTTTGACCCGTGCTTTAATTCGTCCGATCACCTCGTCGGTGGTCTGGACATCGCCGAAGTAAGTGATGAAGCTGAGCAGCGCTGCCTGGTGCTCGTCTTCCGTGAACGAGGCGTTGCCGTCGGAGACCATGATGGTCGGAAAGCCGCGCATCATGCAATCGCGCCCGGTGGAATCGCAGCACACGTTGGTGGCTACACCGGTGATCAGCACCATCTCCGTGCCTCGGCGGCGCAGCACTTCCTCGATGTTGGAGGCGCCTTGGATGAAGGCGCTGTAGCGGCGCTTGATGACGCGCTCGTCCCCGGGTTTGACTTCCATATCCGGCCACATCTTGAATCCGTCGCCGTGCAGGTTCATGGAACTCAGCCTGCGCGCTTGCGCCTTCTCATGGAACAGCGCGTGAAACGGGTCCCAGCCATCGGTGCCAGGCACCTCGGCGAGCGCCTGGATCCAGACCACGAAGCCACCGGCCTCGCGCACCGCGCGCGCCAGGCGATTGACATTGGGAACGATATCGGCCGAGCCGTTTGCCGCCATCAGTTCGCCGTCGGCCATGAAAAAGTTCTGCATGTCGACCACCACCAAGGCGGTCTTCTTCGGATTGAAGGATTCGTAAGCATGCAGCTTGCCGCGGCGGGCGACGAGTTTTTTCTCCAGTTCTGGCGGGACGACAAATGGCTTGTGCATGGCTCACTCCTTGGTCGGACAGTGCGGGACAGTTTATTCCCGGATTCCTCAACCCGCAATGCAACGGTTAAGCGGGCGTTGGGGCAGCCGGGCTGTTTCGAGTTCGCAGGCCTCACCGATTTCCTTGCGACGCCCGCCGCGTTGCTGCGGTTGCGCGCCGCCCCAGCCTGCCTCCAAAACGTAGCCGAAACAGCCACTTCAGGCACATCGCACTGGATTGAGGATAACTCCGGCACAATGGGTGCCCATCTCCAGGGCGGGAAAGCCGACATGGCCGAGGAATCAGTACGCACACAGCCTGCCGCCACCGGCAGCCTGACTCGGGCCAAGCGCATGGCGTTGCGAGTCACGGTGCTGTACGTCGTACTGGTGGGCGCGTGGATCCTGCTTCAAAGCGGGATCCCGATCGCGTTGTTCATCGATTTTCAGTTGGAACCGCTCACCTGGAAGCAATTGTTCGCGGGATGGTTTTTCATCATCTCGACGGGCTGGCTGCTGTACCTGCTGATGAGCCGGGGGCTGGATCTGATCACGGCCGGGCAGGAAGCGCTGAAACTGCGGGATCGGGCCATCGAATCGAGCACCAACGCAATAATCATCTCGGAGTACCGGCAGCCGGAATTGCCGATCATCTACGTCAATCCGGCATTCGAGCGCATCACCGGCTACTCGAGCGCCGAGGCCCTGGGCCGCGATCCGGGCTTCCTGCAGGCGACGGACGTCGAACAGCCCGAGCTCGACGCCGTGCGCCTCGCGCTCAAGGAGCAGCGTCAATGCCACGTGGTGCTGCGCGGCTACCGCAAGAACGGGACTCTGTACTGGAACGATCTGCACATCGCGCCGGTGCGAGACGAGGATGGTCGGGTGACGCATTATGTCGCGGTCCTAAACGACATCACCGAGACCAGGAAATACCAGGAGGAACTCGCGCGGCGGGCGAATTTCGACACCCTGACGGAACTGCCGAATCGCAACCTGCTCTCCGACCGCACATCGACGGCGATCGTTCGCGCCAGGCGGCACGGCCACGGCATGGCGCTGGTGTTCATCGATGTCGACAATTTCAGGGTCATCAACGACAGTCTCGGACACGCGGTGGGGGACAACATGCTGCGCCTGGTGGGGGAGCGGCTCAGGTCCTGCCTGCGCGAAGTGGATACCGTGGCCCGCATCGGGGGCGACGAGTTTGTCCTGGTGCTGGGCGACCGGGACGACGAGAAAATCATCGCAACCCAGATTCAACGGATCATGGCGGTATTCGTCAAGCCGTTCCTGGTGGGCGAGCGGGAGTTTTTCGTGACCGCGAGCGTGGGGATCGCGTCCTATCCCGGGGACGGCGACAAGGTGGAGACGCTGTTGCAGAACGCCGAGATCGCCATGTATCGCGCCAAGGACATCGGCCGCAATACTTTCCAGTTTTATACAGCCGAGATGAACTCAAGCGTGAACGAGCGCCTGGTGCTGGAGAGCTGGCTGCGCCGCGCGCTGGAGCGCGGGGAACTGGTGCTGCACTACCAGCCGCAGGTGGATCTGCGCAGCAACCGGGTTTTCGGCGCGGAGGCCCTGATTCGCTGGCAGCATCCGAACATGGGCCTAGTGTCGCCGGCGAAATTCATTCCCCTGGCGGAGCAGACGGGCCTGATTGTCGCCATCGGCGAATGGGCGATGCGCACCGCGTGCGCCCAGAACAAGGCCTGGCAGGACGCCGGCCTGCCGCCCATCACCGTCGCGGTAAACATCTCCGCGCGGCAGTTCAGGGAGAAAAACCTGGCCGATACGGTTGCCGAAATACTTGCCAAAACCGGCCTGGAGCCGCGCTATCTGGAGATGGAAGTCACCGAGAGCGTGATCATGCACGATGCCGAGGAAGTCATCACCTTGCTGCAACGCCTGAAGTCGATGGGAGTGACGCTTTCGGTCGACGATTTTGGAACCGGATACTCCTCGTTGAGCTACCTAAAGCGGTTTCCCATCGATCGGCTGAAGATAGATCAATCCTTCGTACACGATATCGCGAGCGACTCGGACGGCGCCGCCATCGTGCGGGCGGTCATCAACCTGGGGCACGACCTGAATCTCAGGGTCATTGCCGAAGGCGTTGAAACCAAGGAGCAACTGGAGTTCCTCCGCTTCCTTCAATGCGACGAAAAGCAGGGCTACTTGTTCAGCAGGCCGCTGCCTGCCGAGGAGTTCGAAAAGCTGCTGCGGGAGGGGCGCACCCTGGATGCGTGAGGGAGCCGCGCCGCGCTATTTTTTCTTCGCCGCGTCCGCCCCTTTGGCCGAAGCACTCGCCGAAGGCGCGGCGCGCGGCGGCCACAGGCCGGCTTCGCGGTAGAACCGGATCGCTCCCGGGTGGAATTCGATGCCGATCTGGATCTTGCTCATCATCTGCGGGTCGAACAGCGCAAACGGCGGGAAAGTGCCCATCAGATCCTTCTTGTTCTCGTACAGCGCCTTGGTGACGCGGTAGATGGTGTCATCCGGCACCTTGGCCGAGGTATTCAGGTTCATGTCGAAGGCGATCAGGTTGGTCGGCTTGGTGACGCCGTCCGTGGCCGGCGATGGCGAAACGTTGATGACATAGGCGCCAGGGAGGACGTCATCGATGCGTTTAACCGCCGCGGGTGACGCATCCACATCCAACACGCGCAGCCCGCCCAGTGCTGCCGCGGCTTCCTTTACCTGCGGCGAGCCCATTGCGAAGAACAGCACGTCGATCTTGCCGGCCTTGAAGTCCTCGGCCTGGCGGAACACATTCGGCGCAGGAATCCCCTTCACGTCCTTGTAGGCGAGCC